>RZYG01000001.1 GCA_009930415.1 Spartobacteria bacterium | reverse complement strand
CCAGGCCCTGACCCACCAGGAAGTCTTCGAGACCTCCCAGAAGGCCATGGCCGGCATGAAAAAGCTCATCCTCCAGTTCTGGAAAGAACTGGCCAAGGAGGACGTCTAAAACCCGGCACGAGGGCGTGCCGGCTCCAGTTCGGATTTTCGTTTTCTGGAGCCCCGACGCCCTCGTCGGGCGGCTGTTCCCCCACCATTCCAACGTTCCGTCATTCCAATATTTCGCAAACCCAAGGAGTCCGCCATGTCCAAGAAAAAAGCCAAGAAATCCCCCAAGAAAGCCGCTGAACTCCAATACCACGTGCACCTGAAGCGGGGCGACGTCGGTCGCTACGTGCTGCTGCCGGGCGACCCGGGCCGCGTGCCGCTGATCGCGTCGTTCTTCGACAACGCGAAGGAAGTGGCCTTCAACCGCGAATACCGCACCTGGACCGGCACCGTCGCCGGCATCAAGGTCTCCTGTTGCTCCACCGGCATCGGCTGCCCCTCCACCGCCATCGCGGTCGAGGAACTGATCAAGTGCGGCGCGGACACCTTCATCCGCATCGGCACCTGCGGCGCGCTCCAGCGCGAGGTGAAGCTCGGCGACCTGTGCATCACCACCGGCGCCGTGCGCGAGGAGGGCACCACCCGCCAGTACGTGCCGCTTTCCTACCCCGCCGTGGCCGACCTCGACGTCACCCTGGCCCTGCGCCAGGCGGCGAAGAACCTGAAGCTGCCCGCGCACACCGGCATCGGCCACTGCAAGGACGCCTTCTTCATCGAAGACAAGGACATTCCCATCCGCGAAGAGATCGACGCCAAGTGGAACGCCTGGTACCGCTCGAACGTCATCTCGACGTCGATGGAATCCGCCGCGCTCTTCGTCGTGTCGAGCATCCGCCGCGTCCGCGCGGGTGAAGTGCTCGCCACCATCGGCCTGACCTACGACGACGCCCCCATCATCGCCAAGGTCGGCGTGGAAGAAGCCATCCGCACCGCCATCGAAGCCATCCAGATCCTCGACCGGCAGGATCGGAAATAACCGTTTCCGTCATGGTTTCCCGGGGCCTTCACGGGCTCGTTGCAGCCGTCCTGCTCCTGCAGGCCGGCTGCGCCGGTTTCCGCACCTGCAACGATTCCTGGCTCGGACCGGACAAAGCCAAGCACTTCGCCGCTGGATTCGTCATCGGGGCCGGCGGCGCGTTGGCCGCGCGCGACCTCGAACCGGAAGAAGCGGCGGCGTTCGGCTGGACGGCGGCCATGGCCGCGGGCTTCGGCAAGGAAGCCTACGATCTGCGCGTCAAAAAACCTGCTGGAGCTGGCGGGACGTCTTCTGGGATGTTCTGGGGGCTTCGCTCGGTGCCAGCACCGTCTGGGCGCTGGAGTAGCGCCGACGCACGGTTTGGACTGGAAACGGTCTCGCCGCCGCGCTATAAAGTCCCTTCATGAACGGAACGCCTTCCCAACCCCGGCCCGGTCCGACGACGGCGCCAGGCAAGAAACTGCCGCCGGTGCGCATGGGCGACCGCTCGGACGTGGTCCGCAAGCAAAAAGCCCACGTCGAGGAGAAACACGTCGCCAAGGCCAAGATCCGCACCCGGATCTATCGCGATATCCTTGCCCTGCTGGATCTGGCGGAGCGGCTGACCATGGATCTGTCCGCCCACGAAGACCGCTATGGCATCGAGTGGCTCGGACTGGCCCGGCCGATCCACGCGCAGTACCACGCGGACATCGTGAAGATCGTTCCGGAATTCCAAGATAAAATCATGTCGAAGGAAGGCGCGCAGGGCCTGCCCAAGGAGCTGTATCGCGCGCTGCTGGACTTCGCCGACGCCTGCGCCGCGTTCTTGAAGAAACCGGACGACGATTTTCTGGAAGCCAGCCAGCGCTTCAAGAAAGCCTGCGTCGAGATGCGCCAGCAGATATGCATCTTCGAGAACGAACGCCCGGCCGGCGAAGAGAGTTTTTTCGGTTAACGCCCCGGCCCGCTCGCGCCGGCCGCCGGCGGTGCGTCCCATGCCGCGACCCAATCCCGCAGGTCGCAAGCGGATTTCAGACTCTTCCCGCCATGAAAAGGGGCGCTCCATTTTCCGCCGGCGCGGATCCGCGCGCGATAGAGCGTGGCGTAGGCCATGTTCGGCGCGGCGGCTCCCGGACCGCCCACGAGTTCCGCGCCCCGGCGCACGTTGTCGCTCATCCAGGCCGGCAGGCGCGCCGCATAGTCGTTGCGCGCCACTTCCCCGGCATGGCAGGCCAGCGCCCGGCGCAACGTCGCCACGTGGGTTTTCGTCGCCGCCACCATCAGGTTCGGGCGTTCCAGCGGATGCCAGTACTCGGTTTCCACTACGTGAAATGCCTTTATCCGCCGGGCCGCATCCATGGCTGCCACCCCCATCCAATGGCAAGCGCGATGCGTCGGGTGGCCATCTTTGGCATGGGGCATGAAAACGATCGCCGGAGAAACGTCAGCCACGATGTCCAGCAGTTGTTTCATCGACGCGACGCCATCCGGAATGGCCATGGGAATTCGCAGGTGAAAACCCAGCACGCGACATGCCGCGCGCAATTCCTTGGCCCGCGCGGCACGCCGGTCCGCGCGGCTGCCCAGCGTGGCCGGCACCACCCAAATCCGAAAGCCGCATTCTTCCTTGAGGCGCAGAGCCAAGAGCCCCGTAATGCTTTCGTCGTCGGGATGGGGCGCCAAAATCAAAACCGTTCGCGTCATATCCGCTTCATATCCCGTTTGTTGCGAATGCGCCACTCTTTTCGGTGTCGAAGCGCTTGAATTCCTCTTGGCCGGGCGTATATTAGGCCTTTGTTTACATGAGATTCGTGCTTTACAACATGCGCTACGCGACGGGGACGGGGGTCAAATTCCACTTGCCTTTCCCCTTCGGCGGTTTTTTCCGGAAAACAGGCAAAAACCTGGATTCCCTGATCCGGTTTTTCCGCGAGCAAAAGGCCGACGTGCTCGGACTGGTCGAGATCGATGCCGGCTCCTATCGCGCGGGGCACCGCGACCAAGCCGATGTCATCGCCCGCCAACTGGGCCACCGGCCGTTCTGCCGCCCGAAATACAGCTATCTGTCCTGGTGGAGCCACCTGCCCATGATGCGCAAGCAGGCCAACGCCTGCATCTCGGGCCGGTCCGTCATCCGCGAGCGCACCCATTTCCTCCGCAAGGGCGTCAAGCGGCTCGTCATGGAACTCGAACTCGAAGACGTCGTCATTTACGTCGTCCATTTGGCCCTCAGTCGCCGGACGCGCGCCGCCCAGTTGGCCGATTTGGCTCGCCTGGCGAAAAACGCCCCCAAACCCTATCTGATCGCCGGCGACTTCAACGCCTTTGCCGGCAAAGTGGAATTGCGGGATTTCATGGCCGATTTGAAGCTCGCCAGCGCCAATCTGACCGATCTGCCGACGTTTCCCAGCCGCGCGCCCCGCTGGCAACTCGATTTCATCCTCCACAGCCCCGAAATCCGCGTCACCCACTTCGAAGTGGCCCGCGGCGTCCGTCTCAGCGACCACCTGCCGTTGATCTGCGATTTCGACGTGCTTCCGGCGGCCCGCACCGCCAGCGCCTGATCCGCGCGAACCGGACGGTTGCTTCTCCCTCCGCGGCCTGATAGGATCGCAGCCAAAGGAGTGACCATCCCATGAAACGGCATTTCGCTTTCCTCCTCGTTGCGGTTTGCGCGGCCCTGACGGCGCAGGCGGACATCCAGACGGACGGAGCCTACCACGCCGTGGGCAACGGCACCCGGACGGTCGAACGCGTGCCCGGCGAAAGCTTCTCGTTTCTGGCCAATGGTTCCGACCAGATCCCGGACGGCGACACGGTGACGCTCTACGTCCTGACCGCCAAGGATTTCGCCGGCGAAATGGACGAACAGGTTTTCGCGCGCTGGTGGGACGGATACATGTCGCATTGGATCATGGGATCCTGGGTCAAGAACGTCTCGCTGGACGCCGCGCGGCCGGAGACCCAGTTCCGCGGATGGCCGGGGGCCGATACGGCCGAGCTGGACCTCTGGCAGATCGAAATTCCGGCGTGGATCACCCAGCCCGGCGACAATTTCTACGCCATCCAACTCAAAGGCTTTGCGCCGGACGGATCGGACGAGCGCTATTTGCTCCAACGACTGGGCGGCGATTTCTGCCACTCCAACCATTTCGGCCAGGTCTGGTCCGCTTCCGAGGAATTCGATGGCCAGGATTGGCGGGTTCTCGTCCTGCCCTAGCCGGAAGGTTTTTGGGCTGGCACCGCGCTCCTGCCTTGACTTTGCCGGCCTAAACCCGACACTGTAGCGCACAACCCGGAGATCATATGCCCCAACCCCAACGTCGCAAGGTGGATAAATCGCTCCAATATCGCTGGGGCATCGTCGGCGCCATTTTGGCCGTCGGCGGCTTGTTCTGGTTCGCCGAAACGAGCGGGATCCTCAAATACAGCGCCGAAACGTACGACAACCCCAACGTGAAGATCGTCTGTCCGCGCTGCGCCGGAGATCCCGAAAAAATGCCGACCTGCTCGTTCTGCAACGGCAAGGGATTCATCTGGGTCGACAAGACCAAATACCTGCCCGAAGAAGTCGTCCCCGCTCCGTAAGGAACCCGGCGGGCCGCCCGGTTCCGCCGCTTGTCCCCGCCGATGAAGTTGGTCAGCCGCTATTTGCTTCGCCATCTGGGCCGGCCTTGGGTCTACGTCATGGCCGGCTTTTCGCTGGTGGCGATCCTGGTGGATCTGTTCGGCAATTTCGTCGATTTCATGGAAGCCAAAACGCCGGTCGGGGACATCGCCGGCTATTACGTCCGCCTGCTGGCGACCTTTTTGCCCTACCTCCTGCCCATCTCCCTGTTGCTGGCGCTGCTCTACGCCCTCTGGCAGCTGGGCAAAAACGCCGAATTGACGGCCATGCGGGCGAGCGGGCTGAGCCTCGGCCAACTCATCCATCCCTACCTGATCGTCGGGTTGCTCGCCTCCTTCGCCTTGCTCGGCATCAACGAACTCTACAATCCCGGCGCGATGTACCGGAACCGCCAGTTCCTCGAATGGCAGGGCTCCCAGCACGGCGGCCAGATCCATCTGGCCCCGAACCTGGCCTACAAGAACACGACGGGCCGCCGCGTGTGGCGAATCAACCTGTTCGATCCCCGCCCCGAAAGCTCCTTCGAAATGCTCGGCGTCAACCTCACCCAGCAACGGCCGGACGGATCCGACGAATTCCGGCTCGACGCCGCCCGCGCCCGCTGGGTGGACGGCCACTGGTGGTTCGAAAACGTCGAAACGCGCTATTACGACGCCCGCAACGACCCCACCGGCCCGATCGAATCCAGCCCCACGGTGGAAATGACCATGCTCTCCGAAACGCCCAAGGATTTCCTCAACGAGATCAAGGACGACAGCGAGCGGTCCGCCTACGAAATCCTCCAGTTCATCGACACCCATCCCGGCATCTCCCAGGAAACCCGCAACCGCCTGATGGTGGATTTCCACTACCGTCTCGCCGCGCCGTGGCTGTGCCTGATCGTCATTCTCGTGGGCGTGCCCTTCGGATTCCAAACGGGCCGGCGCGGCATGGGCCTGGGCATTCTCTTCGCGCTGCTGGCGTTCTTCGGCTACTACGTTCTCATGGGTCTCGGACTGGCCTTCGGCAAACAGCAGCTGCTGCCGCCCGCCGTGGCCGGGTGGCTGCCCAACGCCGTGTTTCTCACCCTGGGTCTCGTCCTGCTCCGGCGCATCCGCTGAGCGACGCCGATCCGCGCGCGGCCCGCGGGCGGATTAACTCCGTCTCCGCGGGCTTGACGCGCCCCGGACGAAAATGGACACTGCGGTCGAGGACAAACCCGTGGAACTTCCCGATCATCGCGCCGCAAAGGAATCGACCAGCCTCAGCGAACGGCTCGCGGCCATGCATCGGCAACTGCTTCTGGACGTTCCCAACGTGGACCGCATCGGCTGCGCGCTGTACGACCCCGACGACGACGTGCTGAAGACCTTCGTCCACAGTACCCTCTCCGGCGAAGCGCTGCGCGGCTACGAATACAAGCTTTCCGCCAGTCGTTCCCTGCTTGAGCTGGCCCGCCGCGGCGGCCGCCGGCTGTTGCCGGACATCCCCGCGGCCATCACTCCCCGCAACGCCCATTCCGTCTGGCTGCTTGAGGAAGGCTACCGCACGTCGCTGACGCTCCCGATGTACGGCCAGGGCGCCTTCACCGGCCTGCTCTTCTTCGATTCGCGCCAGCCCGACGCGTTTTCGGGCGCCCAGCAGCGCCATCTCGAACTGTTCGCCAATCTCGTCTCCCTGCTCATCGCCGCCGAACTGCTGTCCATCCGCGCCCTGGCCGGCTCGGTCGGCGTGGCCCGCGCGTTCTGCGACCTGCGCGACTTCGAAACCGGCACGCACCTCGAGCGCATGTCCCGCTACGCGCGCCTCGCCGCCAAGGAACTCGCCCCGGACCGGGGCCTGACCGACGAATTCGTGGAACTCGTCTTCCTCTTCGCGCCCCTGCACGACGTCGGCAAGATCGGCATCCCCGACCACATCCTGCTGCGGCCCGGCCCGCTGGCCGGCGCGGACTGGGAAACGATGAAGACCCACGTGGACCGCGGCAGCGCCGTCCTCGAAAAAATGATTTCCGACCTGGCCTTGAACGATCTGCCGAGCGTGGCCGTGTTGCGCAACATCGTCGCCTACCACCACGAATTCCTCGACGGCAGCGGCTATCCCCAGGGCGTGCGCGGCGACGCCATCCCGCTCGAAGCCCGGATCGTCACCGTCGCCGACGTCTTCGACGCGCTGACGTCCCCGCGCCCCTACAAGCCGGCCTGGTCGTTCGCCGAAGCCTTCGCGGAACTCGACCGGATGGTCGCCGCCGGCAAGCTCGACCCGACGGTGGTCGCGGCCCTGCGGCGGCAGTCCGACGAAGCCCGCGCCGTGCGGGAACGGTATTCAGACGACCGTTCCTGATCTCCGGCTACACGAGATCGCACGCCTCCGGCGGCATCCAGTGCTTGTCGCGCCCTTCCCATTTGACGTTGCAGCCGATGGGATTCGTGACCGGCACGCTCACCGGCCGACCCGCGGCGATTTCTTCCAGCGCGCGCGCGAGGTCGTTGACCGTGGCCTTCTGCGGCTCGCGCGGATGGTCCAGCGCCCGCCCGGTATAGACCAGCTTGCGCGCGCGGTCGAACACGAAGAAATGCGGCGTCCGCAGCGCGCCGTAGGCCCGTGCCACGTCTTGCGGTTCATCGTGCAGATAGACCCACGGGAAATGGAATTCCTCCATGCGCCCGACCATGTGCGCGAAGTCGTCCTCGGCGTAGGTGTGCTTGCTGTTCGAGTTGATCCCGACGAACCGTACGCCGCGGCCCTTGAACTGCTCCGCCGTCGCCCGCGTGGTCTCGTCGGACCCGATCACGTAGGGGCAATGGTTGCAGGTGAAAAACACCACCAGCGTCGCCGCGTCGGCGAAGTCCGCCAGCGCGTATTTCTTCCCGTCCGTTGCCGGCAAGTTGAAGTCCGGCGCTGTCGCTCCGATCGGCAAGGTGAAACTCATGGCTGCCTCCTTTCCTCGGCCTTGAGCTTACTCCCCCGCCAGGGGGCGCGCAACATTTTCGCCCCGTTTTTGCCCGCCCGGCGCGCGGATTTCAGGGCAAGGGGACCAGATAAAGGCGCAGCCATTGGCGCGCGCCTGGAACCGTCCAGACTGCGACCGTTGCGTTGCTTACGCCGTAATGCACGCCGGCGGTCAAGTTCGACCAAGGACCGCAACCGCCGAGGACCGGTTCCGCCCCCTCCACCCGAGCGAGTCCATAACCGCCCGGAACTTCGATCTCGTATTCCCCGGGGACCGTTCCCGGCCCCACGTCTTCGATGAGGGTCGGACCGAGACCGTCGTACGGCGTCGCCACGAGGTCGTCGACGATCAGCCTACTGGCCTCCACGACGTTCGCCCGGCCACGCACGATCCGCACCCGGACCGGTCCCGTCACGTGGACGCCGCGGGAAAAGAATTGCACGACGTCGAGGGCCGGCGGCGCGAAAGGCCGGCCGATGCGCACCCAGTTTGTTCCTCCGTCCCGGCTATATTCTGCCTGCCAATCCACCGGATCGATGGCCGACGCGGCGGCGCGATACTTGAACGACAGCCGCCCCAGACCGTTGGTCAGATCTTCGAGCAACGTCAGGCTGGGGGCGTTCGTCCCGTCCCGCAAACGCGCCGACTTGAATCCCGCGATGACGTCTTCGCTGGCCGTGCCGATCAAGGTTTGCGCCAGCTCCCATTGTTTTCCGTTCAACACGACGTTGGTCGTCGGATAGGTGAACTTGTCCGCATCCTCGAAATCCACCACGTAGCTTCCTGCCGGCGGAATTTCCTCGAACACGGCCCGGACCGTCGTCGCCGTGGCGGGCATGGCAAAACGCCCCCCGTTCAGGTGGAAAGGCTCTTCGCCGTCGGGTTCCACCGTCAGCGAAGCCAATTGGTAGCCGGCTTCCGGCGCATCCAGAACGAGCACGGTCTCGCCGCCGGCGGCATATCCCGCCGGTTCCGTGGCCAGCATTCCATGCGTCGCCGGCGCAAGGACGATGGCGTAAACCGTCGTCACGGCGAAGCGCACGGAATTCGTCGCGGCCTGGATCGGCTCGCCCGAGTCCGTCGCCGACGCCCAAGCCACGTAGTCGCCCCGCGGCGCGCTCGCCTCGATCGTGAACGTGTCGCCGCTGGCCGACCAATGCTCGGCCCCCAGCGTGCTGTCCCAGGCCATCTCGCACGGCTCCGCGCCGTTGCGGGCCGTCGCCACAACGGCCACAACGGTGCCGGTCTGGACGCTGAAGCCGTCGCGTCGGTTGAACGTGACGCAGAAGTTGGTCGGCCACCCGCGAATATCCACCCCATCCAAGCCGACGTTCCCGATCGTCTTCGTCTCGTACCGGAACCGGACGTGGCGGGACGCGGCCAGCAGCCGATTGGTCCGCGGCTGGGCTACGGCGGGCAGGCCGACGCCGGCATACGTCGCGACAGCGCTCCACTCCTCGCCGTCCACGGATTCTTCGACCTGGAAGACGTAGCCGCTGGCCACGTTGTGCTGGATCCAGTAGGTGACTTCTTCCGGCGTTCCGGAAAGATCGATGCGAAGCGCGTCGTTGGTGGAATCGAATTTGGCCGCGCCGCGGCCGAAGCCGTCGTAGTTCACGGCGTAATCCGTGAGTTCCGTCTGCGTCCAGCCTGCCGGCAGCAGGGCAAGGTTGCTCCACGGTCCCGAATGGCCGGTCGGCAACACGGCTTGCCCCGCCGCCGCCCCGGCCCAGGCGATGGCGCAACTTCCGAGCCACCAGCGCTTCATTCCGAAAGCGCCCTTTGTCCACGCCTTCTGCATGACGGCAAACCTTAGCAGATTTCCGGTCGTTGGCAATCCCCTCTTCCGCGCAACGGAACGCCGTTTTTACGTTGTACGTAAAAATCGCGCAAAGTTTTTACGTGCTACGTAAAACCCGCTGAAAGTTTTTACGTACTACGTAAAACCGCTAGCGAACGCGGGCGGCGAGGACGCGGGCGGCCATTTGGGGGGTGGCGCCGGCCTGGCGGGCGACGAGCTCGGCGGCGGCCCGGCCGAGGCGGTCGCGTTCCGCGGCGTCGCCCAGCAGGCGCTCGGCGGCGGCGGCCAGTTCGGCCGCGTCGGCCACCTGCACCCAGGCGCCGGCGGCCCGGAAATCGCGCGCGATTTCCGCGAAGTTTTCCATGTGCGGGCCGACGAGGATGGGCTTGCCGTCGCGCGCGGGCTCGATGGGATTCTGGCCGCCGGTTTGCGTCAGGCTTTTGCCGACGAAGACGAGATCGGCCGCGGCGTAGAAGCCGCGCAGCTCGCCGGTGGTGTCCACCAGCAGGACGTCGGGCCGCGCGGCCGGCGGCGGCGCGCCGTCGGGAAAGCGGCTGCGCTGAACGACGGAGAGGCCGCGGGCGCGAATGGCCGCCAGCACGTCGTCGCGCCGTTCGGCGTGGCGCGGCACCAGCGCCAGCAGCAGACCGGGATGGCGCGTCTTCGCCGCGCGGTAGGCATCCAGCAGCGCCTCTTCCTCGCCGGCCCAGGTCGAGCCGCCCACCCAGACCGGATCGCCCGGCCGCACGCCCAGCGCCGCCAGCGCGGCGCGCGCGCGGACTTCGGCCGTCGGCGGCGTTGGGTCGAGATCGTACTTCGCGCTGCCGACCACTTCGAGCCGGTCGGCGGGCGCGCCCAGCGCCAGCAGGCGGTCGCGGTCGGCCGCGGTCTGCACGCAGAACCAATGGACTTCCGGCAGCAGGCGGCGCGTGACGAAGCGGATTTTCCGGTAGCCCTTGAACGAGTGCTCGGAAATGCGGCCGTTGACCAGCACGGTCGGAATGCCCTGCCGCCGGGCGTAGCGGATCAGGTTGGGCCACAGCTCGTTTTCGATCAGCACCACGGCGGCGGGCCGGATGCGCCGCAGCGCGCGCTTCACCGCGCCCGGCACGTCCATCGGGAAGTAGAGCGTGGCGTCGGGCGGCTGGACTTTCGCCAGCGCCAGCGCGTGGCCGGTGGAGGTGTTCGTGGTCAGCACGAACCGCACGGCCGGATCGCGCCGGCGCAGTTCGGCCATGAAGGAAAACGCGACGGCCAGTTCGCCGACGCTGACGGCCTGGATCCAGATGGGCCGGCCCGGCGCGGCCAGCAACGCAGTCTCGGCGGCGCCGTAGCGCCCGAAGCGCTGGGTGAAGTGCCGCGCGTAGCCCCCGCGGCGCAGCATGCGCAGCAGGAAGTGCGGCAGCAGAAGCGCGAAGGCCACCGGGAAAACCAGATTGTAGATCCACCAGATCACGAGACGATTCCTTTGTTCATTTGCAGGACGGGCAGCAGCACCGCCAGCGCGATCAGCGCGACGAACAGGCCCACCGCCACGGTCAGCCCGATTTCCAGCACCAGCATGCCGCGCGAAGCCAGCCGCTCCCAGCGCTGCTGGAAGCGCTGCGCCGCGTTGTCGAGCAGGCCGATCAAATTGCCGCCGGCCTCGCCGGCCTGGACCCACGCCGCCAGCGAGGGATGCAGCGGGCGGATGCCGCGGATGACCTCGACCAGCGGCTTGCCCTGCCCCATCGCTTCGGTTTCGCGGCGGGCGCAGTCGGCCAGCCACGCGCTGCCCGAGGCCCGGCCCGCCAGCGGCACGCTTTCGATCAGGCCCACGCCGCGCTCGAGCAGCAGCCCCAGCACGCGCACGAAGCGCAGGCTGGCCAAGTTGCGCCAGCCGGCGCCCACCAGCGGAACGGAAAACAGCTTCCGGTCCACGCGCAGGCGCAGCGCGGCATCGGTGCGCAAGCGCCGGCGGAAAACCGCGACGCCGCCCATCCCGGCCACCGCCAGCAGCAGCAGCGCCAGGCCCGCCGCGCGGCCGCTCGCCAGCAAGACCCGCGTCAGCAGCGGCAGTTCCAGATGCGCCTCGGCGAACATCCGTCCGACCAGCGGCAGCATGAACGCCAGCACCAACCCGCCGATGATCACGGCGAGCGAGACGACGACCGCCGGATACAGCAGCGCCGTCGCCAGCTTCTCGCGCAGCTTTTCCTGTTCTTCGAGAAAACCCGCCAGGCGTTCGAGGGCTTCGGCCATGCCGCCCGTGCGTTCGCCCACCTCCATGACCGACTGCTCGAACGGCGTGACCTGCGGGGACGCCGCGGCCAGCGCCGCGTTCAGCGGCCGCCCCTCGCGCACGGCGTCGCGCACCGCCGCCAGCAGCGTGCGGGCCTGATCCAGTTCGGGCGCCTGCAAGATGACGTCCAGCGCCGGCACCAGCGCGACGCCCGAGCCCAGCAGCGCCGCCAATTCGCGGTAGAACATCGTGCGGACGTCGGCGACGAACGCCGATTTCGGCGCGGCGCGGCGCGCGGCGGAACCGCCGGCGGCCTGGAGGGTTTCGGGAAATATCCCGCGCGCGGCGAGGCGCTTGCGGGCGTCCTTGGGATCGGCCGCTTCGATCAGGCCGCTCTGCGGGCGGCCGGCCGCGTCGAAGCCCTTGTAGTCGAAGGTCGTCATGCCCCGGTTCCGTCCCCCGCCCTAGGTCCGGCGCGCGCCGGCGGCCCGCAGCACTTCGGCGGCGGACGTGACGCCCGCGCGGATCTTGTCGACGCCGTCGGCGAGCATGTCGCGGAAACCCGCCGCCTCCGCCAGGGTTCGCAGTTCCGCCGGGGGCACGTTCAGGCGGATGGCTTCCGCGATTTCGGGCGTGACGGCCAGCAATTCGTGGATGCCGGTGCGGCCCTTGTAGCCGCCGAGACATTCCGCGCAGCCCTCCGGCGCCGCCGTCCACGCGGTCTGGCCGGCGAGTTTCGGCTGGCCCAGCCACGCGGCTTCCTCGGCGGAGAGCGCGGTTTCGCGTCGGCATTTAGGGCACAGGCGGCGCACCAGCCGCTGACCCAGCACCGCGCGCGCGGCGGAGGCCAGCAGATAAGACGCGACGCCCATGTCCACCAGGCGCGTCACCGCCCCCAGCGCGTCGTTGGTGTGCAAGGTGGTGAACACCAGATGGCCCGTGAGCGAGGCGCGGACGACGATTTCCGCGGTCTCGAGATCGCGGGTTTCGCCGACGAGCACGACGTCCGGATCCTGGCGCAGGACGTGCCGCAGGCCGCGCGCGAAGGTCAGGCCTATCTTCGGGTGCACCTGCATCTGGCCGATGTCCGGCAACTGGTATTCGATGGGGTCTTCGATGGTCAGGACGTTGAGGTGGGCGGTGTCGAGCTCGCGCAGCGCGGCATAGAGCGTGGTGGTCTTGCCGCTGCCGGTCGGGCCGGTCACCAGCACGATGCCGTGGGGCGCACGCAGAATGCCGCGAAACTGCTCCAGCGCGGCCGGCGCCATGCCCAGCTCGTTGAGCGTGAAGCGCGTGGACTCGCGGTGCAGCAGGCGCAGGACGATGCGCTCGCCCTCGGCCACCGGCACGCTGGACACGCGGACGTCGATTTCGCGCGCGCCGACGCGGACGCGCGCCACGCCGTCCTGCGGCAAGCGCTTTTCGGCCAGATCGAGCTTGGCCATGACCTTGAGGCGCGCGGTCAGCGCGTTTTCCAGCGGCCGCGGCGGATTGGGCTGGGCATAGAGCAGGCCGTCGATGCGGTAGCGCACGGCCAGACCGTCGGCGAAGGGCTCGATATGGATGTCGGACGCGCCGCGCTTGACGGCTTCGAGCAGGATGCCGTTGACGTAGTGCGCGACCGGGGCATCGGCGCTGCCGGCGAGGAGATCGTCGGCCTCGCGGCGCGGGGGCGCAGGGGCGGCGGTTGCCGCGGCGGCCGGCGCCGCGTTTTCGTCGGGCCGGCCCGCGCGGCGGAAGTAGCAGCGGTCGATCGCGCGCTGGATTTCGGCGGCCGGCGCGGAAACCCAGACGGCTTCGGCGCCCAGCAGCAGCGCGAGATCCTCGTAGGCCTGGAGGGCCGCGCCGTCGGCCCCCGCGATCGCGACCTGCCCATTCCGGCGGAACGGCACCACTCCGTGCCGGCGCACCCAATCGACGGGCACGGCTTCGATCAGCGCCGGATCGAGCCACTCCTCTTCGATGCGTTCCAGCGCGGGCAGGCCCTGGGAGGCGTCGCTCATCGCTTGCCGGTCCTCCGGGTCTTTTTCGACTCCGCCTTGTGCCGATCCTTTTCCTCGCGCACGCGCCATTCTTCGGCCGCGGCGGCAGGTTCGGCCAGCAGCTTTTCGGCCTTGGGCAGGCTGGCGGCCTTTTCCAGGCGCGCCTTCTCCCGCTCCGCCAGTTGCATGTCGGTCACGATGCGCGGCGTCACGAAAATCAGCAAGTTGGTGCGTTTCTTGGAATCGCTGGTCGAGCGGAACAAGGCGCCCAGAATCGGGATGTCGCCCAGCAGCGGCACCTTGGTGGCGATCCGAGCCGAATCCTCGCGGATCAAGCCGCTGAGGATGACGGTGGACCGGTCGGGAATCGTCACGGTGGTTTTGACTTCGCGCTTGGCGATGGTCGGCGTGTATTTCATCGCGTCGCCGCTCTCCTCCACCACCGATTCGATGCTGGGGTTGAGGTCGAGCTGGATCTCGCGGTCGGGATTCACGTGGGGCGTCAGCTTGAGCTTGATGCCGACGTCGAGCCGCTCGATGTTCTGGATGAAGTCGCGGTCGGAACCGGACCCTTCGACGGACGACTTGAGAATGGGAATGTTCTCGACGACGCTGACGGACGCCTCGAGGTTGTTCTGGGCCCAGAGGGGGATGTTGGAGAGGATTTTCAGGTCGCGGTTGCCGGCGACGGCCTGCAGATAGAGCGGAATCTGATTGTAGGTCTTGCCGTCGGGGCCCGTGAAGGTGCCGCTGAGGACGCCCAGCGCCAGCCCTTGCGGGAAGGTGCCTTCGGTCAGCAGGTCCATCATGGAATCGCTGTCGCCGTAGCGCGAGCGGCCGAACCCGCCGGTGCCGCTGCCTTCGGGCTGGTCGATGCCGAACCACTCGACGCCCAGGTCGAGGCCCTGCTCGAGATTGACCTCGGCGATGAGCACTTCGACGAGCACCTGTTGCGGCACGACGTCGAGCCGCTCCACCAGCCGGCGCACGTACTCGAAGTCCTGCGGCGAAGCGTCCACCAGCAGCGCGTTGTTCGGCACGCTCGGCTCGATCGCGATGTCCCGCTCGACCGGCACGCCGTCTGCCGCCGGCGCCTTGCCCAGCAGCGCGTTCAGGCTCTTGGAGGCCTCCTCCGCCGAGAGATATTTTAGGAAGATCGCGTTCAGCCGTCCGAACCCGTGCGGATTCTCCACGTCCATCAGCGCGATGATCCGCTTGGTTTCGGCGATCTGCATGGGCAACCCCACCAGGATCAGGCTGTTGGCCTGCGGCGCGGCGACGACGGTGAAATCCGTCGGCAGGTCGCCGAGACCGCCGGCGACCTGCTGCATGTGGCGGTTGACCTTGTTGACGGCGCTGTCGGCCGCGCCGAACGTCGCGCGCAGCTGCTTAGCCACCTCGTCGGCGCCCGCGTGCTTCAGCGCCACGACTTCGATCGCGTTGCCGGCGCCGGGGCGGTCGATTTCTTCCACGAGCGCTTCCAGGCGCGCGACGTTTTCGGCCGTGTCCGTGACGATCAGGCGGTTGCCGGGCGCGAACGCCTCGAGCGCGCCTTCCTTGCCGCCGCGCACGAGCGGTTCGAAACTCTTCTTCACGTCGGCCGCGGACACGTTCTTCAGCGGAATCAGCTTGGTGACGAGGCCGCCGCCGAGGCCGCTGCCGGCCGGCAGCGCCGGTCCACCGGACATGGCGACGACCCGATGGACGCCGTCGCGCTCGGCCACGGTGTAGCCGCTGGCTTCCAAGGTGCTGAGAAAGAGCGGATAGACTTCCGCGACCGTGACGGGACCGGGGGCCAGGATCGTGACCTTGCCCACGACGCCTTCCGGCACCACGAATTTCTTGCCGGTGATCTTGCCGACGATCTGCGTGACGAGGCGGATGTCCGCCTGCTCGAAGCTGAACTGCACCAGGCCGCCGCCGGCCGAGGCCGTCACGGCCTCTTCCGCCGCGAAGCCGGGCGCGAGAATCGGCGCCGCCGGCGCCGGTTCTTCCGCCGGGCCGCCCCGATCCGCCGCCGCGGCGACGACCGCGCCCCATGCCGCGCCCAGCACGCACGCCCACCCCGTCCAGTTCCGCCGGCGTTGGTTCATCGGGAGATTCCTCGTTCGCTCGACCGGATGAAATCGGCGAACTGCCGGATTTCCGGCAGGTCCGGCCATTCCGCCGCGATGCGCTCCAGCGCCTTGTCCGTCGTGAGGTCCATCCGGAACACGATTTTGTAGGCCGTTTTCAGCGCCTGCTGGGCTTCCGCCGAGACGCCGTGCCGCTCCAAGCCAACCTTGTTCGGGCCGTAGATTTTCAGCGGATCGCCGTCGGCCATCATGAACGGCGGCACGTCTTTGACGGCCTTGGTGTAGCCGCCCAAAATGCTCATGCGGCCGATGCGCACGAACTGATGGATGCCCGTCAGGCCGCCGATGATCGCGTCGTCCTCGACGATCACGTGTCCCGCCAGCGTCGCGTTGTTGGCCATGATGACGCGGTCGCCGACGATGCAGTCGTGGGCCACGTGGCAATAGGCCATGACCAGGCATTTCGAGCCTACGCGGGTTTCGCCGCCGTCGAACGTCGCGCAGTTGAGCGTGGCGCATTCGCGGATGACGGTGTTTTCGCCCACGGCGAGGCGCGGCGCGCCGCCCTTGTACTTCAAATCCTGCGTCTTGCCGCCGATGCTCGCGAACGGCCAAACCTCGCAGCCCGCCCCCAGCGTCGCGTGGCCGTCCACGCTCACGTGGGACCGCAGCGTCACGCGGTCGCCCAGGCGCGCGTGGGGACCCACGCGGCAAAAGGGACCGACCGCCACGTCGACGCCCAGCTCCGCGCCGGGCTCGACCACCGCCAACGGATGGATCGTCGTACCCATCATTTCCCCCCGCCGAACATCATCGTCGCCTCGCAGGCCAGTTCGCCGTCCACCAGCGCGCGGCCCTCGACCTTCGCCATGCCCATGCGCAGCTTGAGGAACTTGATTTCGATCCGCAACTGGTCGCCGGGCACCACCATCCGGCGGAACTTGGCGCCGTCCACCCCGAGATAGAAGGCGATTTTGCCTTCCGCGCCCAGCACCTTGTTGAGCAGGATGCCGGCCGTCTGCGCCATGGCTTCGAGCTGCAGCACGCCCGGAAAGACCGGCATGCCGGGAAAATGGCCCTGGAAACACGGCTCGTTCGCGGCGACGTTCTTGATGCCCACGATCCAGTCCTTGTCGTTGCACTCCACGATCCGGTCCACGAGAATGAACGGATGCCGGTGCGGCAGAATGCCCAGGATGTCTTTCGAGTCGTAAATGGTCGCCATCGCTCGTTCCTCCACTGAAACCCATGGACATTACCATCCCCGCCCCGCATCCGACAAATCCCAAAACGCGCGGATCGAATGGAAGACGCATTCGACCAAATGGCTTGAAATCCGCCCGCCATGCCCGTCTAATGCACGCCGCAACGCCCGGTCGGGTGGCGAAATTGGCAGACGCGCCAGCCTTAGGAGCTGGTGGAGCAATCCGTAGGGGTTCGAGTCCCCTCCCGACCATTTATTCCCACATTATGCCCATGAATATTGATGATTATTCGTTTTAGCGCGTCAATAATCGGCCATACTGCTAATGCCCACTGCTAATAACCCACCCGCTGTCACCGCTTGTTTTGGTTGTGGCGGGATGCCGCGTTGCTCCGCCGCTTTACCCCCTGCGCGGCCCCCGATCTACCCCCCGCCCCTGTCTCCGCATGGAGCGGAAGGCGGGAAGGCTTGACAAGCATCCTACGGCCCCGGCTGGGGGCGTGGAACGGTAGCCCAGCCCGGAATCCATGCCCCGGCGGGCTCATTTCCAGCCCGCAAAACATAGACTTACGCCGATTTTTCAAAAGGGGCGAAAACACCCCTGTTTTGCGCCTTCCATATCCCGTTGCATATATGGCAGTTGCATCGGCGGTTTTAGTCTATGTCGGATAATATTAGTTATGTTGCGCATGATTGCAAACGCAAGTGTGCCTCATTTTCGGCTTGCAATGCCTTTCCCCTTCGGGGAAAGTAGGGAGCATGAAAACAGCGCAACCCAAGAGCCCCGCCACAATGAGCCCAGCAACCCGCGCCGCAATCGTCGCCGTGCTGGATACGGATTCCGCCCTATCGCCCGCCCAACGCGCCCGCATCATCGCCGCTTGCGATACCATAGCCGATCCAGCCCCGGCCCAGCCCCAGCGCGGAATGAGCGCATCGGCGGCGGCAAAGTATCTCGGCAAGCATCCCGCCACCCTCTCCCGTTGGATAGCGGAAGGAAAGTTGACGGGCGAAAAAGTGGAAGGGCGTTTCCTGCTATCGCCGGAATCCGTGGAAGCCATGCGGGAATCCCTCGCCGCCCCAGCCCGGCCCGTCGCCCCGCTCCCGGATCGTCTGGCCCATCTCGCCCCCGCCAAGTCGCGGCGCGGTTGAATCCGTCGCCCCGTAGGGCCTCGCCGCCGTCAACGCCGCGCCCGTTTGGGCATCGCTTCCAATTGGCGAATGCGTCGCCGAATCCGCCGTTGAACCGCCGCCGCGCCTTTGCGGTTCCACTCCGCTTTCCACCGCACGTTGGGCTCGTACTTCGCCACCGCCCACAATAGGTTGGACGGTGCGCCGGGGAATTGCGCCCCAAGCCAATTCGCCAGCCCTTGCAATTCCAGTTCAACCGTAGCAACGCAATTCAACTTTTCCTCTTTCAAGCTCTCTATCTCCGCCCGGATTTTCTTTTTGCTTTTCATGTCTCGCCCTTTCGTTGGTTTGTTCATTTCGTAAATGCTCCGCCCTCTACCACCCGAAACCACGGCGGGAGGGGCGGCCTATCACGGCACGATGCCCTCCGGGGGCCGGGGGCGCGTGGTTTTCACCGCCGCCAAACTGCATCCAAGAAATCACCGCCCTATGTTTTTTGAGCTTGGGGTTGACGCGCATCCCGGTTGGATTGAAGCCCAACCGATTTGCCGCCACGCACAAGCCCGTTGCAACGTCCCCGAAATCGTTGCGGAGCCCCGGCGTTCCCTGCCACTTGTAAAGCGGCCCCGCATCCGTTTGGACAAAGGCAACCAACCGCTCCGCCACCACGCCATCCGCGAAATGGTCGTGCCGCGTGCCGGGCGTTCCGAATAGGCAAATGGATTCGGGAGCCCCCACGGGGAGCAACCATGCCTTTTGTTGCCGATACCGCCACGCATCCGCATCGTGAATCACCACGCGCCCCTTGCGTTGCCAATCGGCAACGTGCCAACCGTCGCCCGGCCTCCCGATAACGCTTTTCCCGTTGGGCCGATAGTTCCGGCTCCCCCAGCCACGGGAAGCAAACCACGGCAACGGCGACGTGCGCCCCGGCCCTGCCAACCAGTCAAAGACGGGTTGCATGAGCCAACCCGAATCCAGCAAAAGCAAATCCAGCGGCATTTGAGTTTCGCCCTGCATAACGGCCACGCCCCGGAGCAACGCATCCAGCCCCGACAATCCGCGCATGATTGCAACCGCTTCGGATTCTCCCGGCCCAACCAGCATCCGCCCGCCTCCGGGGAAGGTTCCATAGTCCACGATGGAAAGGGCGGCGGAGTTTGTGCAAGTCGCCAACGCCCACCGCGCCCCGTCCGCGTTCAAGTCAACCATGCCAACCAATCCAACGGAATGCTCCGGGGCCACGCGCCGCGCCACCCCCGACACCTTCCCGGCAACAAGGTTGTGCGGGAGTTCAAAAACGGATGCCTCCCCGGATGCAAGGGGCTCGTTTTGACGCTCCGCCATGAACGCCCGCTCCCCCAGCCTGTAAAAATCCAGCATCGCCGCGAAATATGCGTCCGGGTCGCCGCGTTTCCTGTCGAATCGTTCCGGCCATGAAACCTCCATGCCCGCCGTCATCTCCGCCGCGTGCGCCGCGTAGTAGCCCCGCGCCGCCTTCCCTCCGTCATGGTTGGACACCCCGGCCACCCGCGCCTTGTTCCATTCATCCCACAACGCCCTCGTGGGGGAGTTGTCATCCGTCCATCCATCGGGCCATTTCACAATCTGGCCCACCCGCACGCCCTCGAAATCGGGGTGCGATAGGAAATGCTCCGCCACGTCGCCCGACGAAACCACCGTACAGGCAACCATGATGGAAAGGCGGGAATCCGGCCCGGCCACGGAAAACAAATCCCCTTCGATTTTCTCCACCGCCGCCCGCGCCAGCTTCGGGGATTCGGCAACCTCTTTGGATTGCGGATCGTCCAGAAAAAGCACGTCGGGCCGCGCCGTGCTTCCATCGGGGAGCCCAACCGATAACCCCCGCGTGTTCCCCGAAATGCTCACGGCTCCCAACGCGCCCAACCCGGACGGCAAAACCACCGTGCCGCCGCCCGTTTGAACGTCCGCCCCCGTCGCCTCCCCGGTATCGGCCCACGCGGTATGCTTCAAGCGGTTTGCGTGCGTTGACTCCCAAAAGGGCGCGGTTGCTTCGGGATAGTCCGCCGCCAGTCGCGGATTCTCCGCCAGCGTGGAAATCCATTTCCGCAACATCCGACGCGCCGCCGCGTGCGCCCAGCCCGCCACCACCGGGAAGCGGGCACGCCCGGAGAGCAACGCCCACAACGCCACCCCCCAAAGCACCGTAGATTTTCCCGTGCCTCTGGGGGCCGCGCACGCCATCCCGGAGCCCGTTTCCACCGCCCGCGCCGCCGCCTCTATCATCCGCAAATGAACCTCGCCAAACGGGAGGGGGAATGCCGCGTGCAAGTAGTGGCGCAACCATTCCGCCGGGGCCGCTTCCAGTTCGGCCCGCCGCTTGGGATTCGCGCACTTTCGCCGTTCAATAAGGGATGCCGCCGCCCGACGTTGCCGCCGGGTTTCGTTCGCTCTGGGGCTGGGATTTTTCTTTTTCTGCTTCATGGTTGGTTGCCTTTGTTCATGGTTGGAAAGCCGATAGACGGGCGCGGGATTACGGTGTGCGCGGTTCCCGTCGTTTGATTCTCTGGAAGTACCTTGACGCCGGGGCATCTACCACCCCCTGCTGTTTTTTTTCGTTTTGTTTTACGCGAAAAGTCCCGGTGTGCGCCAACCCCCGGCTAGCCCGTTCCCCCTTCGGGGGAACCAACCGATTTCCCGCCGGGCTCCCGTCCGCCGTCTTTGCTTGGCACTCACTCATGGGCAACCTCACCTTGCCCCATGCGCGTGCGCGGGGTAGGCCCGTCAAGTTCGCGCCCCGCCTCCCGGTATGCCGCCGCAAACTCTTTCAGCCACGCGGCGGCGGATTGGGCGGTTTCGATTTCTCCCCTCTCCAACTGCCCCGCCAACGTCTCGGCATACTCCGCCGGGGCGGGCAGTTTGCAAATGTCCTCGGTCAATCGCGCCAGTTCCCCAAGTTGCCGCATACGCTCCGGGGCATAGCGTGCCCGCATTTCGGGAGTCCAATGTTTCGTTGCCTCCCGCAATTCCGCATTCGACTGCTCCACCATGCGCCGTTTGGCCAGCCCCAGCGCAAGCCGATTCATGCGCGGCTGGAAGGCAACCCCGGCGGATTTGAAATGAGCCTCCAATATCGGGCGCAAGAGGCTTGCGGAAATCATCCCGCCGCCCTTGTCCAATGCTTCATCTACGGCGGCACTCATAATCCCCACATACCCCGCCGCCTGTTCTTTAATGCTCTCTTTGTTCATGGTTGGTTTCCTCTTTGGTTGTCTTGTTTCTCGTTCATCCCCGCCGCACCCCCGCACGGGCTCCACGATGCCCCCTAGACGCGCCGCGCACCGTGCCCCCGGCGTTGCCCCTGCCCGCGTCCAATCGCACGGCAAACGGGCTCCCTGCGGCCCCGCAAGCATCCAGCCGCGCCCGGAGTTCGCGCACGGATGAAAACCGCCCAACCCATGAGCCAACGCCCCGGCCATATATCGGCGCAACCCGCACCATGCCCAGAACGGCGGGCGGCGGGATGCTTCCATAGTTGGACACAACCAGCACAACCCACCCCTCGGCATCCTTGAAGCATTCGGGATGGTCAAAATCCGTGCCCGCCTCCCGCGCCGGGTATCGGCCCACCGCGTCAACCCGCCGCCGCAATTTCCAACGCTTCGCAAACGCATCCCGGTTGCGGATGATTTCCGGCCCTATCATATCCGCGTTCGCGTCCATCCCGAAACCGCCCCAGTAGGTTCCCCGGTATAGTTCCGGGTAGCGGGTAGCGTCCGCCACCGTGCCGCCTTTGTTCAACCGGGGGTTATGTTGTGGCAAGTTGCCCCCTGCCGATACTTGCGCCAAGTTGCGCCAACATCCTGCTTTCATTCTTCGCCCCCTGCCTTGCGCGGCCCCTGCCAACGGTGCGCCTTGCACGTTTTGGGAATGTAGGTAGGGCGGCGGTGCGTTGTGTAGGTATAAGGCTTCCCGCACACTTGGCATTCCGCCTCCACTTCCACGGCAATGCGGTGTTGCTCCCGCTCGTTGAAGTAGGATTGAACCTCGCGCACCCTATAGAGATGCCCGCCCAGCGTGAATGTATCGCCGGGCCTTCCGGTTCCCAAAACCGCCG
Organism: Spartobacteria bacterium; assembly: GCA_009930415.1. GTDB lineage: Bacteria > Verrucomicrobiota > Kiritimatiellia > CAIQIC01 > Lenti-01 > Lenti-01. The sequence continues at coordinate 29,477 of RZYG01000001.1, read as the reverse complement.
TTTCAACTTGAATCACGCGCACGCTCATTCCATGCCGCCTTTCCGTTGACGATTTCCGGCCCCTCCGCTTGTTTTCATGTCTCGCCGCCCCGAATTGACGATTTCACGATTTCCCGCACCCCTAAAGGGGAGTGCGGGGGGAAATCGTAAATCTGGGCAATTCACGCTTTCCGGGGAAGTTGTCGGGAATCGTCGGGAATTGTCGGGAATCGTCATACCTCAAACCTCCCTTGCGCCTGTTCCGCTACCAGTTTCCGCCGCCTGTTCATGGCATCCGGGGGGCCGATATAAACCGGGGTATGCCGGAGGGCTGGCCTCCACCGCTCCCAACGCCCGGCCACAACCAACCGCTTGCATAGATCGTCGGCTTCATCGCGGGTTGCCCCCTTCTCCCGCAACTTTTGATGAACCTCCGCCGCCGTGCCCGTTTCGTCGCCCAGCGCGTCAAAGGCATCATCTTCCGTTAGGCGCGGCCCCCGGCGGGTTCCGGCCTTGCCATTGGCCCGCGCCGCCACCTCGGATTGCCAACCGTCAAAATCGAAATCCGCCGCCCGCGTGTAGAGCATCGTTTCCGGGTCTAGGCTTACGGCAAAAGGCGGGAATTTCGGCGCGTCGTTTGACTTGGCATGGACGCACACAAGCAAGGGGTTTTCCCCTTCGTCGCCGGGGGCGAGATTCCAAACGCATCGGGCGGATGAATAGAGGGCTTTCGATCCCTTCCCGAAATTCGCGGCATCGTAGCCGATTGCCTGCATGATGTTCCTGGCCCCCGTCCGGGCATGGGCTAGGATTCCCATCCCGGCGGATGGATTCACCTTTCGCAAGAGTCGCCGGAGGGCGGATAGGGTGGCGCGTGTATCTTCGTCGCCGTTCGCATCGCCCGCCAGCACGTCGCCCCACGGGTCAACCCATAGAACGTCCGGGGGCCAGCCTTCCAGCGTTGCGGCCCACTTCTCCACGTTGGCGGGAGAGGCGAGACTGATATGGGAATCCTCCGGGCCTTCCAGCGTGGCAAGTAGGGTATGCACCCCCAGCTTGGCAACCTGTTCGGGGGCCAGCCCCGCGCCCATCTTCCGCACGTCGGATTGCAACCGATGGATGGAATTTTCAGATCCCATCATCAAATGCCGCAAGGGGCGCGGCGCGGTAGGGAGCCCGGCGAACGGGATGCCCAACACCTGATTGCGGGCGAGATTGAGAGCAAGGCGCGATTTTCCAAGCCCACCCTGCCCGAATATCACGCATGAACCGCCCAGCGCGAAACCGCCCCAAACGATTTCCGGCGGGGTCAATTCCATCTCTGCCAGTTCATCCCATGCGCGGGTTGAATAAGGGCGGATGATTTCCGCGCCTTCCGGCGTTTCGCCCCGCGTGGTTTCGGTTTCCTTTAGCATTTCGTCAACGGGGTTCATCGGCGGATTCCTTCGGGGTTCAAATACAAGAGGCGTTGCCAAGCGTTTTTCTCCCGGCGAAAATGGCCGGGGAGACGTGAGAGGCGGGCTTCATTCCTGCAAGCGGCATCGCACCCCAGCGGGCACAAGACGCGGGCGAAAAGTTTATTTTCGATTTCCGCCTCCCATGCTTCCCGGCTGGGGGCATCCACTTTTAGAATCGCGTGGATGGATTTGCCGCCCGTGTCTATGAGTGCCGCAATGGGCGCGGAACGGTAGCCCCACCAAAAGGCCAGTTGCTCCGGCTTGCCCATGCCGTCAAACTCCGCTACCGCGAAACGGAAAGACGCGACGGCGGAATCCCCGCGCCGCGATAGCTTCCCATCCGGCAACGGATGCTCCTGCCCCGTGAGGGGGTTCGGAATGAAGTGGGGCGGCACGGGTTCCCCGGCTTCAATCCGGCGCATCCAGTCGCCCGCCGTCCGCACGTCTGCCCCGTAGCGTTCCCCGACGAAAAGATATTCCTCCGGGGCGTAGAGCGTCCCCAGCACCGCAAGCGCATCGCGGGGGCCGGGCTCCCAGTCAATGCGGATAGGCGAGCGTTCCCACCAGTCCACCTCCGCCGCCCCGTCGCCGCGGCGGATAAACGCCTCCCGCGTCATCGGCAAGGGCTTTGATTTTGGCGGGACTATCTTCCGGGGCGCGTATTGCTCCCCCGGCTTGTGCGCGTCGTATGCCTTCCGAATCGCCGCCGCCACTTCCGATCCGGGGGAAGGCGGGCGCGGTATGGTGGAAAGGATACGGGCCTCCGCCTCCGCTGGTGATAGCCCGGCAATCGCGGCAAGGTTCGCCGCCGTCATTAAGTGGGCGTGTACTCCGCTCCCGGCTGGGGGCCAGGTTCGCAACGCCTCATCGAATTTCCGCGCCGCGCCGTTTTCAACTTTCATGCGGCCACCTTTCCGGCGTTCAACGCCTTGCGCTTGGCGAGTTCGGCATCATCGGCGCGGATTTGTTCTTCCGTGCGGTGGATGGATTCCAGCCCGCACCAACTCGGCGCGTTTCTTCCGTTCGGCTCCTTCGGTTCATGGATGGGCGGCGCGTCGGGGGCTCCGGGCTCCGTCCAGTTGGGCCATTGACGGCCCGCAAGAATCCAATTTTCCTCTTGGCGGGGTGTCCGGGGATTGCTCATTGTCCAAACGCTCCCGGAAATTCGATGGATGAAAAATCCACCTCGCCCAGCGCGTCCACGATGGATTGCAATCCGTCCGCGCATTCGGAAAGACGGTCTGCCGTTTCGCCGTTCTGTAGGTTCTCCGGCATATTGTCGCGGCGGCTCTCGATCTCGCCCAACAATTCCTCTACAATGCTTTTTGCATCCTCGACGAAACCTTCGGCGCGGCCCAACCGCTCCGCCTTCGACTTCGGAAAGGTCTGCTTTTCAACCGACACAACCGCGCCGGGGCCGAATGCGGATGCCAACCGTTTTTTGGCGGAGGCAATGTTATTCGCCCGCACAACCGCGTTGTAGGTGGGGAGGGGTTTCCCCTCGGCATCGTCGCCGGATTCATCCTCCGGCAATTCTTCCGTGGGCTCCGCCTCTGCCTCTCCGTCGCCCTCCGGCTTCGCATCTTCCGTTCCGTCTGGTTCGGCATCCGGTTCGGATGATTCCGTTTCGACGGCTTCGGGCTCCGGCTCCCGGCGGGCCGGGTAGGTCTTGCCATCGGCCCCCGTCCGATTTTCCACGTGGGGAATTTCCCCACCTGCCTCATGGACACGTCGGGCGGCTTCAACCGTCTTGTGGTCGCATCCGATTTGTTTGCCGATATCGCGGTTGCTCCGCTCTGGAAATTCCTGGAGTGCCAACCCGATTGCCTTCCGCACGTCGGCCCGCGTCATTCTCGCGCCGTGGGCCTTGTTCGCGGAAAGCGCAAACCAAAGTGCGTCCAACCGTCCGCCCTCGCGCACGTCGGCTTCGATTTCCTTCCAGTCCAAACTTTCGGCGGCGGCTACCCGGTGGAAGCCATCGGCCAAAAAGTATTGAGTGCCGTCATGGAATACCACCACGGGAGGAAACGCGGCTCCGTCCTGCATCGCGTCCGCATACTCGTTTACTGTTGCCGGATTGGTTCCCTCGCGGGTCTGGATTCCGCCATCCGCGACGATCTTGGAAATGGGAAGATTCATTTCGCCGCCCTCCCCGCCGCCTGTTCAATCAGGTCGCCCACGGTCTGCCAAAATTGGCCCCGCTGTTCCCGCGTTAGATGCTTCCGCGCCCTTGCGCCCCGGCCCGTCGCCGTGGTATGGTTCCGCGTGTTGGTGTTGCTGGCCGCGTTCTTGGGAGAGGGCGCGGCCCTTTCGTTGGTGTGCTTCATGGTCTAGCCCACCTTCACGACGTTCTTTTCAATGAACGCCAGCACGCTAGGCCGCCACACAAGGCGGATGCCGCGCACGCGCCCCGGCGATTTGATAAGGGCGGTTTTCACGTCGCCCCGATTGATTAGCTGGTAGACATAGGGGCGGGACATTCCCAAGTAATACCCCTTGTTGGGTAGCCGATCCCAAACCTCGTTCCCGGCCCCGTTCACGATCTGATTTGCATTCATGTTTCGATTCTCCGCGTCAACGCTGGCCAGCCCTGCGCCGCCTAATACTTCGTTGACGCGTCTAATCAAACCCATCCCCGTTGTGCGTCCCATTGATGCCCCGCGCACAAAAAGAAAAGCCCCGCCACGCAAGCGCATGACGGGGAAACTTTGTGCGGAAAAATCGGAAGTCCCGCACAGCTCCGGCGGCGGGTTAAGATGGGCGACGGCCTAGCCGCGCCTCCGCCGCCGCTTTTCGCGCAATCCTCTCTTTTTCAAACTTGGCGTTGTACCAGCGTTTTATTGTCCCCGGAGAGACCGGCAAGATTTTTTGAATCGCGCCATTGCTTTCATAGTGCCGTTTGTTCATCCGGCGTTCTACTTCTTCGGAAGCCTTCACTTGCCCAAGCTCACCAACAAGTTTTTTCATCGTGGCGATTGCGGCGGATTTCCGTTTGGCATCCGTTTCGGATTTGCGCTTGTCCTGCTTCCGCTTGTCCCGCTTTTTGATAACCCGCTCCATCCCGAGTTCCGCCGCTTTGGAGAAATCAATGCCAAGCAATTTGTCCAGTTTGGCGGCAAGTTCGCTCCCCGGATTTTCAATCGCCAAACGCATCAATGCCGCGCCCAGCCCCAACGCGGTTGAAACACTTATTTCGTCAAAGATTTTTCTTTCGGCATCGCCGCATAGGTCTTGAAACGGGCCATCAATCATGGCGATTGCCGTTTGTTTTGGAGTAAGGTCTTGCGCCGTCTTGGGGTTTCCAACCTGCATTTCCTGCAAAAGTATTTCGTCAATCTGTTCAAAGGTGTTCGTCAACACCTGTTCGGCATCTATCGCGCCAAACGCTACCGCCCCCAGCTTTGAATGCCCCGAATTGAGCAACTCACGACTGGCATCATGGATTTTTTTTAAACCGCTTTTTTCGTACGCTTTTAGATTTTCGACTGGGTTGGAGGCATCCAATTCTTCAACCGTCATATCCTCCGTGAAGTTCAACGAAAACGGACGCATATATTTTGAATTGGATTTCACTTCCGCACCGCCTTCGTCACGTCGGGCAACGCATCAATCGCCCGCTTAATGGTTTTCTGTTCAATATGCGTATAGGCCCGGCTGATAGCTTCCGTCTTGTGGCCGATGATTTCCATCGCCACCACGTCCGACACCCCGGCGTTTTTCAATAGGCTTGTGGCCGTGTGGCGGAGGCAATGGAACGTCACTTCCGATGCCTCCCGCTTGGCACTCCGCCCCCTGCCTGTGCCTTTGTGGTTCGGGAGTTCCTTCCGCAATCCTGCCGCCACAAGAATCTTTGCAAAGGCTTTGGAGTTTTGGGAAACGGTGGAAGCCTCCGCCGTGGGGAACACCGGGGCATGGGCGGATTTCGGCACGCGGGCCTTGCCGATCCAGTCCAGCACGGGCGCGGCGAGAGGAATATCCAGCACCGCCCCCGTCTTGGCGGTCACAAAGCGCACCACGCCTTCCGCCGGGTCAATCTGGTTCCAAGCAAGGCCCGTTATGTCGGATAGCCTCTGGCCCGTGTATAGGCCGAAAAGAATGATGCCCAGCCATTCCCCGTCCGCTACTTTCAGAATCCGCCGCATTTCATCCAGCGTGAAGGCCCGGCGGGTTGTCTTAAACGATTGACGCGCCTTCAACGTCCGCACCGCCGCAAACGGATTGGATGCCGCCACGCCCTCCCGCAACGCTTGGTTCCATGCCCCCCGGAGGATCTTCAAATACTTGTTGCACGTCCCAGCGGACACCCTCCCCGCCGTCAAGTCGCGCCACGCCGTCACCTGTGCCGGGGTCACTTGGGATATGTCCTTCTCCGCCCTCCCCCTCAGATGTTCAATGAAGCCCTCGGCAATCCGGCGATACTCGCCAGCGGAAGCATCGGCCACTTCCAGTTCCTTCCGCTTGGCCCACCCTTCCAGAAACTCTTGGACGGTGGCCCGCTTCACCGTGTCGCCCGTCGCCCGGAAGAACATATCCGCCGCCACCCGGCGCACCTGTTCTTCCGTCAGCACCCCGGCCCTCGCCCGGCTCGACACCTTTTCCCATGTCGCCAGCACTTGCGCGGCATCGTTCCGATCCGTGCATTTCGTGGAGCGGTAAATCTGCCGCCCGTCCGGGCCATACCATGCCGCCCACCAGAATTTCGTGTTAGGCCTCCTGTGCAAACTTCCCATTTTGACAGCCCTACCTTTCTACCTGCTAATCATACTGCCATTGTTTAGGTTGTCAAGCGCGGTCAATTATATAGGGTTTTTGCGTGTTTTTAGGCCCGGAAAGGAGTAGGGGTTCGAGTCCCCTCCCGACCATGTCCGGGCGGGTTGACCGCACGCCTCCGATCCGGCATGGTGGCCGCCTCGAAGCGGGTGCCGACGACCGGCCAACAGAACCAGGAGGTGCGCGATGGTCAAGAAAGCGGCGGGATTCCTCAAGCAGATCATGCTGCTGGCGACGGGCAGCACGTTGTGCGCCTTGGCGGTGAAGGCCTTCGTGATGCCGCACGGGTTCCTGTCGCGCGGGCTGACCGGCATGGCCCTGCTCATCAGCTACGTGCGGCCGGAGTGGTCCATCGGGCCGACGTATTTCGTTCTCAACGTCCCGGTGTTCCTGCTCGGCGGCTATTTCGTCGGCCGCCGGTTCGTCGCGTATTCGCTGCTGGGCATGGCGATCTATTCCTTCGCGCTGGCGGCCATCGACGTGGATTTGGCGATCGCCGATCCGATGCTGTGCGCGGTGATCGGCGGGGCCCTGTCCGGCATCGGGGTGGCCGTCCTGCTGCGCTCGTTCGGTTCCAGCGGGGGGTCGGAAATCATCTCCGTGGTTTTGAACAAGCTGTTCGGCATCGAGGTCGGGACAGGAGCGATGCTCGTCAACGCGGCCGTGCTGATCGCCTCGGCCCTGTTGTTCCCGCTGGAAAAGGTGCTCTACACGCTCGTGTTCGTCTTCGTCAGTTCCCAGTTCGCGAACCAGGTGTTCCACGGCCTGGCCCGGCGCCGCACCGCGCTGATCATGTCCGAGCAGTGGCAGGCGGTGGCCGAAACCCTTACCCGGAAGCACCAGCTCGGGGTCACCCTGCTCAAGGGCCACGGCGGGTTCGGAGGCGAGGAACGCCACTTGCTGTACTCGGTCGTCCTGCGCCGGGACGTCTCGGCGCTGAAACGGGCCGTCAACGAAATCGACGCCGGCGCGTTCATCGCCATCATGGACGCGGACGACGTCACGGGTCTGGAAATCGGCAACCAGCCGCACTGGTGATCCGCGCGGCGCCGCGCGGATCACCCGCTCCGGCGGAGCAGCTCGAAATTGCACAGCCGCACGGCCACGGTGCCGTCGACATCGCGCAACAGATCGTCTTCCGGCGAAAGCGTCAGCAGGAAGTGGGTGGCGAGCAGGCCGGTGCTGGCAACGCCGGCGCCGGCGAGCAACCGGGCCGTTTTGTCCAGCGCGGCGGCCAGTTCGCGGGCGTCGATGCGTCCTTCGGCCAGCGCCTGGAGGCCGTTCACGCCGCGGCAATGGCCGCGCAGGCGCTCTTCGCGGGCGACCACCTCGTCCGTGCCGTTCCAGTAGCCCCAGACGGTGATGTAGTTGCGCTCCGGTTGCAGCACGGGGGTTCCGTCGGGCATGCGGAGCTCGCGATGGCTCGCGTAGCGGCTCGGGTCGCGGGCTTCCGGCGGCAAGGTCGACTGGTGGCCCAGCATGTAGATGGCCCGGGGATAGGTGGTCGGGACGCCCGCCGCGGCCAGCTCGAACGCGAACGCGAATTCCTCGAAGGGGCTGTTGTAGCCGTGGGCGGCGACCGCGCCGGAACCGTCCGCCGCACTGGTGGGATCGCCGACCGGCGACACTTTCCAGACGAGCTGGATGCCGTCCTTGGATTTCGTGTGGTAGACTTGGGCGCTGGCGGACAGGCTGAGGCGCGGCGTGCGCCGCCAGCGTTCGGGCAGGAAATAGTCGAACAGCTGCGGGTCGCGGCCGACCACCCACAGCTTGCCGCGCGTGCTGTCGCAATCGCCGTGGACGTAATCCACGCCGAGCAGCCGCGCGGGATGAAGATGCGCGGGAAAATGATCGCACCGTTCCGGCGGACGGAACCGATCCCGCTGCCGTTCGAGATACGTCTGCCGGCGCTCCCGCTCGGAGCGTTCCTCGTATTCCGGCGTGCGCGCCAGCAGCTCGAAATCCACCAGGGCATAGGCCGGCCGCCCGCGGCGATCCGGCACCAGGCCGCCCCGGCGATGCGGGCGGACGATCGCGTGTTGCGGCTTCACGTCCAGCACGCGGAAGCCCGCTTGTCCCATGTCGGCGATCGACCGCTGCAGCATGGCCTGGGCGAAGGCCTGCGCATCCGCGAACCCGGCCGCCCGCGCCGCGGCGGCCGCCGCGGGATCGGTGCTGGCCACGCCCTTGATCCATTCGTAGATGAGGATGTACTGCCGGTCGATGTCCAGCTCCACGTCGCGGTATTTGGCCTTCTTGACGTCGATCTTCGACCGGGAACGCCCCGTCTGCCACGGTTCGAGGCGCTTGGCGGGCACGAAAATGGCCAGCGGCTTGTGGGTGCGGATCGTCCCCGGCTGCGCCCGCGCGCGCATTTCCATCAGCAGCGAAAACTCCTCGTAGGGCGTGTTGAATTCCGCCTCGGCGAACTTCGTCAAGGTGTAGGTGTCCAGCGGCACGTCTTCCCCCACCCGGCACCATTTGACGACCAGATCCTTGCCGGTCCCCGCCACCGGCTTGGTCCGCACCCGGTACACCGTGCTCGTGCCCGCCAGTTTTTCGCGGCTTTTCTTGAACCACTCCGGTTCCAGCCAGTTGGCGGGCCACAGATGCCCCAGGAACGGCCGCCCGAACGCCGTCACGTACAGATCCGCGCCGTCGGCCAGCCGATAGTGGTCGTAGGGCACGCCCAGCAGCGTTTTGCGGGTCGGGATGGGGATTTCCTTGTCCATGGCGCAGGCGCCCACCAATCAACCACGTCGGCGCCGGAAAAGCAAACGGTCCGCGCCGGACGATTCCGAACGGATTCGGCTTGAAAATCGCGGCCGATGTCGGAAGATGGGCACGGCCTTCAGGCAAAGGAACACCATGAACGCAAACGCCGCCCAACTGCCCCTGGAATGGATCGCGAACCCGCGCGCAAGCCGGGACGAAACCTGCCGCGCGCTGGATCGCCTGATGCCGCCGGACATCACGCGCATCGCCCGGCAATTGCACCGCCAGCTCGAAGGCTACCGCATGAGTCCGCTGAAAAGCCTGTCGGGCTTGGCGGCGACCCTGGGCGTGGGCGGCCTCTGGGTCAAAGACGAATCGGAACGCCTCAGCCTGAACTCCTTCAAGGTGCTCGGCGGTTCCTTCGCGCTCTACCAGTTTCTCCGCAAGCGCCTGGGCATCCGCGACCGCGAACTCACGGTGTCCGAACTGAAATCCCCCAAGGTGCGCGCCCAGCTCGGCGACATCTGTTTCGCGACGGCCACGGACGGCAACCACGGCCGGGGCGTGGCGTGGGCGGCCATGGAACTGGGCTTCCGCTGCGTGGTCTACGTCCACGAGCGCACGTCCCAACCGCGCATCCGGGCGATCCAGGAGTACGGCGCGGAGGTCAAGGTCATCTCCGGCACCTACGACGACGCGGTCCGGGCCATCACGAGCGACGCCGCGGTCCACGGCTGGCAGATCATTTCCGACACGTCGTGGGAGGGCTACGAAGACATCCCCTGCTGGGTGATGCAGGGCTACACCACGCTGCTGGCGGAGATCCAGGAGCAACTGGCGGGACAAGGCATCAGCCAGCCCACGCACGTCTTCGTGCAGGCCGGCGTCGGCGCGCTCGCGGCTTCCGTGGCGGGCTATTACCGCAAGCTGTTCGGCGCGCAACGGCCCACGATGATCGTGGTCGAGCCGGACAAGGCCGCCTGTCTTTTCGAATCGGTCCGGCGCAACGACGGCCGGCCCCATTCCGTCGCGGGCACCCTCGACACGATCATGGCCGGCCTGGCTTGCGGCGATCCCAGCCCGCTGGCGTGGGACGTCCTGATCCGCTGCGCGGACGTCTTCCTGTCCTGTCCCGATTTCGTCGCCGCCAAGGGCATGCGCATCTACGGCGTGCCCGTCGCGGGCGACCCGTTCATCGTCTCCGGCGAATCGGGCGCGGTCACGCTGGGCGCGCTGACCTACGTCGCCGAATTCGCCGGTCTGGTCGATCTCAAGCGGCAGCTGCGCCTCGGCCCCGACTCCCAGATCCTGCTCATCAACACCGAAGGCAACACCGACCCGGACCACTTCCGCCGCGTCGTGTGGGAAGGCGGCAATCCGGTTCCGCAGGAATTCCGCCGCCAAGCCGATTGACCCCGCCCCGGACCCGCGCGCCGGGCCCCTCCGGGGCATGCAAAAGGCCGCGCCCAATGGCGCGGCCCGCGGACGGACGATCCGGCGCTTACGAGGCGGCCGGGGCTTCCGCCGCCTGTTTCAGATCGCGCTTTTTCATCAGGCGGATTTCCTGCAGGCGCGCGGACGTGTCTTTCCGGCGCAGGGGAATCTTGCCTTTCGTGCCTTCCCAGTTGACGACGGTCTGGCCGCTGACGTTCGCAAGCTGCGCAAACCGGGTCTGGGTCAGGCCCAGGCGCTGGCGCAGCTTGCGGACGCCTTTGCCCGTGATCCAAAACCCTTTCCGGCCATCCGCGCCGGACGCGCCGGCCGCGCTCCGCGCCGGCAACGCCACCGCGCCGCCGCGCTCCAGCGCCCGGCGCAGATCGGCCACGTCCCGCTGCAAGGCGCCGATCTGGCGGCGCAGATCCGCGATCAGGCTACGCCGCGTCGCGCTCACCCGCTGGACCGGCGCCATCTCTTTCTTGATTTCTTTCCGGGCCAACCGGGAAATTTCCGCTTTCAGTTCTTTCATGATCGACGACATGCTGATTCCTCCTGGGTGTCCGGCTCTTCCATCCCCGGCTTTCATTTTTCAAGCAAATTAGAGAAATCCGGCGGCGGTGTCTAGCGGATTCCGCCAATAAATGTTCGCCCGCGAAGCAGGACGTTATTTATGGGGCGGTCCGGCCCGGCGAACCCGGGCCTCCAATGGCGTCCAAAGGAAGCCATGCGGCCGCCCGGCGGCGCGAGCCGTTCAATCGGACCCGACCAGGGCCTGCGCCGCGATCGCGGTGGCGGTGCCGGCCACGATGCCCGAACCGAAGAGCTGGCGGAATCCCGCCGGCAACTGGGCCAAGATGCGCGGTTCGAGCGTGACGGCCAGGCCGGCTCCGAGGCTCGCGGCCACCACGAGCAGGCTTTTGCGGCCGAGCCCCCCCGCCGCCATCAGCCGGATACCCGCCGCCGCCACGGTGCCGAACATCACCAGCGTGGCCCCGCCCAGCACGGCCCGCGGCACCAGCGCAAACACCCACGCCACGCCCGGCACCACCCCCAGCACCGCCAGGAACAGCGCGATCCACAACCCCACCCGCCGGCTCGCCACGCCCGTCAACTGGATGACCCCGTTGTTCTGGGAAAACGACGTCGTCGGGAACGACCCGAAGAGCGTTGCCAGCATCGAATTCAAACCGTCGGCCAGAATGCCGCCGCGCAGACGCCGTTCGTAGAGTTTACCTTCCGTCGGTTCGCCCGAAACCATGCTGGTGGCGGTGATGTCGCCGATCGATTCGACGGTGGTCGCCAGATACATCAGCGCCATCGGCAGGATCCATTCCCAACGGAACGCCAGCGGAATCCGCAGCGGGAGCGGCGCCGCGAACCAGCCGCCTTCCCACGCCGGAACCGGCAACGCGCCGAGCAGCGCCGCCGCCGCGGTCCCGGCCACCATGCCGAACATCAACGCGCCCATCCGGGCGGCCGGCGCGCGCAGGCGGTTCAGCGCCAGCACGACCGCGGCCGTGAACGCCGCCAGCGCGAGATCGCGCGGCGCGCCGAACGTCCCCGCCGCCAGCGCCGCGTCGCCGCCGCCGATCTGCCGGACCGACACCTGGATCAGCGTCAGGCCGATCAGCGTGATGACGATCCCCGCCACCAGCGGCGTGATGACCCGGCGCATCCAAGGCAACACCTGGCTCAGGCCCACTTCCACCAAAGCGCAGACAAACCCCATCCCCATCATCAGTCCCAGCATCTGTTCCGGCGTCTCGCCGCGCGCCAGCCCGGCTCCGGCCATGCCGGCGAATACGGCGATGAAACTGGAACTCGTGCCTTGGATGCTCAGCAACCCCGACCCCACCGCTCCAAACCGGTGGATCTGGATGAAGGTCGAAACGCCCGAGATGAACAGCGACGCGCCCGCCACCTGGCGCGTCAGCGCCGGCGACGCCCCGCACAGTCCGCAGACGACGAGCGCCGGCGTCACGATCCCCGCGAAAATCGCCAGCAGGTGCTGGATCGCCGCCCCCAGCGCCACCCGCAGCGGCGGAACGGAATCCAAGGAAAACAGAACATCCGCTTGGCCTAGCGTCGGGGATTGCATGGGTACGTCCTCCATCGGTGGCAACCAAAATAGACCAGACCCGTCCCGTACGCAACGGAGTTTCGGTGTCCACGTTGCATTGGTCGGCCGGGTCGAATTGAAGGGGCCCGTTCGCGTGAAGGGGAGAGATTCATGCCATCTAGTAGTTGCAAATACTAGACTCTAGTATTTGCAACTACTAGATAATCCGCAAAACAAATAATGAGTCGGAAAATGCAGGGTTGTCGGGCTTGCGGGTTTCCGTTAAAGTGAATACATAGTGAAGTTTTCCAAGCAATCCACGGTCTCCAAGGTCGGCCGGCGCGGCCGGCGCGAGGTCGCCGCGGGCCGCGGGTCGAACTGGGGGTTTTGGCGGCGACGGGCGGATGCGGAGCCGCCGGCGGAATTGGCGGGACACGAGGAAATGGCCCTGCGCGCCGAGCTGTTCGGCGTGAGCCAACTGGAAAACCACGCGCGGTTTCTCGCCTCCAAGCACGCGCTTGAGACGGGCCGCGGCGTCGAACGCCTCCTGCACCAGCTGGCCCGGAGCGAAACGGGCATCCGCCGCTGCCACGAGACCATCGCCGCCAGCGTCCAGCAAGGCCGGCGGATCGCGCCGGCGGCGGAATGGCTGCTGGACAACTACCACTTGATCCAGGAACAAATCGAATTGGCCCAGGCGCACCTTTCGCCCGGCTACAGCCGCGAGCTGCCGCGCCTGAAGGCCGGTCCGCGCAAGGGCTACCCGCGCGTCTACGACGTGGTCATGGAGCTGGTCCGCCACACCGACGGCCAAGTGGATCTCGACAACCTCGGCCGCTTCGTCCGCGCCTATCAGGAAACGCAGCCGCTGGCGCTGGGCGAACTGTGGGCCGTGCCGATCATGCTGCGTTTGGCGCTGATCGAAAACCTGCATCTCGTGGCCCAGCGGATCGCCTGGCGCCGCCGCCAGCGCGACGCCGCGCTGGTCTGGGCCGAGCGCTTCCTCGACGTCGTCGAAGCCCAGCCGCGCACCTTCGTGACGACGCTGGGCGACTTCGTGCGGGCGAATCCGCCCCTGACGCCGCCCTACATCGCGGAACTGGTCGCCAACATCGACGGGGTGAACCCCACCCTCGGCCTCGCGCTGAATTGGCTGGAGCAGGAACTGACCGACCGCGGCCAGACGATCGAGCGGGTCCAGCAGAGCGAAAACCAGGCCCAGGCCGCGAACCTCGTCACCACCAGCAACTGCATCACCAGCGTCCGCGCGATGGCGGCCATCGACTGGCGCGATTTCGTCGAAGCCGCCAGCGCCATCGAGGCGATCCTGCGGCGCGATCCGGCGGGCGTCTATCCGCAGATGGATTTCCGCACGCGCAACCGCTACCGGACCCGGGTCGAGCAGCTCGCGCGCTACGCCCGCAAGCCGGAACCGGAGGTGGCCGAAGCCGCGATGAACCTGGCGGCCGAAAGCCGCCAGACCGGCGCGGACCGGCGCGAGCGCCACGTGGGCTATTACCTCATCGACCTCGGCCGCTACGAACTGGAAAACCGGATCGGCTGCCGCTTTCCCCTGCGCCGCCGCTTGGCCCGCCGCCTCAGCCACCACAATTTCGCGTTCTACGTCTCGGCGCTGGCCGCCGCGACGCTCCTGCTGGCCGCCGCGCCCGCCGCGACGCTACGCGCAACCGCGCCGGGCTGGATCGCGTGGCTCGCGCTCGCCGCCGCGCTCTGCGCCGCCACCCGGCCGGCCGTCGCCCTGGTCAATTGGCTCGCCACGCTCCTGATTCCGCCGCGGTTTCTGCCCAGCCTCGATTTTTCCAAGGGCCTCCCCGCCGACCACCGCACCATCGTCGTCGTGCCGACGTTCCTCGGGCCGCCAGCGGCGAGCGCGCGCCTCCTCGAAGATCTGGAAGTCCGCTATCTGGCCAATCCCGCGCAAAATCTTCTCTTCGCCCTGCTCACGGATTTCCCGGACGCCGACTCCGAAGAATTGCCGACCGACCGCGCCTGGCTCGACGCGGCGCTCCAGGGCATCCGGCGCCTCAACGCCCGCCACGCCCCGCAAGGCGAACCGCGCTTTTTCCTCCTGCACCGCCCGCGCATCTGGAATTCCGCCGAAGGCAAATGGATGGGCCACGAGCGCAAGCGCGGCAAGCTGGAGGATTTCAACCGCCTCGTCGTCGAAGGCCGCGCCGACGCGTTTTCGGTCGTCTCCGGCGACGTCGCCCCGCTGCGGTCCGTGCGCTACGCGATCACGCTGGACACCGACACCCAGTTGCCGCCGGGGTCGGCCGGCCGCATGGCCGGCGCGCTGGCCCACCTGCTGAACCGCCCCCAACTCGATCCGGCCCGCCGGATCGTCGTCCGCGGCTATGCCGTGCTGCAGCCGCGCCTGGCCGTCAGCCTCGCTTCCACGCGCCAATCGATCTTCGCCCGCTTGCACGCCGGCGAAGTCGGCATCGATCCCTACACGCGGGAAGTCGCCAGCGTCTATCCCGACTTCTTCGGCCAGGGCCAGTTCGTCGGCAAGGGCATCTACGACGTCCATGCCTTCCACGCGGCGACCGGCGGGCGCTTCCCCGAAAACCGCATCCTAAGCCACGACCTGATCGAAGGCGCCCACGCGCGGTGCGGGTTCCTCAGCGACGTCGAACTTGTCGAGAGCGAGCCGGCGCGCGTGCTGGCCGACGCCAACCGGCGGCACCGCTGGACGCGCGGCGACTGGCAAATCGCGAGCTGGCTGTTCCCCCGCGCGCCGGGCCCCGACGGAAAACCCGTCCGCAATCCGCTCGGCGCGCTCGCGCGCTGGATGATCTTCGACAACCTGCGGCGCAGCCTCGTTCCGGCCGCGCTGTTCGTCGCGCTGGTCGCGGGCGGATTCGCCGGCGGCGCCGCGCCGCGTTTCCTGGCGGCCTTGCTGGGCATCTGGTTCCTGCCGGCCGCGCTGCGCGCTGCGCGCGCGTTCCTCCTCAAAGGCAAAGCGGTGCCGCCGGCCCTCCACCTGCGCACCGCGGCCACCAACGAAGGGCGCGGCTGGAGCGTCGAAGCCCTTGAACTGGCGCTGACGCCCTATTTTGCCTGGCTCTATCTGGATGCCGTCGCGCGGGTCTTCGCCCGGCTGGCGGTCCGGAAGCGCCTGCTCGAATGGCAAACCGCCAGCCACAGCGAGCGAACGGCGCAGACGTCCCTCGCCGGCGGTTTCGTGAAAATGGCGGCCGCCCCCCTGTTGGCCCTGGCCGCCGCCGCGCCCGCGCTGGCGGGGCACGCGCCGGCGGCGCCGGCGCTGCTCGCGCTCTGCGGCATCTGGGCCGCCGCGCCGGCGCTCGCCTGGTTCATCAGCCGGACGCGCGGGCCGCGCGCCCGCCCGCTGGACGCGAAACAAGCCGCGTTCGTGCGCCGGCTGGCGCGGCGCACCTGGGCCTATTTCGAGCATTTCGCGAACGAAGACCACGGCGGCCTGCCGCCCGACAACTTCCAGGAAATCCCGGCGCCGATGGTCGCGGACCGCACCTCGCCCACCAATATCGGCCTGGGCCTGGCCAGCGCGCTGGCGGCGGTCGATTTCGGCTATCTGTCGCCCGGCGGCTTCCTGGGCCGCACCGCGCGCGCCCTCGACACGCTGGACAAGCTGGAACGCTACCGCGGGCACTTCTACAACTGGTACGACCTGCGCACGCTGCAGCCGCTGCGCCCGCTGTACGTCTCCTCGGTGGACAGCGGCAATCTCGTCGCGATGCTGCTCGTCGTCCGCGAAGGCCTGCTGGAGGCGGTGCGCGCCCCCCTCCTGCCGCCGCGCTGGGCCGCCGGCCTGGCCGACGGCGCGGGCATCCTGCTCGAAGAAATCGAACGCGCCACGCAGCGGATGGACACGCCGCTGCCTGCCGCCACGCTGCGGGCGAGCACCCAACGGATCCGCGCCGCCGCCCAGGCCGCGCGCGGCGCGGTGCCGACGTTGCGGGCGGCCCTCCTCGCGCTGGAAACGTTCCGCGCCGCGCTGGACGCGGAGGCCGCCGCGCTGGCCCCGGACGAAAACCTGTCGTTCTGGCGCGCAACGCTGCAAGCCCAGTGCGCCGAGCTCGCCGGCGAAATCCGCGCGTTCGCCCCGTGGGCCGCCGCCGAGGAGTTGCCGTGGCCCGCCGTCGCGGCCGGCGACGATTCCGCGCCGCGCTGGGACGACCTGCGGCGCGAAACGGAATCCGCGCCGACGCTGGAAACTCTCGCCACGCTGCGCCACCGCTGGGAAGCGCGCCTGGCGCAGGCGCCGGACCCGGAATTCGCCCGCCGCTGCACGGCCTGGCTCGCGACCGCCAGCGAACGGGCCGCGGCGCGCATCGCGGAGCTCCGGCACGCCGCGAACCGCTGCGCGGAATTGGCCGACCAGGACATGGATTTCCTCTACGACGCCGACCGGCACCTGTTGGCGATCGGCTACAACCTCGACGCCCACCGGCGCGATCCAAGCTACTACGATTTGCTGGCGTCCGAGTGCCGCCTCGGCAGCTACGTCGGCGTGGCGCGCGGCCAGTTGCCGCTCGACCACTGGTTCCACCTCGGCCGGCGGCTCGCGCCGGGCGGCGGTCCGGCCGTGCTGGCGTCGTGGAGCGGCTCGATGTTCGAATACCTCATGCCGATGCTGGTGATGCCCACCTACGATGGCACGCTGCTGCACATGGCCTGCCGGGGCGCGGTGCGCCGCCAGATCCGCTACGGCCGGCAAACGGGCATTCCGTGGGGCATTTCCGAATCGGGCTACAACCAAGTGGACGCCGGCCACGTCTACCAGTACCGCCCGTTCGGCGTGCCGCAGCTCGGCATGAAGCGCGGTCTGGCCGACGACCTCGTCGTGGCCCCCTACGCCTCCGCCATGGCCCTGATGGTCGCCCCCAAGGAAGCCGCGCGCAACCTGCGGCGGCTCGCCGCCGCCGGCGCCGTCGGCCGCTACGGCCTCTACGAAGCGCTGGACCACACTCCCGCGCGCGTGCCCGCCGGCGAAGCCTTCGCCCTCGTCCGCTCCTGGATGGCCCACCACGGCGGCATGAGCCTCTTGGCCTACGACGCCGTGCTCCACGACCAGCCCATGCAGCGCCGGTTCCTCGCCAATCTCCAGCTGCGCTCCGCCGCGCTGCTCTTGCAGGAACGCATCCCGCTCGCCCGGCCGCGCGCCAAGGCCACCGCCGCCGTGGCCGAAACCGCCGGCGCGCGCACCCCGGAAACCGCCGAGGCCATCGCGCGTTCCTTCGATACCGCCGACACCCCTGCGCCCGAAGTGCACCTGCTCTCCAACGGCCGCTACCACGTCATGGTCACCAACGGCGGCGGCGGCGTCAGCCGCTGGAACGGGCTCGACGTCACCCGCTGGCGCGAAGATTCCGCCCAGGACGTCCACGGCTTCTTCTTCTATCTCAAGGAAGTGGATTCCGGCAAAACCTGGGCACCCACCGCCCGGCCGCTCGGGACCGCCTTCGAACGCCATGAAGCCGTCTTCTCGCAGGGCGGCGCCGAATACCGCGCCACGTTCAACCAGTTCCAGAGCCAGCTCCAGATCGCCGTCTGCCCCGAGGACGACATGGAGCTGCGGCAACTGACGCTGACGAACCTGGCCCGCCGCGCGCGCACCGTCGAAATCACCAGCTACGCCGAGATCGTCCTGCTCGACGGCCGCGCCGAAGCCGCGCACCCCGCCTTCCACAAGCTGTTCGTGTCCGCCGCGGCCGTGCCCGGCAAGGCGGCGCTGCTGTTCACCCGCCGGCCCCGCTCGGCGGAGGAAACCCCGCCGTGGGCGTTCCACGCCCTCGGCGTGGAAGGCGGACAGGTTCTGCGCGGCGTCTCGTGCGAGACCGACCGCGCGGCCTTCCTCGGCCGCAACCGGTCGGTGCGCGACCCGGCCGCGCTCGATCTGCCCGGCCCCCTGCCCGACCGCACCGGACTCGTCCTCGATCCCGCCGCCGCCATCCGCTACCGCGTGCGGCTCGAGCCGGGCCAATCCGTCCGCGCCAACGCCTTCCTCGGCGTCGCGCCCACGCGCGAAGCCGCCGAGGCCTATCTCGACCGCTGCCGCGACCCGCGCCTGGCCGAGCGCGTGTTCTCGCTGGCCTGGACGCGCAGCCAGGTGCTGCTGCACCAGCTGCGCGCGAACGAAGCCGACGTCCAGCACTACGCCCGCTTGGCCGGATCCCTGTTCTTCGCGGGCCCCCACCGCCGCGGCCGCGCCAGCGCCATCGCCGCCAACCGCAAAAACCAGTCCGCGCTCTGGAGCTACGGCATCTCCGGCGACCGTCCCATCGTGCTGCTGTCCATTTCCGACGTCGCCAACCTCGACCTCGTCCGCCAGCTCGTACAGGCCCACGGCTACTGGCGCCAGAAGGGCCTCGAAGCCGATCTCGTCATCTGGTCCGAGGCCTTTGCGGGCTACCGCCAGGACCTGCTCGACGCCATCATCGGCCTCGTGCAGGCCGGCACGGAGGGCAAGCTGCTCGATCAGCCCGGCGGCATTTTCGCGCGCAATATCGACCAGGTGCCCGAGGAAGACCGCATCCTGTTCCGGGCCGTCGCCCGGCTCGTCTTCAGCGACCGCTACGGCGCCCTCGCCGACCAGATCGACCGGCGCGTCGTTTCCGAAGCCGACGTTCCCGACCTCGTGCCCGAGCGCGAGCCGCCCAAGACCGAACCGCTCCCGGCGCCGCCGCCCGCCCGCGAGCTCGAATTCTTCAACGGCCTCGGCGGGTTCACGCCCGACGGCCGCGAATACGTCGTCCAGCTCGAGCCCGGCCAAACGCCGCCCGCCCCGTGGGTCAACGTGCTGGCCAATCCGCAGTTCGGCACCGTCGTGAGCGAATCCGGCGCGGCGACCACCTGGAGCGAGAACGCCCACCAGTTCCGGCTCACGCCCTGGGCCAACGACGCCGTCGAAGATCCCAGCGGCGAGACGTTCTACGTCCGCGACGAAGAAACCGGCCGCTTCTGGATGCCGCTGCCCGGCCCCGCGCCGCGCGCCGCTCCCTACGTCTGCCGCCACGGCCACGGCTACACCGTCTTCGAGCACGAGCGCAACGGCATCTATTCCGAAACCACCGTCTACGTCGCCGTCAGCGCCCCGCTCAAGTTCACGTCCATCGCGCTGCACAACCGCACCGACCGGCCGCGGCGCGTGTCCGTGGCGGGCTACTGCGAATGGGTCCTCGGCGAGCGCCGCGACCAGCAGGCCATGCACGTCGTCACGCACCTCGATCCGCAGAGCGGCGCCATCTTCGCCCAGAACGCCTTCAGCCTCGATTTCGCCGACCGCCTCGCCTTCTTCCATTGCAGCGGCGACGACCGCACGTTGACCGCCGACCGCACCGAATTCATCGGCCGCAACGGGTCGCTCGCCGCGCCCGCCGCCCTGCGGCGCGAGCATCTGTCCAACCGCGTCGGCGCCGGGCTCGATCCCTGCGCCGCCATCCAGACCCGGCTCGAGATTCCGCCCGGCGAGCAGGTCCAGATCGTCTTCTGCCTCGGCGCCGCGCGCAGCGAAGACGAAGCGCGCGGCTGGCTGCGCCACCAGGCCGGCCCCAGCGGCGCCCGCCAGGCGCTCGAAGAAGTCTGGGCGTTCTGGAAACGCCAGCTCGGCGGCATCTACGTCGAAACGCCCGATCCGTCCGTCGATTTCCTCGTCAACCACTGGCTGCTCTACCAAATCCTGTCGTCGCGCTTCTGGGGCCGCACCGGCTTCTACCAGTCCGGCGGCGCCTACGGCTTCCGCGACCAGCTCCAGGACTCCCTCGCCTTCCTGCGCGAATGCCCGTGGCTGACCCGCGAACACCTCCTGCTGAGCGCGTCCCGCCAATTCACCGACGGCGACGTCCAGCACTGGTGGCACCCGCCCGTCGGCCGCGGCGTGCGCACGCGCATCACCGACGACCTGCTCTGGCTGCCCCTCGTCCTCTGCCGCTACGTCGCCGCCACGGGCGACGTCGGCATCCTCGACGAAACCCGCCCCTTCCTCGAGGCCCGCGCCCTCGCCGACCACGAGGAATCCGTCTACGACCAGCCGCGCGTCACCGACGAACAGGCTCCGCTCTACGAACACGCCGCGCGCGCCATCCGCCGCGCCCTGCGCTTCGGCGCCCACGGCCTGCCCCTCATGGGCGCCGGCGACTGGAACGACGGCATGAACCGCGTCGGCCACCAGGGCCGCGGCGAAAGCGTCTGGCTCGGGTTCTTCCTGCACCGCGTCCTGCGCGAATTCGGCGGGCTGGCCGCCCGCCGCGGCGACGCCGACTTCGCCGCCGTCTGCGACCGCGAAGCCCAACGCCTGTCCGCGAACCTCGATGCCCAGGCCTGGGACGGGAAATGGTACCTCCGCGCGTTCTTCGACGACGGCACCTCGCTGGGCTCCGCCCAGAGCCCCGAATGCCAGATCGATTCCATCCCCCAGAGCTGGGCCGCGCTCAGCGGCGCCGGCGACCCCGCCCGCGCCCGCACCGCCTTGCAGGCCGTCCGCGAACGTCTCGTCGATTCCAAACACCGCCTCGTGCGCCTCTTCGATCCGCCGTTCGACTCCGCCCCGTGGGATCCCGGCTATATCAAAGGCTACGTCCCCGGCGTGCGCGAAAACGGCGGACAGTACACCCACGCCGCCGTCTGGGTCGCCATGGCCTTCGCCGCGCTCCGCCAAGGCGACGTCGCCTGGGATCTGTTCCAGCTCCTGAACCCCATCCGCCACGGCGACACCCCCGAACACGTCGCCGTCTACAAGCTCGAACCCTACGTGCTCGCCGCCGACGTCTACACCGCCGCCGGCCACGAAGGCGCCGGCGGCTGGAGCTGGTACACCGGCTCCGCGTCGTGGCTCTACCGCCTGCTCGTCGAAGACCTCCTCGGCATGCGCCTCGAGGCCGACGTCCTGACCTTCGCACCCCTGCTCCCGGCGGGCTGGCCCGGCTTCAAGCTCACCTACCGCTACCGCAACACCTTCTACCACGTCGAAATCCTCAAGACCGCCCCCGCCGCCGCCGCCGTCCGCCGCGTGTCCGTGGACGGCGCCGACCAGCCCGACCGGCAAATCCACCTCGTCGACGACGGCCGCGAACGCCGCGTCCTCGTCGAGCTGGGGTGAGACGTCATGCGGTCATAAATACAGGATTTCCTTATCCGGATCGACTTCGGACAACACGCACGCCAGTAGGCCGCCGGGATTCAAATGCCCCACCGCCAGCCGGTCGCACGTCTTCAGGACATATTGGTTGCACCAAGCTGCCCGCCGCATGTTCGGGCCATCCATGCCGTCGGCAAACGGCGATACGATCAGCAACCGCCCTTCTTCGAGAGCGTGGCGAACGGATTCGGAGCTTGCGCGGTCCTCCTGCCCCCAGGGCTTCACCCAGATCAACGGCCACTGCTGCGCCAGTCCGGCTCTGAACACGGCCTGCTCCATGGGAGAAAGAAAACCGCTGACAATCGCTTCGCCGGGCTTCACCGGCAAACCGCACGGAACCCCGTCCACGCCCCGCGAGGCCATGAACCCCATTTTCGGGCCCTCGAATAGCTTGCGGTTCCCGATCCACCGCAGCTCGCGCATGTTCGCCATCGCCGCGTAATGCTGCGGATTTTCCCGGATGTATTTGCGGATGCCCGCCAGCGCCTTCCCGTCCCACACGATCACGTCCCAATAATTGCGATGCCAAATCGGACGGGCTGGATGGATCAAGCCCTTCCGCCGCAGCTCGCGCGACACCGCCGCCTTGTATGCGCCCACCAACGTCCCCAGCGCCCCCGCCACCGGCCGGCCAAATTCCCCCCGGGACGGGCTTGATGCATCAAGCCCCTGCAACCATACGATCCCATGCACGTGATTCGGCATGATCACGAACTCATCCAATTCAATCCCCCTGCGGACGACCGCGCTCTTTCGCCACTCCGCCTCGGCCACCCGCCCCGCTTCGCTTAATACCGCCCGCCCGTTCACGATGGTCCCGAACAGCGCCCGGCTTCGGTGCGTGTTGATCGTCACGAAATAGCCGGCGGCGGCGGCGTAGTCCCATCCCTTTTTCCGAATGCTTTGGCGATTCGCCAACCGAGCCGATTCCATTACGCCGGCCTCTCTGCAATTGCCTTAGGCAATATGGGTTGGTGTAGGCATGTTGCGCCGCTCACATCCTCCGCCGTTTTCTGTGGGCACCCTTGGCCGAATTGCACCTTCGGCACATCAGAGCGGCGTTTTCGAGCCGAGAGCGGCCACCCTTGCTGTGCGGATCGATGTGGTCGATGGTAAAGTCCGTCCAGCTCAAGGTCTTTCCGCAGCCTTTGCATTTCCGGGAAGCGGATTGGTTCCAAAGAATCCGGCGCTGTTCCGCAGTGAATCCGCGCTGGGTGTCTTTTTGGGCGAACAGGCTGCCCAAAATGCCCCGCAGGATTTCTTCTCGCTTGCGCCGCTGGCTGATGTCGTCGGTCATTTGCGATACGGTCATCAGGTAGGCCCGATAGATTTCCTCGCCGGTTTTCACGTTTTCGAGGTTGCGCTGCTTCTCGCGCATTTTGTCCACTTTCGCGCCAAAGGCCACCAGCAAATCCCATGCCAGCCGGTTGCGTCGCCGGTCCGTCAAGATAAAGCGTTCCTGCTGGAATTTCCCGGTTAAAACAACAAGCGAATAGAAATCGGTGACCCGGCGGAACCGCGTTTGCCGCAGTTTAGGAAACATCCGAAACACACGTCCGATCGCAGAAACCGTCGCGCGCGCCGCCTTTTTGATGCTGCGGCCGTCGAGCGAGTCCGAAGCCATGATGCGGTCCAGCGCCGTTTTCTTGTTCAGCACATCTCCCTGATGCAGCGACAGCATGATCTCGGCCGCCAACTCCACGTGTTTCATCCGGCTGATATCGGACGCCGACATCACCTCTGTTTTCAGAAATCGGCGTTCGAAGCGCTTGGCAACCCGGTGCGCCCCCTTGAGGAAAGCGCTGTCGTAGTACTTCGCATGACGCTTTTCCTGCGGTGTAAGCGCCTTGCCGGTTGAATTGATGCGCACGAATACGTCCACGATGTCGGTAAAAGATCCCTTCACCTCGATGGTGGGAATCTCGTAACCAGTGACCAGATGCTGCAGCCGCCTTTTACAAAGCCGGCTCCAGTCGATCCATTCTTCGGCCTCTTCCCCGGGCAGTTTGACCTTGGTCCGGAACCGGCCTCGAAGCACCCCCATGAATTTGAAAATCGACTCCAGCCGTTGCTTGCCATCGATCACATCGTAAATCAGTTGGCCGCCATCCTCGCGCCGATAAAGAAAAATGGCCGGCAACGGATAATTGCGCAACACGCTATTGATCAAGTGGGCCCGGTCCCGCTCCTTCCACACCGAATCGCGTTGGAATCCCGGCTCCAAATTCAGCGCCCCTTGCCGATAATGGCTGGCCAGTTCCATGATCAGCTTTCGGTCGGATGTATGGGTGAGACTTTTTTCGCTCATGATTTACTCCTCAACAAGATACCCTTCGAATGCCTTCGGCTTCATGGACTGGTGCAGATGCACGGCATGGCGGCTTCCCAAAGCGCGATTTCCACCCGGCAGCGAGCATGGATTGCTTGTAAATCTGAACGAACCAACCAAGGTCGGCCAGTTGCGTGCCCAAATGCCGATGCGCTTTCTGCTGTGTATTCAGTTCCGGCATGTGTCAAAGAGTAATGCGGTCCGACTTGATCGCATCCTAGCCCCCACCCCCTTGGCCGTCAACGGAAACGCCGCGCCGATGCGGCGCGGCGTCCTGCCCGTTCCCCCTTTCGTGCCATTCGTGAATTTCGCGGTTGGCTGTTCCGGCTCCAACCCGGTCTGCGCCAGCTCAGCCCCGACATCGCCGAACGTGCCTGGCGTGTCAGGCAGATGCCGGCGCCGGCTTGCCGGAGACCCACGCGGCGGCCTTGTCCTTGAGTTCCTTGAACTTGCCGCTGAGGGAGGTCAGGCGAGCGTCCCATTCGAGGTTGATGGGCTGGTTCTCGACGCTGACGTGGAAAGTCGTCATGACCATGATCAGGAACAACGGCTCGAGGAACGCGCTTCGGGCGTTGGCCGCGAACAGCACGGCGATGCCGAACGTCCAGATCGCGGCGGAGCCTTCCGGGAACAGCTGGGCCACGAGCAACGCGGGCAGCAGCATGATCGCCCACAGCACGACGGTGAGCACCTTGTCGAGCACGACCACCCAGATGGCGGTCTTGAGGATGGGCTTGGCGTTCTGGCAGTAGTAGATCAAGCCTTCCTGCCCGCCGCGCCACGGGTTGGTTTCGTTGCGGGCCAGCAGATACGAGAAAATGGTTTCGTCGATGTAGGTCGAGGCGCTGTGCAGCAGGGCCTTGACGATGTTCATCAACCCCTGCATGCCGGGGACGGGCAGCAGATTGCCCACCCAGTCGAGGGTG
Organism: Spartobacteria bacterium; assembly: GCA_009930415.1. Classification (GTDB taxonomy): domain Bacteria; phylum Verrucomicrobiota; class Kiritimatiellia; order CAIQIC01; family Lenti-01; genus Lenti-01. The sequence continues at coordinate 4,666 of RZYG01000001.1, read as the reverse complement.
CGGTTGAAGGCGCGCACGACGCCTTCCACCAGCAGGTCCATCGCGAAGAGCACGTTGGTCTGCGCGAACCGCTCCGTCACGATCCGCTTGCCGTAGGCGAACATCCCCTCGGCCCCGTTGCCGATTTCGCCGCGCGTCACCAGTTCCGTCAGCACCGCGACGTGCCCGCACTTGACCAGATAGAGGGCGTAGCGGACGACGAAATGCCAGGCCCAGCCGTAGACGCCCGCGCCGACCGCGAACCAGCCCCAGCCGACGACCGGATGGATCTTGTTGCCGGCAAAAGCCGCGCCGCCGAACGTGACGACGCCCCAGACGATGGTCACCAGCGAGACGACGATCAGGATGCCGAATCGCGCCAGCGCGTACGGCAGCGTTTTCAGGAACAGGCCGAACGCGGCGCCGAGCGACGCCTGGCGTACGGCAAGCGGATAGTGATGGCGCACCGCCGGATCGGCGGCGGGCGCAGGCGGAACGGCGGGAACGATTTCGTTTTGCATGGGGGGACTCCTGGATGGATTAGGATGTTGCACAAAATGATCTTGCGTTGCTTTGCCGGGCAACACGGAGGTTGCCCCTCCAGTCGCGGAAACAGACGGTCCCGGCTGTTCTGGAGGGGCGAGCTCCGTCTCGACCGGTTTTGCCCCCCCCCCCGACGGGGTCGTCGGGGGCTCCAGGGAATGGAAACCGCGGCTGTTTTGGAGCCGGCACGACCCCGTGCCGGGATGGTTCGATCGGCCTACTTCGCCGGCAAGACGCTCATGCCTTTTTCAGCGCCGGCGACCGGCGTGCAATAGGCGATCTTTTCCTTGGCTTCCGTGACCTGCGTCGTGCCGAGGGTCTTCATTTCGACGTCGAGCACTTCGCCGGTGTCCGGATCGACCAGTTCCTCGGTCGCGCCGACCTGGAAGGACATGCCGGCCGCGACGCCTTCGCGCGTGCCGCGATTGATGACCAGCTTGTCCGCGCCCGCCAGCATGATGGAAGCTTCCCACGGAATGCTTTCGAGCTGGCTCTCGAGGAACTCCACGCACTGGACCACGGCGTCTTCGCAGGCCTTGCCGACGTTGTCTTTCTGGAAGCCTTCCAAGTTGCCGCCGAGTCCGCCCAGCGCGCTGCCGTGGTAGCCCACGCCCAGCCCGCGCCGGCCGGCCTGGCCGACGACCTTCTGCGACGCCTTGACCTGGCCGGTCTCGCTGTCCACCAGGTAGATGGTGATGTTGACTTCGGCCTTGCCCTTCGAGCCGCCGATGGAAATGCCGCGGAAATTGAGGCCGCCGCTGCCGCCGGTGGTTTCGTCCTGCACGTGGGTGATCGAGCCGCGCACCAGCAGTTGGGCGGGCGTCATCCGGCCGACCTGCGGGGCCTTGTTGCCGCCGGCCATGCGGCCGCTGGCCGCCAGATCCTGTTCCTTCATCGCTTCTTGGCGCATCTCGGCATCGCCCAAGACGATGAACTTGCCGTTCTGCTGGAGGGCATCGGTCATGATCGTCGTGAAGCCGTCGCCGACGTCCCACCGGCCTGACCAGCCCGCTTCGTTCGCGAACTTGGTGACCGTGATCGAGTAACGCAGATTGCCTTCCGCCTGCGCCGCCGCCAGGCCCAACAGGCCCGCCGCACAGAACGCCGCCGCGATTTTTGCCGCCTTCTTCATGAGTCTCCTCTCCTTGGCCGGTGCGCCCGGCCGCTGGTTTTGATTGCCGCAAAAAGTACCGGCGCTTCCACCCCTTTGGCAAGCTTTGGCTCCCCAAAAGCCGTTAATTTCTCATTAAGGGGTTGACTTCCGCGCCGCAAACGCGCTACACACGGCCCTTCCATTTCATAGAAGAAAGGTTCCCCCATGCAACCGACTTATCACCCCTCCAAGATCAAGCGCGCCCGCAAGCACGGTTTCCGGGCCAAGATGGCCACGGCCAACGGCCGCAAGACCCTCAGCCGCCGCCGCGCCAAGGGCCGCAAGTCCTTGACCGTCAGCGACCGGAAGTAACCCCCCGTTCGCCCCCGCGCCGGGGACGAGTTTTCCATGCAACCCGGCAGCGACCGCCCGGCCCCGTCCGACCCGCAGGTCCCCGGCCGGGCGTTTTGCGTCCGCGAAACCTTCGGCCGCAAGCAGCGCCTGCGGCACACGGCGCAGTTCCAGCAGGCCTACGACCAGGATCGCCGCTGGCATGGCCGGACCATGGTCCTCTTTCTGCGCGCCGCGCCCGACGCCTCCCGCCGCCTTGGCGTGGTGGCCAGCAAAAAAGTCGGCAATGCCCCGGAGCGCGCCCGCGCCAAACGCCGCCTGCGCGAAGCCTTTCGCCGCCAGCGCGCCGAATTCACCGCCGGCACCGACGACGTCGTGCTCGTCGCGCGCCGTTCCATCTTGGCCGCGCCGTGGGCGGAGGTCGTCGCCGACCTGCTCAAGCTGGCCGCGCAGGCCGGCCTGACGCCGCCCCCCGCCGCAAAATGAATCCCGTCGCCGCGACCCTCAGCTTCTTCATCCGCGTGTATCAAAAAACGCTCAAGCACGCGTTCGGCCCCTGCTGCCGCTTCGAACCGTCCTGCTCGAATTATATGCTGGAAGCCATCCGCGTCCATGGGGTAGGGTACGGCGTTTTTCTCGGGCTCCGGCGCATCCTCCGGTGCCATCCGTGGAACCCCGGCGGCTACGATCCCGTCCCGCCCAAACAACCGAAACTTTAAGCGAGCACAACCGAATGAAGAAACAAGACCTGATTCCCATCGTCCTGATTTTCGCGCTGTTCCTGGCCTATCCGACCCTCGACCGGAAGTTCATTTCCAAGATCTTTCCGCCCAAGGCCAAGCCGGCGCCCGCCGCCGTCGAGACGGCCCAGGCCCCTTCCCTCCCGGCCGACACCGCCTTGGCCGCCCCCGCGGCCGCCGCCGCCCCCCCCGCGGCCGCTGCGGAAACGGAAGCCCCCGCCGCGCCCGAAGCCCCGGCCCCCGCCGTCGAGGAAGAGGACGATTCCCTTGAAGTCCTCACCACCCTCGGCAACGAGCGCCTCGAAATCACGACGTCCACCCACGGCGCCGGCGTCGTCCGCGCCGCGATTCTCGGCTATCCGTCCGTCAAGGGCTCGGACGTGCCCGTCACGTTCGATTTCTCCGACCGCCCCGCCGCCGCGCCCATCGGCTATCCCGGCCTCGCCCCGCGCGCCGCGTTCGAGCTCGGCGACTCCACGGACGATTCCATCGTCTACCGCAAGGTCCTGCCCGACGGCCTCGTCCTGACCCGCACGCTGACCCTCGGCACGAATTACCAAGTCCAGATCCTGGACCAGATCGAAAACACGTCGGCCGCCGCCATCCCCCTGACCGGCTACGGCCTGCAATCCGGCTTCATGGAAAACCTCCCCGGCGAAGACGGCAAGCAGCAGGTCCCCCTCCTCGGCGTGGACACCCTCACCGGCAGCGAAAGCGTCGAGTACTGGGGCGGCAAGTTCGAAAAGTGGTTCCCCGTCGGCGGCGACGGCGCGCCCGTGGCCGTGCCCGGCCCCGACGAAGAGCCCGTCCACGTCGACTGGGCCGCGATCAAGAACAAGTACTTCGTCCAGATCCTGACGCCCGAAAACGGCGCCGACCGCTGCCACGTCCAGACCGCCCGCGGCGAGCCCGTCCGGTCGAATTTCATGTTCCTCTTCCCGCGCACCAGTTATCCCTTCGCCCGCGTCGCCGCCGACCTGCGCATGCCCGACTACGTCCTCGCCCCGGGCCAGACCCTCGAGCAGGCCGCCACGTTCTACGTCGGCCCCAAGGTCTATACCGAACTCCAGGCCAATGGCCCGCACCAGGAAGACGTCCTCCAGCTCGGCTTCTGGCGCGTCGTCGGCATCTGGATCCTCAAGGTCATGGTCTGGATCCAGGCCCACGTCTGGCCCTACAGCTACGGCGTCGCCATCATCCTGCTGACCTTCCTCATCCGGATCATCTTCTGGCCGCTGAACCACAAGTCCATGGTCAGCACCCGCCACATGCAGGAGATCCAGCCGCTCATCACCGCGCTGAAGGAAAAATACAAGAGCGACCCCCAGAAACAGCAGCAGGAGATGATGGCGCTCTACAAGGAGCACAAGATCAATCCGATGGGCGGCTGCCTGCCCATGCTGATCCAGATCCCCGTCTTCTTCGCCCTCTTCGTCGTGCTGCGCGGCGCCATCGAGCTGCGCTTCTCCTCGTTCCTCTGGATCTCCGACCTCTCCACCCCGGAAAACCTGTTCGCGGACGTCCTGCCCATCGGGCTGAACATCCTGCCGCTCTTCATGGGCGTCACCATGTGGCTGCAGCAGAAGATGACCCCCACCAGCGATCCCCAGCAGCAGAAGATGATGATGATGATGCCCGTGCTCTTCACCTTCATGTTCTACTCCTTCCCCTCCGGCCTCTCCCTCTACTGGTCCACCAACCAGGTCATGATGATCGTCCAGCTCGCCTGGATGAAGAAGTTCCATCCCCCCCGCCCCATCGCGAAGAAATAGGCGGCCGGTTGCCAAGACCCCCGCGGGCTTGCCCCGTGGGTGAATCCGGTCCTTTGACTCCGGCCTGGAGCAAATCAACGATTCTGTAGCCGCTGAATCGTAAGCGTCCGAAGAGCTACCGCACTGTTGCAGTGCGGGCGGTCAACCATTCGGCGGGGGTGTAGAGCGGGGCGGTCTGGTTGGTCATG
>RZYG01000254.1 GCA_009930415.1 Spartobacteria bacterium | reverse complement strand
CAAGCTGGATTGGACGGACGCGACGGGCGAGACGGGCTATCTGATCGTGCGGCAGGCGGCGGATGCCGGCTGGACAGCGCCGGCGGACGGCACGGCCTATTCCGCGGGGAACGCGCTGGGCGCCGGCACGGTGGTCTATGCGGGCACGACGGCGGGTGCCGGCTCTTATACAAACGCTTCGCTGTCGGCCGACACGACCTACTACTACCGGATTTATCCCTACGCCTACGACGGCACGCCGGCCAACGCCACCCACAACTACTACGTGGGCGGCACGCCGGGCAGCGCCAACGCCGCCACCGGCGAGTCCGAGCCGGGCACCAGTTCGTCCGTCGTCAACTTCCTGCCGGCGAGCGGCACGACCGCGACGATCGCGTGGACGAACACGGGCACGGCCGACGGCACGATCATCCTGATCAAATCCGGTTCGGCGGTGGATGCGAACCCGGCCGACTGGGCCGGTTACGCGGCCGACCTCGCGTTCGGTTCCGGCGACGAGCTCGGCACGGGCAACTTCGTCGTGGTGGCGGGCGCGGGCAAGCACGGCAGCGCCACGATCACGGGGCTGAGCGCCGGCACGACCTACCACGCGGCGGTCTATCCGTACAACGGGGCGGGGTCCTTCCTGAACTACCGCACGACCTCGCCGGGCACCGCCAGCGTGGTCATCCTGCCGGATCCGTCGGTGGCCACGGCCACGGCCGACGGCAAGACGCTGATCGACCTGGCCTGGACCAAGCACGCCTCCTACGACGTGATGATCGTGCACAAGACGGGCAGCGCCTCGACGGCGCCGACGCAGGGCCAGGCCTACTCCGCGGGCGACGCCTGCGGCGGCGGCACGGTGATCTACAAGGGCTCCGGCGCCGCGCTCGAACACGTGGTCGCGTCGGGCGCCACCCACCACTACGCGTTCTATTCCTACAGCGGCAACTATTACTCGGCCGGGCTGACGGACTCCGAGGCGACGTCGTCGTTCGCCGCCGGCGAAATCACGGAAACCTTCTCCTACACGAACGCCACGGCGCTGACGGGCCGGAACGGCGAAACCGGGTGGGGCGGGGCGTGGTATGGCGATACGACGTTGTTCACCAATTCGTCCGGCAGCTTCGCCGAACAGACCAACTATCCGGCGCCGTCCGGCAACAAGCTGTGGGTTTCGCCGGCGAACGACGCCAATCTGGCGGTGTTCCGCCCCCTGGGCCAGGAATACAAGAGCGGCCGGATCTATTTCGGCTACGTCCTCAACTACCAGTACGAGGGCTCGGAAAAGTACGAGGGGCTCTCCCTGTTCTGGACCAACACCAGCGAAAAGCTGTTCATCGGCGAAATCGGCGATCAGGACCAGCAGCTGGGCATCGACTCCACCGGGTCGGCCTACACGCTGACCAAGGGCTCGGGCAACGACTACGTCATTGTGGGCTACTACGACTGGGCCGCCGGCGAGGCCAAGGCCAAGGCCTTCAAGATCGGGACCGCCGCGGTGCCGACGGAAGAGCCGTCGTCCTGGGACGTGACCGTTTCCAAGGCCAGCAACGTCGTGGGCACGGTGAACACCATCCGGCTGGCGGCGGGCGAATACGGCGGCGGCTCGGGCACGCCGGGCAACGTCTACTTCGACGAAGTGCGCGTCGCGACCAACTGGAGCGGTCTGATCGGGGTGCTGCCGACGAAGCCGGAGTGGCCGACGAACCAGGCTGCGACGGTCGACGGCAGCGAAATGGTGCGGCTGGCCTGGACGAAGAACGGCGCCGGCAACGACGTGATGGTCGTGCACAAGACGGCGGCGATTTCGACGGAACCGACCGACGGCACGGGCTATTCCGCCGGCAACACGATCGACGGCGGCACGGTCGTCTACAAGGGCTCCGCGACGGCGCTGGAACACGTGGTGACGCCCGGCACGACCAATTTCTACAAGTTCTATTCCGTCAACGGCGCCAACTACTATTCGACGGGCGTGGTGGCCGCCGCCACCAACGTCGCCTACGCGGCCTACGAGAACGTGAATCCGTTCAGCTACACGAACGCCACGGCGCTGGGCTCGTCGGCGCTGGGCGGCCAAGGCTTCGGCGCGAACTTCTGGGCGGTCGACAGCGGGACGTGGACGGTGCAGACCAACTATCCGGTGGCCGTCGTCGACGACGTGCCGCGGTTCATGGACATGGACGGCTATCCGGCCATGCAGGGCAACCGGGTCTATGCCTCCATCACGTCCGACGGCGGCGTGGCCAAGGCCCAGCGGTCGCTGGCCAGCACGATCAGCACCGGCAAGTTCTACGTGGCTTTCATGCTGTCCTACCAGTTCCGCGGCGCGAACAAGTGGGCCGGCCTGAGCCTGCTCAACGCGAGCGGCACGGAGAAGGCGTTCCTCGGCAAGGGCGCGGGCGCCAACTACAGCACGCTGGGCATCGGCGACGGCTCGAGCACCTATTGGTCCGCCTACGACCTGGGCCAGTACTACTCGTCCGACACCTACGGCAGCACGGGCAACGTCTATCTGGTCGCCGGCAAATACGACTTCGACACCGACGTGTTCCAGGCCAAGGCCTACCGGATCGTGGACGGCTACACGTTCCCCGAAACGGAGCCGTCCAGCTGGGACGTGAGCCAGACGATGGCCGGCATCGACGACATCGCGCGGATCCAGCTGAACGCCGGCGCCAGCGTCGGGGCGGGCTATCCCGGCAAGGTGTTCTACGACGAAATCCGCTACGGCACCGATTGGTCGCAGCTGATCGCGGTGACCTGTCCGACCTGGGCGGGCAGCAACACGCTGAATTCCGCCGCGTGGACGGCGGCGGCCGGCAGCTATCTGGGCGACACCGAAAACTTCCAGTTCCAGTCCTTCCCGGTCGGGCTGGGCCAGAGTGGAAGCATCGAGTTCGATTGGGCCCAGAACGCCGCGTTCGCGTCGTCGTATCCCATGGCGTGGTGGCAGAACGCGAACAACAACAGCTATTGGACGAACCAGGTGCAGATGACCGCGGCCGGGACGTTCACCAGCCGCTATGCGGCCGCGGGCAGCGCGTGCGAAACGCAGCGCACGAATAATCCGGCGCTGACGGTCCAGAACCTCAATCCACCGACGGACGCGACGGCAACGCGCGACGCCGTGAACACCAATAGCCAGATCAACCTGGAATGGGTCCGCGGCGTGTCGGGCGAGGCGAAGGATACGCTTGTCGTGCGGATGACGGACAACGGTCCCTGGACGGCGCCGGTGAACGGCGTGACCTACAACGCCGGCGATTCGCTCGGCTCCGGCACGGTGGTCTACCGCGGCGATGCTACAAGCTACAACGACGGCGGCCTGGCGCCGGAAACGACCTACTATTATCGCTTCTACGCCGAGAACTGGACCTACTATTCCATCACCAACGATCAGGCCAGCGCCTCCACGGCCGCCGGCACGCAGGAGTTC
>RZYG01000253.1 GCA_009930415.1 Spartobacteria bacterium | reverse complement strand
GCGCCGACGCCCTTGATGCCGGCCAGGCCGTAGCGGATCGCGCCTTTCACCGGCGTGAAGCGCAGGCCGCTTTCGTTGACGTCCGGCGGCAGCACCTGGATGCCCATCTTCTGCGCCTCGGCCACCAGCACCGGCAGCTTGTCGGTGTTGCCGATTTCCGACGACAGCAGCGCCGCCATGAACTCGACCGGGTGGTTCGCCTTCAAGTAGGCCGTCTGGAAGGTCACGATGCCGTAGGCCGCCGAGTGCGACTTGTTGAAGCCGTACGACGCGAATTCGGAGATCGAATCGAAGATCTGCCCCGCCTTGGCCGCGGTGCAGGTCTTCTTCTTCACGCAGCCGTCGGTGAAGGCCTGGCGTTGCTTGGCCATTTCCTCGGGCTTTTTCTTGCCCATCGCGCGGCGCAGGATGTCGCCCTGCCCCATGCTGAAGCCGGCAAGGATGCCGGCGGCCTGCTGCACCTGCTCCTGGTAGACCATGATGCCGTAGGTTTCCCTCAAAACGCCTTCCAGCAGCGGATGCGGATATTCGATCGGCTCGCGGCCGTGCTTGCGCGCGATGAACGACGGGATCATGCTCATCGGCCCCGGCCGGTAGAGCGCGATCATGGCGATGAGTTCCTCGATCTTGTTGATCTGGAGCTGCCGCAGCAGGTCGCGCATGCCTTCGGATTCGACCTGGAACACGCCCACGGTGTCGCCGCGCGCCAACAGCTCGTAGGTCTTCGGGTCGTCCAACGGCAGGTTGTCCGGGTCCGGCTCGACGCCCGTCGTGCGCTTCACGTTGTCGCAGGCCTCGCGCACCACGGTCAGGGTCTTCAGGCCCAGGAAGTCCATTTTCAGCAGGCCGGCTTCCTCCAGCGGCACCGCTTCCCACTGCGAAATGACGTTGCCGTCTTTGTCCTTCGTCAGCGGGATCAGCTCGATCAGGGGTTTTTCGCCGATGACGACGCCCGCCGCGTGCGTGCCGGTCTGCCGCGGCATGTCCTCCAGCGGCGGCGCGTACTTCATGATTTCCTTCGCGAACGGCTCGGTCTTGCAGGCGGTCGCGAAATCGAGGCTGTCCTTCTTCGCGCTCAGCAGCGTGGTGCCGGGCACTTCCGGGATCATCTTGGCGAGGCGGTCGCAGTCCGGCAGCGGGATTTCCAGCGCGCGGCCGATGTCGCGGATGAGCGTCTTGGCCCCCAGTGTGCCGTAGGTCACGATCTGCGCCACGCTGTCCGCACCGTATTTTTGCCGCACGTATTCGATGACCTCGCCGCGGCGCGACTGGCAGAAATCGATGTCGAAGTCCGGCGGCGACACGCGTTCGGGATTCAGGAAGCGCTCGAAGATCAGCCCGTAGCGCAACGGGTCGATCCCCGTGATGCCCACGGCGTAGGCCACGAGGCTGCCGGCGCCCGAGCCGCGCCCCGGCCCCACCGGCACGCCCATCTGCTTGGCCGCGTGGATGAAGTCCCACACCACGAGGAAGTAGTTCAGGAAACCCGTCTTTTCGATCACGCCCAGCTCGTGGGAAAACCGGTCCGCGATTTCCTTTTCGCGGGTGTCCCGGGGATGCGCGAGGTCCTCCACGCCGTAGAGCTTGCGGATGCCCTCCGCCGCGATCTGCGTCAGGTATTGCTTGTGGGTCAAGCCGCCGGGGCACTGGTAGTTCGGGAAATGCGGATTCTTCTGCCCGCCCAGCGCCAGTTCCACGTTGCAGCGCTCGGCGATCTTCCAGGTGTTTTCCAGCGCTTCCGGCAGGTCGCCGAAGAGTTGGCGCATTTCGGCTTCGCTCTTCAGGTAGAACTGGTCGGAACCGTACTTCATCCGGTCCGTTTCGCTCCACTTCGCCTGCGTTTGCAGGCACAGGAGCATTTCGTGCGGTTCGAAGTGGTCGGGCGCCAGGTAGTGCACGTCGTTCGTCGCCACCAGCGGCAGGCCCAGCTTGCGCGCGAGCGCGACCAGCTTCTTGTTCACGGGCCGCTGTTCCGGCAAGCCGTGGTCCTGCACTTCGAGGAAGAACCGGTCCGGCCCCAGGATCTCGGCGTATTCGCCGGCGAGTTTCTGCGCCTTGTCGTCGAGGCCGTCCATGAACGCCTCGGCCACTTCGCCCTTGAGGCACGCGGACAGCGCGATCAGGCCGGCGCTGTGTTCCGCCAGCAGCGCGCGGTCGATGCGCGGCTTGTAGTAGTAGCCGTCGAGGTGCGCCTTGCTCACCAGCTTCATCAGGTTCGCGAAGCCGCGGTTGTCCTCCGCCAGCAGCACGAGGTGGTTCGCCTGCCGGCCGTTGACGAGCACCCTCTCGCGGTGGTCGCCCGGCGTGACGTAGATTTCGCAGCCCAGGATCGGCTTGAGGCCGTGCTTGCGCGCCGCCTTGTAGAAATGGACCGCGCCGAACAGGTTGCCGTGGTCGGTGATCGCCAGCGCGACCTGCCCCTGCTCCTGCGCCCGCTTCATGATCGGGCTGTGGTGGTCCTTGCCCCGGTCCAGCGCGCACAGCCCGTCCAGCAGGCTGTATTCGGTGTGCACGTGCAGATGGGTAAATTTCGGTTCCAAAATCGGTTCTTTCGGGGAAAAGGGTGCCTGATTCTTCTAGCCCATCGCCCCCCTGAATCCAAGCGGATTCGGCTCCGGTTTTCCGTCCGCAAAACCCTTTGCCTCCCATGCGGTTAGTTGCCGCGCGCGCCGTTTTTCCTAGGTTTTCCACGCCGTGGAAAACTTTTTTCCACGGCATGGAAAACGGTTGCCCGGACGCGAGCCGCGATTTCCCGCCGCGCCCTCCCGATCGGGGTGCGGCAGGCTTGCTTCTGGTCTATTTCGGCGTATCCTTAACTCCATGTATTCTGATCGTCCACGATCCGTTCGCGCCTTCTCCCGGTTGGTCTTAGGCGCAGTTTTCGCCTGGTCGGCTTCGGCCGCATGGGCTTGGGAGAGCCTGACGTTCGACCTGCCGTCCGGCGGCAAGGAAAGCCTGTGGCGCGACGAATTGGCTCGGCAGTGGCAAGGCGCGACGGAAAAGCGCGTCGAGGGCGGGCGGATCGACGTCCTGACCGACCAGTACGCGATCGAGGTGGATTTTCCCCACAAATGGCACGAAGGGCTGGGGCAGGCCTTGCACTACTCGAACGTTTCCGGCAAGCAAGGCATGCTGGCGATCATCGCCTACGCCCAGGGCGAAGCGAATCTCCACGGCAAAAGCCGCCAGAAGCTCGAAATGATCGAGCGAATATGCCTCACCAACGCCATCAAGATGGTCGTGCTTTTCCCCAATCGGCCCGAGGAGTTCAACCGCCGGCCGGTTTCCAAAAATAACTGATTGCCGGAAAAGCCGGTCAGTACAGATGGCACCAGACCCGGTGTCCATCCACGACGCGGCACGCCGGCGCTTGCGTCCGGCACGTCGCCATGGCCTGCGGGCAGCGCGGATGGAACGGGCAGCCCGGCGGGGGTTTCGCCGCCGA
>RZYG01000252.1 GCA_009930415.1 Spartobacteria bacterium | reverse complement strand
GCGTGGGGCTCCCGCCCCGCGCGGATTTTTCCAGCCGCACGCGGCAGGAGCCGCATGCCACGAAGGCCAGCATTTCCATCCCGATGCCGCCAAGCATGCACCGAATCGCAGATGCGCCGTCCCGGCCCGGAATCCAATCCGCGCGACCGGCCAAACGCAAAAACGCCCCGCGGAAACCGCGGGGCGCGTGCGTTGGCGGAGCGTCGCCTAGAACGTGTAGCTGGCGGTCACGCCGCCGAAGAAGAGGTCCGTCTCGGGGTAGTAGCCGCCTTCGTCCACGTCGTCGCGGAGGTCGGAGTCGAGCAAGGCGCTGTAGCTGCCCTTGAGGCCGAGCGAAAGCGTCTCGCTGACGGCGTAGTTCAGCCCGGCGTCGAACTGGGCGTGGGTCAGGGCGTCGCCGGTGGCGGAATCGAAGTTGTCGGCCACGTAGTAGCGGCCCGCATAGCCGAGCGCGGCGCCGAGGTCGAGCGACAGTTCGTCGGTCAGGCCGATGGAATGGCCGATGGCGAAGAGGAGCGCCCAGTCGTCGCCGTTGCCCAAGTCGTGGCAAACCCGGAGGGAGGGGGCGAGGGGCAGGTCTTCGGCGGCGAGTTCGGCATAGAGCTCGTAGCCGTCGTCGGCGGGGGCTTCCGAAACCCGCACGGCGCCTTCGTCGTCGACGAGCGGTTCGCCGGTTTCGTCGTCCACGAGGACTTCGCTGCCGTCCTGCGGATAGATGAAGTAGGTGGCGCCCACGGTCAGGCTGACGGGGCCTTCGAGCGGGGCCGTCCAGTTGAGGCCCAGATTGATTTCGCCCCACTTGCCGAAGGTGTCGGGATACCAGGCGGACTCGGCGTCCGTCAGGTTCATGTTGGCCCACAGGCTGTAGCCGAGGCCCAGCGGGCCGGCGACGTCGAGGCCGGGCTGGAACACGGCTTCGTCGTTGCCGACCATGCCGCGATAGACGTAGGCGGACAACACGTCGGCGTAGACGTTGGCTTCCGCGGCCGACGCGGCCAACGGCATCGCGACGAGCGCCGCGAGAATCGACAGGGCGAGTTTCTTCATCGTTGTTTTCTCCTTGGCTGGGAACGGGCGGGCCGTCCCGAGGGTTTATTTCCGGTCATTTGCGGCCGTTTGTCAACGGGATTGTGCGGGGATTTCTCCGCCGCCGGCCGCCGCGCCGGGCGGCGTTCCGCGCGGCGCGCCGCGCCGGGCAGGAAGAAGTCCACGCGCCGGGCGGTTTCATCCACGGCGGCGAGGCCGACGGCGATGGCTTGGCCGAGGCGGAAGGTCGCGCCGCCGCGGGCGGAGGCGGAGAGGCCGTCGTCGGCCAGCGCGAACCAGTCGCGGCCGATGGCGTGGTACGGCAGCATGCCCTGTTGCAGGGATTCGGCGAGTTCCACGATGAGGCCCTTGGGATTGAGGGAGATGACGGTGCCGGGGAACGGGCCGGTTTCGCCCTTGGCGAGGAGGGTGGCGAAGTAGCGCAGGCGCTTGATCTGGAGCGATTGGCTTTCGAGTTCGGCGGATTCGCGCTCGGTGCCGGAGCAGTGCAGCGCGAGTTTTTCGATTTCGGCGGCGGAATAGACGGGGGTCTTGCGGCCTTCCTCGAGGCCGATGAGGATGCGGTGCAGGACGAGGTCGGGATAGCGCCGGATGGGCGAGGTGAAGTGCGCGTAGTGCGTGAATCCGAGGCCGAAGTGGGGGCGGCACTCGGCCTCGTAGGTCGCGCGCATCATGTTGCGCAACAGGGTGAGGGTGGTCATGTACTGTTCCGGCCGGCCCTGGACGGAGCGAACGATGCGGTTGAGATCCTGGGCGTTTCCGGGGGCCGCGCGGTGGCCCAGCGCGCGCAGCTCGGCGGCCATGCGCGCCCATTGCTCTTCGGACGGTTCGTCGTGGACGCGGTAGATGCCGGGGACGCCGGCGGCGTGCACCTTGCGGGCGACGGCCTGGTTGGCGGCCAGCATGCATTCCTCGATGAGATTGTAGGCTTCCGTGGCGCCGCGCCGGACGAAACCGACGGGCTGGCCGGCCGCGTCCAGCACGCAATGCGCTTCGGGCAGGGCGAAATCGAGCGCGCCGTTCGCGAAGCGCAGCGCGCGGATCTTCTGCGCCAGGTCGCGCAGGTGGCGCAGGGCGGCGAGCAGGTCCGCGGCGGCGCCCGGGAACCGGCCCGTGTCGAAGAAGTCCTGGACCTGTTCATAGGCCAGGACGGCGCGGGTGCGGATGATGGAACGGAACGTTTTGGTTTCGAGCACGTGGCCGCGGCCGTCGTAGACGATTTCGGCGGTGTGGGCCAGGTGGTCTTCGCCGGGAAGCAGGCTGCAGGTGCTCACGGTGAGGTCCCGGGGCAGCATGCGGACGACGCGGTCCACCAGATAGGTGCTGTTGCCGCGGCGCAGGGCTTCGCGGTCGATCGCGGAGCCGGGTTCCACGTAGGCGGCCACGTCGGCGATGTGGACGCCCAGCTTCCAGCGGCCGCCGGGCAGCGGCGCGATGGAAACGGCGTCGTCGTGGTCGTGGGCGTCGGCCGGATCGATGGCCACGATGAGGTCGCCGCGCAGATCCACGCGGCCGCGCGGATCGGCGCCGTGGCGGGCCAGGTGCTCGCGGCTGTGCCGGGCGGCCTTGGTCACCTCGGCGGGGAAGGTCTCCTCCAGGCCGCGGTCCTTGAGCAGGGCGGGCACGTCGTTGGCGGCATCGTCGGGATCGCCGAGGTCTTCCGCGAACTTCGCGACGACGGGCTGGCCGGCGGCGGGATCGTCCTCGACGATGCGGGCGACGACCAGATGGCCCAGATGCGGCTCGAGCTTGGCGAGGGAATCGACCAGGCGGATGGGCGTGCGCAGCAACGGATCGCGCGGCGCGACGAAGGCGTGGTGCGGCGTGGCCTGCAGCAGGCCGACCACCCATTGGCGCTTGCGTTTCACGATGCGCACGAGGCGGACGGCCTGCGTGTCGGGCCGGGCGCCGGGAATGCGCGCGAACGCCTCGCGGCGGATGGGAACCGCCTGGATCTGGTCGCCGTTCATGGCGACGCCGGCGGAGGCCGGATCGATCCACATGGGCGGCTGTTTCGGACCGTCGGGCACGAGCCAGCCGGAGCCGTTCATCCGCACGCAGTAGGTGCCGGAAATCGGTGCGGCGGAGGCCGGTGCCGCACCCCAGCGGCCGCCGCTCAGCGGCGCGGCTTGGCCTTGTTGCTGGAGTTCGCGGAGAATTTGCCGCAGGAGTCCGCGCTGGCCGGGGGCGAGCTGGAGCCGTTTGGCCAGATCTCGTTCGGGGAGGGGATGGTAGCGGGGGGCGGAAAACAGCGCGGCCACGCGGCGCGCCAAGTCGTTGGATTTAGTCATCGGCCGGCATCATGCGCAAACGTCCGGCGCGGTGGCGAGCCTTTTTTGCCGCCAGATGCCTCCAATGGAGGCCACTGCGGCTCCCCGGATAGTTGCCTTGCCGAACTCGA
>RZYG01000251.1 GCA_009930415.1 Spartobacteria bacterium | reverse complement strand
GTCCACGATGCTGCCGGTGCCGGCGGATTACGACGCCGACGGGCTCGTGGATATCGCGCTGTTCCAGCGCGCCACGGGCGACTGGTATTTCCAGTACAGTTCGGGCGGGTCCCGCATCATCCGTTTTGGCTGGACCAGGACCGTCCCTGTTCCCGGCGATTACGATGGCGACGGTAAGGCCGATCTGGCGCTGTTCTATCCCGACAAATCCATCTGGTACTTCCTGTGCAGTGCGGCGGGGGGATTCAGCCGGACGTTTGGCGGGAAAACGGATCTCCCCGTGCCGGCGGACTACGACGGCGACGGCGCGACGGACGTTGCGGTCTACCGCCCCTCGAACGGCAACTGGTACATCCTCTACAGCGGCGGCGGCAGCCGCGTGCGGCAGCTCGGTTGGGTCGGAACGATTCCCGTGCCGGGCGACTACGACGGCGACGGCAAGGCCGACGTCGCCGTGCTCAGCCGCGCTTCCTCGAAGTGGTGCATCAGCTACAGCGGCGGCGGCAGCCTGATCCTGCCGTACGGCTGGAAGACGATGATCCCCGTCCCGGCGGATTACGACGGCGACGGCGCAACCGACATCGCCATGTACCATCCGGCGTCCGGTTCCTGGTTCACCCGCCAATCCACGACCCTGACGACTCGCAAGGTCGTCTTCGGCGGTCCCGACCGCATTCCCGTCTTGCTTTATCCGTTGATACATTCCTGGTTTGGCCTGCCTTGACGAGCCGGAAAAGCGGTTGCGGTTCGGATCGACGAACCAGCACCTCGAAACGGCTTCCGGACGTTCGACCGTCGCGCTCGGGCGCACTTGGAAACCTGGCGCGAGAAACACAGGATAACTTCTTGATTTGCTGGGGGGATGGGGAGGACAATGCTTGTTGATCAAAGGGCTTGCATGCGCCTGCGATCATCGGGAGGCATAAATGAAAACGCCAAAACCAACGAACGGCCACTCCTCTTCTGATTCCTTGGATGTCGGCATGACGCGCAACTTGGGGCGGCAGATGGTTTCGTTGGCGACGATGCTTTTGGCATGGTTTGGAACCTGGGCTGCCCAAGGGGCCGACATCCACGTTCCAGCCGACTACCCAACCGTTCAACAAGGCTTGTACGCGTCGCGCTCCGGCGATCGCGTCGTTCTTGCGGCCGGGACATACATGGAAAACGTAATCCTTGTATCCAACGTGACGGTCTGCGCATCCGACGGGCTCGACCCGACGTCCGTCGTTGTCGGCGCCGCATCCGGCGCCGTGTTTTCCGGAGGAGATATCGTCGGAGTCGTGCTGCGGGGCTTCACCGTCGACGGGTTTGGATCGGCCTCCACCGGCATTTGGGTGAACGATACGGAGATTCTCGTCGATGGCCTGATCGTCACCGGATGCCAGGCCGGGATGGATTACGCCCATTGGCCGACCATCAAGGTGTTGAATTCGCGGTTTCACCACAACGAAGTCGGAGCAGTTATCAATGGCGGGGTTGTTCGGGATTCCACCTTCTCGCAAAACAGCCAAAACGGGATATCCGTCGAAACCTGGAACTGGTCGGAAAACGCCATTCGGAATTGTCAAATTGCCAGCAACGGCAACTTTGGGATTGCGGTGAACAGGTTGATTGACCCGCTGACCATTGGTCCGGACAACTCCATCTTCAGCAATGCCGTCGCCGACGTGGCCAATCTGGACGGATTCTCCGTCGTCCGGGCGGAGGGCAACTGGTGGGGGCAAGCGCCGCCTGATCCAAGCCGGTTGTTGGGCAACGTGGATTATATCCCATACGTCGGCGGGAGTGCGCCGCCGGCCAATGGGATCATTCAGGTTCCTGCCGACTACCCGACCATCCAGATGGGGCTCTATGCCGCAAGTGCCGGCGGGCGCGTCGTCCTGGCTGCGGGAACCTACGAAGCAAACGTCCTTTTGGTTCCCGACGTGACCATTTGCGCATCCGACGGGCTCGACCCGACGTCCGTCGTTGTCGGCGCCGCATCCGGCGCCGTGTTTTCCGGAGGAGACTTCGGCGGAGTTGTGCTGCGGGGCTTCACCATCGACGGGCACGAAACCGCCACCCAGGGCATTTGGGCAAACAGTACGGAGATTCTCATCGATCGCATGATCGTCACGCGGTGCCAAAATGGTCTCGAAGAGTACAACTGGCCCAGGATTCACGTCTTGAATTCATGGTTTCACGGCAATGAAGACGGCATGAATCTGGGGGGCACCATGGACACCCTGATCGAAGGCACCGTCATTTCGGACAACGTCAACGACGGCATCGCGCTGGCGAGCTGGCCAAACGGCACGATCCGGAATTGCCGCATTGCGGATAACGGGAGGAACGGCATAACGGTCGCCTACGAATTCGACGGTCTGGTCATCGGACCGGGGAACTCGATCTATGGCAACCGCGGCTTCGACATTGCTTACGGCGACCCCGACGGGTATTTGCCTGCGGAGAACAACTGGTGGGGCCAAGCACCGCCCAATCTGAGCCGGTTTTCGGGTAATATCGACTATATCCCTTACTTGGCTCAACAGCCTTCCCTGGTTGTGACGCCAACCAACCAGGACTTTGGATCCATCCTCTTGGGTGAAACGGCGGACCAAAGCTTTGCGGTAATGAATATCGGAACCGGAACGCTTGCGGGCACCGTGTCGGTCGGAGCGCCATTCAGCGTGATCGGGCCTAGTCATTACAACCTGGGAGTTGGCCAAAGCACGGTTGTTACTATACGGTATTGTCCGCTGGCCGTGGGTTCCCATAGCAACAACGCGACTTTTTCGGGCGGGGCCTCGGCGAGCCGGCCCGTCATCGGAAATGCGCACCTTCCGCCGGAACTGGCCGTGGCGCCGACCACCCGCACCGTGGCATCGACGGCAGGAACAACGACCTTCGTGGTGACGAACTCGGGGGGTGGGTCGATGCTTTACGATGTTTCCACGGAAGTGTCTTGGCTGGACCTTGTGGACGGTGAATACGGACTGAATGGCGGAACAATCACGATTGCTCATCTGGCCAACCCCGGCATGACGGCGCGCACGGGTTTGGTTGCGGTGACGACCTCGGACGCCGGCAACAGTCCTGTCGTCGTGATGGTCATCCAGGCGGGCATTCCCGCGTCTTTGGCGATCATTCCGACGGGCGCCAACGTGCCGGCGGCGGCCTCGAGTGGACAAGAGGTCGCGGTGATGGCCAACGTTTCCTGGACGGCGGCGCGGGGGGCCAATTCGACCTGGATCACGATCACGGGCGGGAGTTCCGGTAGCGACAACGGGACGGTGACCTACAACGTGGCGGTCAACGCCGCGGATGCAGCTCGCACGGGGTCCATCGTCGTGTCCGGAGGGGGAATTACTCGCACCTGCACGGTCGTCCAGGCGGCCGCCGCCGTGGATCCGGGCCCCGATCGCAATACCCTTCCTCATCTGTCCGACAACCAATCGATCGCGTTCACG
>RZYG01000045.1 GCA_009930415.1 Spartobacteria bacterium | reverse complement strand
AGCATTTCGGGGATGACGGGCGCGCCGGACGGATCGATCCAGCGGAGAATGCCCCACGGGGCGGGTTCCAGGCGGGTGGTGGCGCCGTATTCGCTTTCGAGGCGATATTGCAGCACTTCGAACTGCAGCGGTCCGACCGCGCCCAGCAGCGGCGCGCGCGATCCCGAATCCGGAATGGTGAACGTCTGGACCGCGCCTTCCTGCAGGAGGTGGTCGAGTCCGGCCCGGAACCGCTTGAACTGCGCCGGGCTGGAATGGTGCAGCCAGGCGAAGCATTCCGCCGCGAACTGCGGCAGGGGATCGTAGGCGATGGCCGGATCTTCCGTCAGCGTGTCGCCGATGCCGAATTCGGGATGGCCGACGAGCCCGATGACGTCGCCGGGATAGGCTTCATCGACGGTTTCGCGGTCGCGGGCGAACATTTTGCGGGAATTCGACATGCGGATGACCTTGCCGCTGCGGGCATGGACGGCCTTCATGTCGCGCGCGAAAACCCCGGAGCAAACGCGCAGAAAAGCGATTTGGTCGCGGTGGTTCGGATCCATGTTCGACTGGATCTTGAAGATGAAGCCGGAAAACTTGGGGTGGTCCGGCGGGATCACGAGTTCGCCGGCCTTGCGGGAGCCGGGCGGCGGGGCGTGCTGGAGGAAGAAATCGAGCAAAAGCTGGACGCCGAAGTTGTTGAGAGCGCTGCCGAAGAAGACCGGCGTCATGTCGCCGGCGCGGACGGCCTGTTCGTCGAAGACCTCGCCGGCGGCGTCGAGCATTTCAAGCTGTTCGACCAAGGCCTTGAAGGCGTCGGGGGCCATCCGGTCGCGGACGGAAGGATCGGTGACGGCGTGGACGGCTTCGGGGGCCCGGTAGGCGCCGCCGACGGTGCGCTCGAAGAAGTGCGCCAGCTGGGCCGGACGATCGTAAACGCCCCGGAAGTCCACGCCGTCGCCGAGCGGCCAGTTCATGGCGCAGACCTGCATCTGCAGCGTGCTTTCGATTTCGTCGATCAGCTCGAGCGGATGCCGGGCGGGCCGGTCGAGCTTGTTCATGAAGGTGAAGATGGGGATGCCGCGCAGGCGGCAAATCTCGAAGAGCTTGAGCGTCTGGGTCTCGATGCCCTTGGCGGCGTCGATGACCATGATGACGGCATCGACGGCCATGAGCACGCGGTAGGTGTCCTCGGAGAAATCGCGGTGGCCGGGGGTGTCGAGGAGATTCACGACGAAGTCGCGGTATTCGAACTGGAGGACGGTGGAGCTGACGGAGATGCCGCGCTGCTTTTCGAGCTCCATCCAGTCGGAGGTGGTGGAGCGCTGATTCTTGCGGGCGGTGACGGACCCGGCGAGCTGGACGGCGCCGCCGTAGAGCAGGAGCTTTTCCGTCAGCGTGGTTTTGCCCGCATCGGGATGGGAAATGATGGCCAGCGTGCGCCGCCGGGCGGTTTCCTGAGCGGCGTTCATCGCGAGATCCGGTTGGAGGAGAGAATCGACATGCGAGCGCGCAGTTTTTCAAACTGGGGAATAATTACCAGCGGAAAATATGCCATCGAACGGGGCCGGGCGCATCTGCCATAGGACTGGAAATACGAGGGGCTTCTGGTGGGCGATCCGTGGGACATAGGGCGTCTTCAGCGGCTATTTTTCGCCTGCCTTCGCTGTTCCTGGGCAAACTAGTAGTTGCAAATACTAGAGTCTAGTAATTGCAACTACTAGATCATGGATTTTATGAACGATTACGCCTGGGGCGTGATGGCCCGGACGAATGGGGCAATGGCGTGGCTGGCGCGGCGGGCCTTGCGGCCGCAGGCGGGTTCGGCGCCTTCGCAGGTCAGGTCGGGCAACCGGGCGGGGATCTTGCGGAAGATCCGCCGGATTTCGGCGGGAGTCGCGCCTTGAGCGAAGGCCAGGCCGGCGGCGAGGGCGGGGGCGGCTTTGGTGGCGAGTCCGCATTGGGCGGACAGCCGGTCGTGCTTGGCGCTGAGGTGGATTTGGGTCAGCAGGGAGAAGACGACGGCGGGCAGGATGGCTTCGCCCTGTTCGGCATAGAGCCGGCGATAGGGCAGGCCGATGAAGATGCCCTGGTTGCCGGAGCCCGTGATCGTCATGACGGGGTGGGAATAGCCCGCCATGCGGCCCGCGACGCGACGGGCCAGCTGCGTGGCCGGGGAATATCCCTTTTCGGGGGGCACTTGGCGGTGGATGAAATCGCGGGCGAGCGCTTCGAGGCGGGGATGGCGAGCGCGGGCCAGCTTGAACACGTCGGCCAAGGTCGGCGGCGGCGGCAGGGGCTTGTCGCGCGGCGTGCGGTCGGCGCCAACAACAACAAGCTTTTCGATGCGGTCGTGGCGGCCGGCAAGGGTGACGCCGGTCCGGAGGCCGGGGAGTTGGGCGTGAACGAAGAATCCCCGGCGGCGGGTCGGGACGATGGTCAGCCAGGTCGGATTCTTCAGGAACGCGCGAGCGCGGCGGAGATCGAAATCGGCGAACACGTTGAAATCGTCGGCGCGCGAGGCGATTCCGGCGGCGGCGGCGGCGCGGATGCCGCGTGTTTTCAGATGCGGGACGACGGCGGTGGAGGCGTTGCGGAACACGTCCTGCGACAGGCGCAGTTCGGCGCGAAAGGTCGCCGGGGCCGGCCGGTGCGGCAGATGGCGAACGAGCGTGCGGAGCGCATAGGCGATGGCGGCGGGTTCGGTGCAGCCGACGACTTGGACGATCTCGGCTTGCAGCAGGCGGAGGGCTTCTGGGGCGGTCATGGAAACGAGCATAACCCCAAAATGGAAATCGCGTCAACCCGCGGGCCGGCGCAAAAAAACCGTCCGGCGATGGACCGGACGGTGGAGAAGGGCGGCGCCGCGCCGCCCAGCCGAACCTGATTCGTTCGCGACGCAAGGTCGCGAGGGTCTTACTTCGCGGCTTCGAGGGCGGCGATCAGGGTGGCGGCTTGCTGGACGCCGACGAACTGTTTCACGGGCTGGCCGTCTTTGAGGACGATCAGGGTGGGGATGCTCTGGACGCCGAATTTGGCGGCGACGGAGCCGGCATCGTCGACGTTGAGCTTGGCGATCTTGGCGCCTTCGACCTGGCCGACGATCTGTTCGAGGATCGGGGTTTGCATGCGGCACGGGCCGCACCAGGGGGCCCAGAAGTCCACGAGGACGAGGCCGGTCTGGGTTTCGGCGGCGAAGTTGCTGTCGGTGAGTTCGAGAATTCCTGCGCTCATGGGGGTGTTCCTTTCCGTGGTGGGTTTTCCAAAGAGATAAACGACGGCGGCGACGAGGGCCAGGCCGGCAAGGACGTTTCCGGCGCGGATCATTCGACGGATCCGCTCGCGGGGCCGTCTTTGAAGCCGAGTTTGCGGAACAAGATGGAGGGGGGGCAAAAACCGGTGAAGGCGGACTGCATCAAATTGAGGCCGATGAAAGCGGTGAACAGCAGCCACCACGGGCTGTGGAAATGGACGAGGGCGGCGGAGACCAGGATCATGACACCGGCAAAGGCGCGGACGGCATTTTCTACGGTCATGGGTTGTTCCTTTCGGGATCCCGGCTCCCTGCGGACCGAACGGCCCGCAGGGGTTCCGGGGAACGGCCTTACTTTTTGGCTTTTTTCTTGAGAACCGCGGCGAGGACCTTTTCCTTGGGCAACTTGCGGGAGCAGAAGAACCAGTCCTGGCAGACCATGTCTTCCTTGCCTTCCATGCGGCTCTTGGCCGCGCCGCAGGAACCGGCGGCGCCGATGATGACGTCGTCGCCGGGCCGCCAGTCGGCGGGGGTGGCCACGCCGAAGGCGTCGCCGGTCTGCAGGGCGATCAGCGTGCGATAGAGCTCGTCGAAGTTGCGCCCGACGCTGAGGGGGTAGTACATCAGCGCGCGGACGATGCCCTTGGGATCGATGTAGAACACGGCGCGGACGGCCTTGGTGTCGGACTCGCCGGGCTGGATCATGCCGTAGGCCTTGGCGACGTTCATGGTGATGTCTTCGATCAGGGGGAAGTTCACTTCGACGTTCTTGTGGCCCTTGTAGTTGATCTTCTCCTTGATGGTGCGCAACCAGGCGATGTGGCTATAGATGCCGTCGACGGACAGACCGACGAGCTTGCAATTGGCCTCGGCGAACTGCTGTTCCATCGAGGCGAAGGTGATGAATTCCGAGGTGCACACCGGGGTGAAGTCGGCCGGATGGCTGAACAGAATCACCCAGCTGCCCTTGTATTGCTTCGGGAAATCGATGTCGCCTTGGGTGGTGATGGCCTTGAAGGCCGGGGCCGGGGAGCCGATGACCGGCAGGGAGATGGGAGCTGCGTTTTGATCCATGTTGGTTTCCTTTTTTGGTGGTGGACAGGCTCGTGCCTAATTATCGTCTAAGCATACACAATTATTTCCCGGTTGCAAGCAATAATCCCATAATTCCGCCGAAGATTGCGGAGATCCACGGATTGGAGGTGATGGGACAGGTGCCGGTCTTGCAGCCGATGAAGCGGTAGACCAGAAAACCGACGAGGGCGCCGGCGGCGGCGCCGAGGATGGATTTGTAGAGGGGAGGCATTTGGGCTTTGGGGGTAACAGGTTAAAGGTTGCAGGGGGGAATCAATATTCAACGTTCAATATTCAATTTTCAAATGAATTGTCCGGTCAAAAGATCGCTTCGACGGGCAGGGCGAAGACGCGGAGGCCTTCGCCTTCGAAGAGGCCGGTCTGGTAGTCCTTGAGGGCGGAGACGAGTTCGTCTTTCTTGCCGGTGGAGACGACGGTGAAGACGAGGGCGGACTTGCCGGGGAAGGAATGCGTGCCGAGATGCGTGCCGGTTTTGCCGGCGCCGAGGACGCCGGGAATCTCGCTGTAGGATTGGACGTCGTGCTTGGCGATCAGCGCGCGGACTTCTTCCTGGCGGATTTCGGGACAGATGATCATCAGCATTTTCATGGATCAGCCCTCCGTGACGGGTTTGTTCTGGTAGAGGAGGCCGTAGGCGACGGGCACGACGACCAGGGTGAAGGCGGTGGAGACGAACAGACCGAAGACGATCGACCAGGCCAGGCCGCTGAAGATGGGGTCGAAGGTGATCGGCCACGCGCCGAGCAGGGTGGTGCCGGCGGTCAGGAAGATCGGGCGCAGGCGCACGGCACCGGCCTCGATGATGGCGTCGCGCAGCGGCTTGCCGCGGGCGGCTTCGCTGCGGATGAAGTCGATCAGAATGATGGCGTTGCGCTGGACGATGCCGCCGAGCGCGATCATGCCGATCATGGCGGTGGCGGTGAAAAACACCGGATCCGCGTAGCCGCCGACGGTCTTGCCCATCAAGACGTTGAGCAGCCAGAAACCGGGCATGATGCCGATCATGGTCAGCGGAATGGACAGCATGATGACGATCGGCAGCAGGTAGGAGCCGGTTTCGTACACCAGCAGGACGTAGATGGCCAGCAGCGCGGCGGAGAAGGCGATGCCGAGGTCGCGGAACACGTCGACGGTGATCTTCCATTCGCCTTCGCCGGTCCAGACGGCGCGGATGCCGGCGGGGAGCGGATCTTCCTTCAGGTCGGCCTGGAGATCGAGCACGGCGTAGGCGGGGCCGCGGCCGGCCATTTCGGCGGTGACGAAAACGACGCGCTCCATGTTCTTGTGCATGATGGTCGGATCCACGACGTCGTCTTCGAACGCGCCGATCTCGCCGAGCGGCACGGCGTGGCCCATCCGGCCCTTGACCATGAGGGTCTTGAGGCGTTCGGGGTCGGAGCGCTTCTCGCGCGGCAGACGCAGGACGATGGGCAGTTCGTTTTGCTCGCGCGGGGCATGGACGACGCCGGCGGGCATGCCGGCGAGGGCGAGGCGCAGCGTGCCGACGACGTCTTCGGTGGAGATGCCGTTGAGGCCGGCCTTTTCGCGGTCCACGCGGAAGAACAGCTTCTGCTGGTTGTCCTCGGCGGAGACGTCGGCCTCGACGACGCCCTCTTCGGCGGCGACGCGTTCGCGCAGGGCGCGGGCGGCGGCGATCAGCTCGGAGTAGGGCTGGTCGGGGCGGCCGTAGACTTCGGCGACGACGGTGGCCATGACGGGCGGGCCGGGCGGAACTTCCACGATGCGCAGCAGGGCGCCGGCCTTGGCGCCGATGGCCGCGACGTCGTCGCGGATGCGCAGGGCGATGGCGTGGCTGCTCATCTGGCGCCGCTGGCGGGGGAGCAGGTTGACGCGGACGTCGGCCAGGTGCGGGGCCTGGCGCAGGTAGTATTTGCGCACGAGGCCGTTGAAGTCCATCGGCGAGCCTTCGCCGACGGTGGAGACGAAGTTCACGACTTCCGGGACGGTCTGGAGGTAGTCCTCGATCTCGCGCACGACGGCGTCGGTGGCTTCGAGCGTGGCGCCTTCGGGCAGGTCCACGACGATCTGCAGTTCGTTCTTGTTGTCGAACGGCAGCATCTTGAGCGGGACGCGGCCGGAGAGGGCGAGGAAGACGGCGAACCCGAACAGGGCGCCGACGACCAGCAGGAGGACGCCGCTGCGGCCGCGCGAAGACACGAACGGGGCCATGATGCGGCGGTAGATCCGATACGTGCCGGTCGTGGCCACGTCGTAGGCGGCGACTTCGGCCGGGGCTTCCTTGAGCAGCTTGCTCGAGACCCACGGCGTGATGGCGAGGGCGACGAGCAGCGAGCTGAGCATGGTGAGCGGCACGTTGAGGGCCATCGGGGCCATGTAGGGGCCCATCATCCCGGTGATGAAGAACATCGGAATGAACGAGACGATGATGGAGAGCGTCGCCAGCAGGATGGGGGGCATGACCTCCTCCATGGCGAGGGCCACGGCCTGCAGGCGCGGGTATTTCTTCATCGAGAGGAAGCGCGAGATGTTTTCCACGCCGACGATGGGGTTGTCCACCAACAGCCCCAGCGCCAGGATCAGCGCAAAGAGCGTGACGCGGTTGATCGTGTAGCCGAAGAGGAAGTTGAACAGCAGCGTGATCGAATAGGTGATCGGGATGGCCAAACCGACGATGAGGCCTTCGCGCCAGCCCATCGTCAGCGCGATGAGGCCGACGACGGTCAGCAGGCCCATCGCGAGATTCAGCACGAGGTCGTTGACCTTCTCGTTGGCGGTGGCGCCGTAGTCGCGGGTGATCGTGGCTTCGACGCCCTCGGGCAGGACGTCGGCGCGCAGCTCGGCCAGCATCGCGGCGACCTGCTGGGCGACGGTGACGGCGTTGCTGCCCTTTTTCTTGGCGACGGCGACGGTGACGGCCGCGGCCGCCTCGCCGGGTTCGAGGCTGCCGGCGCCGGCCACCGTTGCGGCGGCGGGGCCCGCGCCGAAGCGGGTATAGGAATCCAGCTCGTCGGAGCCGTCCACGACATCGGCGACGTCCCGCAGATAGACGGGGCGGCCCTGGTGCGCGCCGACCATCAGGCGGCGGACTTCGTCGGCGTTCTGGAGGAAGGGGCCGGTCTCGACGGGGATTTCGCGGTCGGCCTGCGCGAACGAGCCGCTGGCGCCCTGCGCGTTGGACATCTTCAGCGCGCCGGCGACTTCCATGGGCGAGAGGCCGTAGGCGGCGAGCCGCTCCACGTCGAGCTGCACTTGCACGATGCGCTTCTGGCCGCCGTGGAGGCTGATCTTGGCGCTGTCGGGGATGCGCTGCAGCTTGTGCGCGACGACTTCGGCGAGCCGGTAGAGCGCGTGGGTGTCGTGCTCGCGGGAATGCAGGGTCACGCTCACGATGGGCACGTCGTCGATCTCGATCGGCTTGACGACCCAGCCGGCGATGCCGGGGGTGGTCTGGTCGACGTTCTGGAAGATCTTGTTGTAGATCTTGATCAGGCTGTCTTCGCGGTCCTGGCCGACGTAGAAGCGGACGGTGACGACGGCCATGCCCGGGCGGGACATCGAATAGACGTATTCCACGCCGTCGATCTGGTAGAGCAGCTTTTCGAGGCGGGAGGAGACGAGCTGCTCGACTTCCTCGGCGGAGCTGCCGGGCATGCTGACCATGACGTCCGCCAGCGGCACGACGATCTGGGGGTCTTCCTCGCGCGGCGTGATGAGCAGGGCGGCGGCGCCGACGGCGAGGCTGATGAGGATCAGCAGGATCGACAGGTTTCCCTTGAGGAACGCCTGCAGGATCCCGGAGGTCAGGGAATGTTTGCGCTCTTCCATGGATCAGCCCTCCCGGATCGGTTGCGCAAGGACGACGTCGCCGGTGCGGAGGCCGGAGAGGATTTCGACGCGGTCGCCCTGGGCCGGGCCGGTCTTCACGAGGCGGCGGAACGCGCGGCCGTCGCGGACGACCTGGACGAAGGCCAGCTGGCCGATGCGCACGACGGAGGTGGCCGGGACGAAGATGGCCTCGCGCGGTTCGGCCTCGACCCACAGGCGGCCGAACGTGCCGGGCAGGACGTCGCCTTCTACGCCGTCGAGGTGTACTTTGACGAGCTGGGTGCGGGTGGCGGCGTCCACTTCGCTGACGATTTCGGCGACGGTGCCCTTGAACGTGCGCGCGGGGCGGTCGAGCGCCGCTTCGACTTCCTGGCCGAGGGCGAGGCGATCGAGGAGGCGGACGGGGACGGGGGCTTCGAGGCGCATCCGCAGCGGATCGTAGACGGCGAGCAGGAGCATGCCGGGGTTGGCGAGGTCGCCGGCTTCGATGCGGCGCTCGGTAACGATGCCGGCGATGGGCGATTCGACCTGGGCGTAGGTCAGCATGACCTTGACTTCCGCGACCTGGGCCCGGGCGGCGTTGTACATCGATTCCGCGGCGGTCAGCGCCTGCTGGGTCGTGGCCTGTTTCTCGAAGAGCTGCTGGGCGCGGTCGTATTCGGCCTGGGCCTGGTTGAGCTGGGCTTCGGCGGCGGCGAGCTTCTGGCGGATGTCGCGGTCGTCGAGCGCGATGAGCTTCTGGCCCTTCTTCACGCGGTTGCCGGCGGAGGCGAACACCTGGTCGACGTAGGCCGGAATGCGCGCGCTGAGATGGATTTTCTCCTCGGACGCCGTCGTGCCGACGACGTCGATCCGCACGGGCGCGGTTTCGGCCTGCACGGCGAACGTGGCGGCGTCTGGAGGCACAGGCCGGCCGGCCTCATATTCGAGTTTGCCCGGCGCGGTCTTCTCGCCGAGAAAGCCTCCGGACCAGACGACGACGGCCGCGAGGCCGATCAGGCCGAGGAGGAGCTTGAAGTATTTCTTAAGGTTGATGGCTGGTTTCATGGGTTGGCCTCCTGGGGAATTCAATATCCAATATTCAATAATCAATATCCAATGTTCAAATTTCTAACTACTGACCGTCGACTACTGTCTCCTGACTACTGTCCCCTGTCTCCTGTTTTGCCCAGCTCTCCCTTGGCGCGCTTCAGGTTGGACAGGGCGGTCAGATAGTCGTAGCGGGCGGCGGCGGCGCGGGTTTCCATGGCGGTGGCGCCGACCTGGGTTTGGAGCAGGATGGAAACGTCGGCCGCGCCCAGTTGGTATTGCTCCTGGACGATGCGCCGGGCTTCTTCGGCGGTTTCGAGGCTCTTGCGGACCACTTCGAGACGTTCCCAGGCTTCCTGCGCGCCGAGGAAGGCCTGCTGCAGGTCGAGCTTGAGATTCAGGCGGGCCTGTTCTTCGTCGGCGCGGGCGGCGGCCAGGTCGGCGCGGGCGGCGCGGACGGCGGCGCGGGTGCGGGCGCCGTCGAAGACGTTGATTTCGGCCATGACGCCGGCCATGTAGCTGTCCTCGAAGTCGCTGGCGTCTTCGCTGTCGAGATCGTAGGAGCCGAAAGCGCTGACGGTCGGCACGTAGCCGCCCTTGGCTTTGCGGACGTCCTGCTCCTTGACCTGCCGCATCAGGCGGGCCGCGCGCAACTCGGGGCGGTCTTCGTAGGCCTGCGGGTTCGTGCATTTCGGCGGCGGGGCATCGAGGGCGGCCATGGCGGGCGTCTCGATCGTGTCCGGCGCAACGAGATCGTCGCCGATGGCGGCGTTGAGCGCGGCGACGGCGAGCTGCGCGCCGTTGCGGGCGCGGATGAGGTCTTCGTTGGCCTGGGCGAGCTGGGTTTCGAGATTGAGGACGTCGGTTTTGACGGCGCTGCCGGCATCGAAACGCTCGCGGGCGATGCGCAGGCTTTCCGCGATGCTCTGCACGGATTTTTCCTGCACTTCGGCGAAGGCCTGCGCCTGCAGGACGCCGTAGAACCCGCGCGTGACCTCGTGGACGAGCTGGTTGCGGGCGGCGGCGAGGGCTTGCGCGCCGGCGGCGGCGCCGAAACGGGCCATGTGCCGGCCGGCGTCGCGCTGTCGGTCGAACAGCCGCCACTGGACGCCGACGCTGCCGCGCACGTTTTCGGCGTCGTCGGGGTCGTTGGGATCGAAGGCGGGGTCCGCCATGTTCAGTTGCCGCTGGTTGAGCTGCATCATGAAGGCCTGGATCGGATTGTCGCTGCGGGTGTAGGCGGCGGAGAGGCCGATGGACGGATAGTAGTAGGATTTCGCCTGCTGGAGCATGGCCTGCGCGGAATCGATGCGGGCTTCGGCCGCCTGCAGCGTGGGGGAGTTTTCCAGCGCGGCGGCGACGGCGTCGTCCAGCGTGACGGCGCGGACGTTCGAAGCGACGAGGAACGCAATGGCACCGATTCCCAAAATGGACAAGGCTGGGCGGCTCACCCGGAGGGTTCGCCCCACCTTGGATTGCGGCTGCGGATTTTGGGTAGGGCGAGGCATCCTTGCCGAGCCGGGCTGTTGGGTGAAATGGGCAAAGGCGTTGTTCATGGACGGGCTCCTTTTTTGGCGCGCATGCAGTTCAAAATGGTCAGCGAGCGGCGGTCGCCCAGGGAATACCAGACTTCCTTGCCGCGGCGTTCCGCGGCGACGAGGCCGGCGCGCAGCATCTTCTTGAGATGGCCGGAGACGGCGGCCTGAGGCAAGTCCAGCCGGTCCATGAGCCCATGGACGGGAGCGGAATCCTCGGATTCGAGGACGTCGACGATCTTGAGCCGGTAGGGATGGGCGAGCAGCTTGAGGACCTTCGCCATCCGGGCCAGATCCGCGATCGACAGATCCTGGGGACAAGGCTGGTTTTTCGCTTTCACGCCCGTGAACATATAACATAATCGATATATGTCAATAATAAAATATGTAGCGGGGGTCTAGTCCGCGGAACCGGGGAGTTTCCGGAAGGAATACAGGGGTTTTTCGGCGAAGAAGGTCGGATCGGCCAGCTGGGCGCGCACGAACGCCTCGGCGGTGGCCGTGGTGGCCGTCAGGACCGAAGGTTTCTCGTTCGTGGAAGCGACGGCCACCATGGACAGATCCGCTTGCGCGGCGCGCGCGCCGAAGGAATCCAGATCGACTTCGAACAGCTCCAGGGAATCGCCGGCGAGCACGGCCTTGAACAACAGATGTCCCGGCAGGCGGACGTACGTGCCGAGGCCGTCCGTCTCCGCAGGGCCCGCAACCAGCAGGAGCACGTCGTCGAGACGGTGGAGATTGGCCATGAAATGGCTGGTTTCGTTCCGCTTCTGAACCAGCAGGACTGAATAGGCGAAATCGGAGGAGTTGGTGGATTCGGCGAAGAAGGCGGTGTGTTCGTGCCGGGCATCGTGCCATCCGCCGAGCAGCGACGGTTCGTCCACGCGGGTTCCAGCGGTGAGCCAGGGATAGATGGACTGGACGACGCAACCGGCGCCGAGCAGGAGCGCGGCCAGCGGCAACAGGATTTTCTTCATCGGCAATCTCCCGGCTGCCGGTGCCGTCGCACCGGCGGTTATGTCGTTCTTTTTCTCCAGCGGATGCAAAGGAAGCCGCCCAAGGCAACCGCGCCCGCGCCGGCTGCCCAGAGCGCGAGGCGGCGGCCACGGCCGCCGGATGCGCGGGGTTCGTCTTGGGGCCACGCGGGCGGCGGCGAAAGCCGCCACGGCACGGGAACGTGGCCGCTGGCCAGGGCGGCGCGGATGGGCGCGCCGTCGGGGGCGGCGGCTTCCACGAGTTCGCTGCCGTAGGCGAGGCGATAGCGGGCGGCGGGCTCCGCGATCCAAACCAGGCGGTAGCTGGGGCCGTAGGCGCGGAGATCGACGATTTTGACGGGGCGCGCGTTGGCATGTTGGACGACGACCCGCAACCGGTCCGCGCGCTGCTCCGGAAACCGGACCGCGAGATCGTCCGTGGCGAATTCAGGCACGGAAATGCGGCTGACGATGCCGTCGGCGATGCTGCGCCAGCGCTCGCCGGCGGGGACCAGAACGGTGACCAGCCGGCTGAAGTGGGGCGCGGGAGAGACCAGTTCAATCTGCGACAAGGGCGCGCGGCGGGTTTCGAGGATGAATTCGGTGGTCCGCGCCTCGCGGTCCTGATGCGTTTCGATCCGGCTGGGCGGCCATTCCCGCAGAACGGGCTCGGCGGCGGTTTCGGTCGCGGTGGTTTGCCAGAAGTTGATCCCGCCGACCTGGAACGGAGTTTGGCGCATGTCGCCGACGCGCGCCGGCGGCTGGCCGTCCGCCGCGGCCAGCCGGACGAAGGGTTCGGTGCGTTCGGGGGCAACGGGAGCGATTTCGATTTGGAAGACCCGGCACTCGTTCGCGGGCAGGGCCACGACCGTGCGGCGGAAATTCAGGAAACGCGAGTAGTCGTAGATTTCCGCTTCGGCGAGCGGCTGCCAGAATTGGCCGTCGACGCTGCCGACGACCCGGACGCTGCGGATGAAATCGCGCAGCGGCGTGCGGATTTCGACGGCGTCGGCGGCCGGCTCGCCGGGCTCCAGATCGCAACGGATTTCGAAGCGGTTGCCGGTCAGTTCTTGGGGATTGCCGATGCGCGCGGCGACGGGGCGGCGGCCGA
Organism: Spartobacteria bacterium; assembly: GCA_009930415.1. Lineage (GTDB taxonomy): Bacteria > Verrucomicrobiota > Kiritimatiellia > CAIQIC01 > Lenti-01 > Lenti-01. The sequence goes on along the minus strand of RZYG01000045.1, from coordinate 3,293 downwards.
CGCGTTCGTGCGGTTCGACGAGCGGTTCGACCACGAAGGGGATTTCGCGGAATTCGCCGTCGAACAAGCGCAGATCGGGGAAGCCAGGCCGGGTGGCGGCCAAGACGGCGGCATCGAGGCGGATTTCAGCCAGCGCCGGCGCGTGCCGGTCGGGGCCGGACAGGTCGCGCCCGTGGGTGAAATCGACCGGCACGGCCGCTTGCGCAGACAAGCCGACGAGCAGGAGTGGGAGCATGACGAGCTTCGGCTTCATATCCGCTGATTTTCAACGGCCGCCCCGCGGAATTCAACATAAAAGGAGAATCAGCCGTCCCGCGCCCAATCGGCGGCGCGGGCGACGGCCTTGCGCCAGCCGGCCAGGAGGGTTTGGCGGCGCTCGGCGGCCATGGCCGGCAGGAAGGTTTTTTCCGCGGGCAGGGCGGCGAGGGTCTGCGGCGTGTGCCACCCGAGGGCGAGTGCGGCCAACGCGGCGGCGCCGAGGGCCGTGGATTCCATGCAGGCCGGACGTTCGATGGGGCACCCGAGGACGTCGGCCTGGAACTGCATGAGGAAATCGTTGGCGGCGGCCCCGCCGTCGGCGCGCAGCAGCGCGAGGGGCCGGCCGCCGTCGGCGGCCATGGCGGCGGCGACGTCGGCGACCTGGTAGGCGATGGCTTCCAGCGCGGCGCGGACGATCTGGGCGCGGCCGGTGCCGCGGGTCAGGCCGAGGATGGCCCCGCGTGCGTACATGTCCCAATGCGGCGCGCCGAGGCCGGCGAACGCGGGCACCAGATAGACCCCGCCGGTGTCGGGAATCGACCGCGCGAGGGCGTCGGAGTCCGCGGCGTGGGTCAGGATGTTCAGTTCGTCGCGCAGCCATTGGAGAACGGCCCCGCCGATGAAGACGCTGCCTTCGAGGGCATAGGCGGGGGCGCCGGGGCGGGTTTGGGCCGTCAGGGTGGTCAACAAGCCGTGGCGCGAGACGACGGGCTCCGCGCCGACGTTCATCAGCAGGAAGCAGCCGGTGCCGTAGGTGTTCTTGGCCTGGCCCGGCTCGAAACAGTGCTGGCCGAAGAGCGCGGCCTGCTGGTCGCCCGCGAGACCGGCGACGGGCGGGCGTCGCACGGACCAGCCCGGCCCGGCGCATTCGGCGGCAACGCCGGACGACGGCACGATGTCCGGCAGCATGGCGGCGGGGATGCCGAACAGGTCCAGCAGTTCTTCGTCCCAGCGCAGGTCGTGGATATTGAACAGCATCGTGCGCGCGGCGTTGGTGAAATCGGTGACGTGGCGTTGGCCGCCGGAGAGTTTCCAAACCAGCCAGGAATCGATCGTGCCGCACAGCAGGTCGCCGCGGCGAGCCGCATCGCGCGCGCCCGCGACGTGGTCGAGGATCCATTCGATCTTGGTGGCGGAGAAATAGGCATCGAGGATGAGGCCGGTCTTGGCGCGGATGGTTTCGGCGCGGCCTTGGGACTGGAGTTCCGCGCAGCGGTCGGCGGTGCGGCGGCACTGCCAGACGATGGCGTTGTAGATCGGCTGGCCGGTGCGGCGATCCCAGACCACGGCGGTTTCGCGCTGGTTGGCCACGGCGACGGCGGCGACGCCGGCAGGGCCGCAGCCGGCGCGCTCGATCGCTTCGCGCAAGACCGCGTGTTGCGATTGCCAGAGGACTTCGGGATCGTGCTCGACCCAGCCCGGCCGCGGATAGATCTGGGGAAACTCGCGCTGGGCGGCGAACCGGGGCCGCAGCTCGCGGTCGAACAGCAGCGCGCGCGAACTGGTCGTGCCTTGGTCGAGGGCGAGGATGTATTCCGGCATGGCGCTCTCCGGCGGCAGAACGCGGTTTCGTCCCGCACGGTTCCACTATCGGATCGCCGCGCCCGCAAGGCGAGGAAAAAGCGCGCGGAGCTAGGATTTGCGGACGGGGAGGAGGGCGACGCCGATCAGCAGCGCGCCGGCGAGGAGCGTCCAGACGTTGGCGGGTTCGCGGAAGACGAAGAGCGAGACGGCGACGCCGAGGGGAATCTTGAGGTTGTTCAGGACGGCGAGCTGGCCGGCGGAGACGAGGCGCGCGCCGCGGTTCCACAGGAAGAAGCAAATACCCGAGGCGACGACGCCCAGATAGGCGAGGATCGCCCACTGGAGGGGCGTCGGGACGGGCGGCGCCGCCGCCAGCGCGAGCGGCAGGGCCAGGGGGGTGAGCACGGCGAACCCGCCGAGATGCATCCAGAAAAAGACTTGGCGGTCGGGCAGCGGCCGGTCGAGGCGGGCCATGAGCGCGCGGTAGGCGAGCTGGCCGGCGGCGAAACAAAGGTTGGAGGCCTGCACGAGCAAGAAGCCGACCAGCGGGGCGGCGGTTTCGAGTTCGGCCCACTTGATGGTCGCGGCGCCGCCGACGGCCAGCGAGGCGGCCACGAAATTGAAGGGGCGGAACCGGCGCGAGCCCAGATCGCTCAGCAGCGCGACCAGGATCGGCGTCAGGACGGTGAACAGCGCGACTTCGTGGGACTTGAGGTAGCGGAAACTAGACAGATAGGCCCAATACATCAGGCCGAACTGGATCGCGCCGGCGACGAAGAGACCCAGCCCCGTTTTCCACGGTACGCGCCGGACGAACGGCAGGAAGACGAGCGCGGAGAGGGCGAGGCGGATCCAACCCAGCCACGCGGGCGGCAGCCCGGCCAGATGGTTGCCGATGAGCCCGAACGAAAAGGCCCACACCAGCGATACGGCGACGAGATAGCTCATGGGGGGCCAGTATGGCGGATGAAATGCGCCGGAAAAGTCCAATTCCGGAAAAAATGGAAGCCCCGCCGTTGCGGCGGGGCTTCGGGAGTCCGGACAGACCGAACTTATTCCTCGGGCGGCGGGGGCGGATCGCCGCAGGGGCCGAGGCCCAGGCCATCGCCGGGGCCGCGCCGGGCGTTTTTGGCGCCCTTGGCGCCCTTGGCGTAGGGCCGTTGCTTGAAGGCGTCGGGGACGGGCGGGCGCTCGCCGGAGAGGATGCGCTGGATTTGCTCCTCGATGCGGGCGTCGCGGTTGGCTTTGCCGTCGGCCACGCGTTCTTTCAGTCCGGAGAGGCGTTCTTCGGCCTGGGCGAGGCGCTCTTCCTGGTGCGCCTGCATGCGGTTGGCCACTTCGCCGAGCTTGACGCGCAGTTGTGCGACGAGTTCGGCCTGCTTGGCCTCGTCGGTTTCGGCGCGGGCGGCGTTGCCGAGCTCGCGGATGGCGCGGTGTTCGGCGCGCATCTGGTCTTTCATCTCGGCGGACATCGGGCCGCCGGGGCGATCGCCGCGCAGAGCCTTGCCGGC
>RZYG01000250.1 GCA_009930415.1 Spartobacteria bacterium | reverse complement strand
GTCACTTCCGGATTGTCCCAGTACATCCCCAGCATCGGCCCCTGGCCGGTCAGCCCCCGCGGACCCGCCCAGCGCATCAATTCGCCGAACGCCGCCTCGGCCGTCGCCTTCCCATAGGGCCCCATCTTCCGCGCATACGCCACGTGCCAAGCGGGCATTTCTTTCACTTCTGCCTTCATTTTCGAATTCCTTTCGGGTTGCGGTGAAACCAACTTCACCCTGCCCGCATCCTGCCCCACGAAGAAGGAAGCCGCTTCTCCGGCGTTGCGCGGTTTGGTTCCCCGCTTGCTCCGCCGAAAGGCCGTCGGCGTTGTCCCGAACCGCGCCCGGAACGCCTTGGCGAAATTCTGCGAGCTCGAGAACCCGCAGTCCAGCGCCACGGCCGTCACGTCGTCCCGCGGATTGGCCAGCAGCCGGTTCGCGGCCCATTCCAGCCGCAGCCGCCGCAGGAATCCGAACACCGTCTCGCCCGTGGCCGCCGTGAAGATCCGGTGGAAATGGAACGGCGAGAAGTTCGCCGCCGCCGCGATTTCTTCCAGCGACGGGTCGCGGCCGAGGTTCGCGCTGATGAAGTTCATCGCCCGGCAAATCCGCTGCCGGTAGTCCAGTCCCGTCGCCTCGTTCGCCGTTTTCATGCCGCGCATCCTACCCACCCCAATTCCTGCCCACAACCGCTTTCTCCGTTTTTGGGGTCAGCCCTTAAATCTTAAATATCGCCGGATAATTTAAGATTTAAGGGCTGACCCCCATTGGGTGGTTGACAACAGGATTGCACGGCGGCAGGTCGTGCCGTAGATTGCGGATGGTTTTCCGGGCGGTTAGCTCAGTTGGTCAGAGCGCCATGCTTACACCGTGGATGTCGGGGGTTCGAGCCCCTCACCGCCCATGTTCCCCCTCTCCCGCCTTGACGTCCGCGGACCGCGCGGAGATGATGCCCCCGCATGCGCATTCCCGCCGTCCAGTCCCGCACGGTCCTGATCACCGGCTGCTCGTCCGGCATCGGCGCCGCCACGGCCGAAGCGCTGCGCGCCGCCGGCTGGCGGGTCTTGCCCACCGCGCGCGTCGCCGCCGATCTCGACGCCTTGCGCGCGCAGGGATTCGAACCCATCGCGCTCGATCTGGCCGATCCCGCCTCCGTGGAAGCCGCCGCGGCCGAAGCGCTCGCCCGCACGGACGGCGCGCTCGGCGCGCTCGTCAACAACGCGGGCTATTGCCAGGCCGGCGCCCTCGAGGACGTGACCCGCGCGGCCCTGCGCGCCCAGTTCGAGACCAACGTGTTCGGCCTGCACCAGTTGACCCGCGCCCTGCTGCCCGCATTCCGGCGCCAGGGCTGCGGCCACATCGTCCACGTCGGTTCGGTCCTCGGCCGCATCGGCACGCCCATGGTCGGCAGCTATTGCGCCTCCAAGTTCGCGCTCGAAGCCCTCGCCGACGCCCTGCGCATCGAGCTGCGCGGTTCCGGCATCTGGGTGGCGCTGATCGAGCCCGGCGCCATCCTGTCGCGCTTCCGGAAGAACGCCGCGGAAACCCTCGACCGCAACGTCGACCGTGCGCAATCCGGCTTTGGCGACGTCTACGCGCGCGAAATCGAACGCCGCCGCCGCCAAGTCAAGAAACCCGATTGGTTCACCCGGCCGCCGGAAGAAGTCGCCCGCAAGATCCGCCACGCCTTGGAATCGCCACGCCCGAAACGCCGCTACGGCGTCACGCTGGCGGCGCCGCTGACCGAGTTGGTGGCCCGGTTCATCCCGCAGGCGTGGACCGATCCCATCCTGGCGCGGCGCGTGCCCGCGCGCCAAGCGCCGCCGGAGGGTCAACCGTGAAGCACCGCCCGAAGCATTGGGCCGAATATCTGCTGCTGCGCGGCTTCTGCGGAATCGTCGCGGTCTTGCCCTACCGGCCGGCGCTCATCCTGGCCGCCGGCTTCGCCCGCATCGGCTTCGCGCTGGCGGCCGCGCGGCGCAAGGAAGCCATTCGGCGCATCCGGCTCGTGCTGGGCCCCGGATGTTCGCCCCGCCAGGCCCGCGCCATCGCCTGGCAGTCCCTCCGCAACATGGTCTTCAATCTGGCGGAGATCCTCTACGTCGGCGGCGGACGCCAGCGGGCGCTGCCGATCCCCGCCGACATGCTGAACGCGCTGGACCGCGTCCGGACGTATGCGCGGGAGAATCCCGGTCGCGGCGCCATCTTCGCCTGTCCCCACATGGGCAACTGGGAACTGGCGGGCATCGTCGTCCCCTCCTGCGGCATCGACATGTTCACCCTCACCGGCGTGCAGAAAAACCCCTTGGTGCAGGATTACCTCCAGCGCCTGCGCCACGCCCCCGGCGTCGAGCTGCTCCCCCGGGGCTCCGGCACCACGCTGCGCAAGATCTTCGCCAATCTCCGCAAAGGCAAGTTCCTCGCCATCATGCCCGATCTGCGCTCCCGCCTGCCGGGCGTCCGCGTCCGCTTTTTCGGCGGCGAAGCCAATCTCTATCCCGGCATGGGCCATTTCGCCCGCCAAGTCGAGGTCCCGATCTTCCTCGCCGTCATGAAGCGCCACGGCTGGACCCGCCACTCCGTCGAACTGCACGGCCCGTTCGAGCCCGATCCCGCGCTGGACAAGGAAGCCGACGCTCTTCGTCTCACCCAGCTCGTCATGGACATCGTGGATGCCGAAATCCGCCGGGATCCCGGCCAGTGGTTCTGGTACAACAAGCGCTGGATCCTCGATCCGCTCGAGCCGGAAGCCGAAATCGCGGCTCCATAGGGTCGTTTCAAACCGAAAATCCCGGCACGAGGTCGTGCCGGCTCCAAACAGCCTGGGATTCCCGTCTTTGGAGCCCCCGACGACCCCGTCGGGGGGATTGGCGAAACAACCAAGGCCTTAGGCCGTTTCCGGCGCGGGGGCGGGCGCGGGCGCGGGCGCCGGAGCGGGGGCTTCCTCGTCGCGGAATTTCACCGAGACGATCTTCGAAATGCCCTGCTTTTGCATCGTCACCCCGTAGAGCGCGTCGGCGCGGCCGATCGTCTGCCGGTTGTGGGTGATGACGATGAATTGGGTGCTCAGGATGAAGCCCTTGAGCATTTCGAGATAGCGCGCGATGTTGCTGTCGTCGAGCGCCGCGTCGAGCTCGTCCGTGAGGCAGAACGCGCTGGGCTTGACCTTGAACAGCGAGAACAGCAGCGCCACGGCGGTCAGCGTGCGCTCGCCGCCGGAGAGCAGCGACACCGTCTGCAGCTTCTTGCCGGGCGGACGCGCGATGATCTCGATGCCGGATTCCAGCACGTTCTCCTCGTCCACCAGCACCAGCTTGGCGTTGCCGCCGCCGAAGAGCTGCTTGAACAACTCCTGGAAGTTCTCGTTCACCTGGTTGAAGGTCGTCGTGAACAGCGAGGTCGTCGTGTCGTTGATCTTGCGGATCAGGTCCAGCAGCTGCTGCTTGGCGTTGACCAGGTCGTCGTTCTGCTGGCTCAGGAACGC
>RZYG01000249.1 GCA_009930415.1 Spartobacteria bacterium | reverse complement strand
CTCAGCTTGCTGAGACCGCAGCTGTTCCCGAATTTCTCCAAACCCGGTCCGAGCAAGCTCGGCCCCTACGATTCAGAGCCCGAAATCCGTCTTGCGCCCGCGCGGGGCGGGCCGGCCCAGTTCGGCTTGAAACAGAGCTGAAATCATGGGACACTGCCGCCGTGGATTTGCTAAAAACCAGTTCGGCCGCCGCCGCCTGCGGAGCGCAACGGGTTGCCGTGCCCACGGAAGCGGAGGAGGTTTCGGCGTTCCTGCTGCAACCGAACCTGTTCGGCACGCCGCTGACGCCGGGCGAACGGGAAGAATTCAAGACCCATCCGGTGGCCGCTCTCGGCTGCGCAGACGACGGCTATTGGTTCGTGCGGGATGCCGCGGGTGCGATTTGCGCGGCCATCGGGGTCCGCATGAACGTGGAGCGGACGGGCATCTTCGAGGTCAGTGCGCTGGCGATCCAAGCTGGCCGCCGCGGGCGAGGACTCGGGCGCCGCCTGCTCGAACTGGCGCTGGCTTTCGTGGCCGATTCCGGTGGCCGCGGACTGCTGTTCGAAACGTCTTCCGACCCGTCCTACGCCCCGATGCACAAGTTGCTGACCGATCTGGGATTCAAGCAGGTGGGCCGTTTTCCCGATTTCTACTTCCCGGGCGAGGACACGCTCTGGTACTATCGGGCGATTGAACGGTAACCCCCACCCGAGAAACCCGATGGCCCGCCCCCGCCCCATTCTCCCCCTCCTGCTGGCCGCGACGATCTTGCTGGGCGGCGGGCTGTACCTCCAGCGCGGCCGCATCCCCGAATCCTTCTCGCTCTCCAGCACGGTGCCGTTCGAGAACCTCTCCAAGGCGGCCAGATGCGCGGACGGCTCGTTCGCGGTGGTGTTCGACTCCAACAAGCGCATCGCGCGCACGGGAGCCGACGGCGAACTGATCTATCTCGTTCCGGCCCGCAACGATCCCGAAAAGGGCTTTTTCTTCGCCAACGAAATCGCGTTCGATCCCGCCGGCAACCTGTACGTGGCGAGCACCTACATCGACACGGCCACGCTGACGGTCAACCGCGAGGCCATCGTGCGGTTTTCTCCGGAAGGCCGCCCCGAAGCCGTGTTGTATTCGCTCGCGCACGCGCCCGAGCCGTACGTCGACAACATCGGCACGATCCGGTCGCTGCAATGGACGCCCGACGGCCTGCGGTTCTGCCGGGTGGGCGCCGACGGCATCCGCAGCGTGCGGGTGGACCCGGCCGGCATCGCGCCGGCCGAGGAAATCCTCACGCCCCTGGCCAACGAGCAGGACAACGTGATCTATGCCACGATTTCCGCCGACGGCCGCGAACTGGCGTACTCCACCGCCGCCACGGAAATCTACGCCGGCGCGCCGGGCGCGGCCCCCGCCAAGCGCTACGACGGCCGCGATCTGCCCGACGAGATCATGTCGATCCCTTCGGATCTGCACTACCTGGGCGACGCGCTGGTCTTCTCCGACCTGGGCCGCGACGCCATCGTGAAGCTGGCGGACGACGGCCGCGCCGAGCCGCTGTTCGACCGGGTTAGCGCCCAGACGCACGGCTACGCCGACGATTTCTACGAGTGCAAGAGCTTCCAGATCGGCCCGGAAGACCTGGTGCTGCCCAACAACGGCAAGGTGGTGCATTTCCGCACCGCCGCCCCCGCCGCCATCCGGACCCTCGACCGGGCGCAAGGCGACGCCGCGCTCTGGGCCAAGCGGGCCGCGATCTGGCTGCAGCTGGCAGCCTTTGCGATCCTGGCCATCGCACTGGTCTTCCTGGCCATCCGGCACGCGTCGCCCGACGGCCGTCGCATGGCCAAGCAAGTCGCGCTGGTGGGCCTGATGATCGGCACCGCCGTGGGCATCACGACCTACATGATCTTCAACAACATGAACCGGCGCCTCGAGGAGGAAGCCCGCAACAACCTGCGCGGCTATCTGGCGGTCGGCCAGATCGTGGTGGACGCCGACGCGGTGGACCGCATCCAGCACGTGAAGCACTACATGAACGCCGACTACCAGGCGGTGCTGAAGCAGTTGTGCCAGACGATCACCCGCAACGACGCCATCGATCCGAGCACCTATTCGGGCGTCTACAAGGTTTTCGGCGACAAACTGTCCGCGCTGGCCTACCACGACGGCCTGCGGGGCATCTTCTATCCCTACGACTACCAGTACGCCAAATCCATCTACGCCCGGGTGGCCGAGACCGGCGAGCCCTACGTCGGGGAAGTCGTGGACATCTACGGCATCTGGCTCAACGGCGTGGTACCGCTGAAGAATTCCGCCGGCGCCACCGTCGGCCTGCTGGAAGTGGGCGTGGACCAGTCCGCCCAGCGCGAGGCCAACCGAACCCTCTTCAAGAGCACGCTGATGGATCTGGCCATGGTCCTGTTCGTGCTGCTGTTCGTCTTCTTCGAAATCGGTTTCTTCAGCTCGCACGTGATGGACCGGACCGACCGCAACGATGCGGCGGGACAACGCTACGACGAAGGCGCGCTGCGCTTCACGTCGTTTCTGGCGATCACCGGCGTGTTTCTGTCCGCCTCGTTCCTGCCGCTGTACATCAAATCGCTGGCCCCGGCCGTCGGGCGCTTCCCGGATCTGATCATCGGCCTGCCGATGGCGATCGAAACGCTCTGCGGCGCCCTGGTCGCGCTGCTCTACGGCCACGTCCGCTTCCGGGCCGGCCTCAAGACGGACGTCGTCCTGGGTTGCCTGGCGATCGCGGGCGGCATGGTGGCCACCGGCTTGGCGCCGACCTACGACCTGCTGATCGCCGGCCGGGTGGTGGTGGGCATGGGCATGGGGCTGCTGATGATCGCCTTCCGCACCTACTTCCTGATCGAACCGGACGAAGGCAAAAAGGAATCCGGCATCATCGCGCTGACGGCCGGGGTCATCGCGGGCATCAACGTCGGCTCGGTGTCGGGCGGCATGATCGCGGCGCGGGTCGGCATGCAGCCGGTCTTCGGGATCCAGGCGGCCCTGCTGGTGCTGGCGGCGATCGCCGCGCTGGCGCTCGTCCGGCCCCGCCGCCGGCCGCCGCCGAACGGCCGGGCCGCGGGTGCGCCGACGCCGGGCGCCTTCCTGCGCGACCGGGCCGTGTGGAGCTTCTTCGTCTTCATCTTCCTGCCGGTGACCGCATGCGGCCTGTTCCTGGGCTTCCTGTTCCCGCTGTTCGCCGAAGAACAGGGTTGCTCGATCAACGAAATCAGCTTGGCGTTCATGCTGTTCGGCGCCGCCAGCGTTTATCTGGGCCCGGCGCTGACCCGGCTGGCCACGGCGCTGTTCGGCGCGCGCCGGGCCATGCCCGTCGGCGCGCTGACCATGACGGCCGCCCTGCTGCTGTTCGCCGCGTTCCAGTCGCTCGGCGCCGCGTACGCCACCATCATCCTCTTCGGCCTGACCGAAAGCCTGGTCTTCAACCAGGGCATGTCCTACTACTCCTCGCTGCCGAGCGTCC
>RZYG01000248.1 GCA_009930415.1 Spartobacteria bacterium | reverse complement strand
ACCGCGGCGAGCTTGCCGGGAAAATCCACCATCGAGGCGTTCTGGAGCACGCCGTAGACGGGAGACAGGGGCGCGGAAGTCATTTCAAACCCGGGACGAGGTCGTCCCGGCTCCATTGGGATTCCGTCTTTGGAGACCCGACTCCCTCGTCGGGCGGCCGTTCGGTTCCGACCCTTCCGGCGCGAGGGCGCGCCGGCTCCAAGAACCCCGGGACGAGGTCGTCCCGGCTCCATTGGATCCGTTGTTGGAGCCCCCGACGACCCCGTCGGGGGTGCGGGATGCCCCGGCGCGCATCACAGCGCCTTGGCCTGGCGCAGGACGGCTTCGATCATGCGGGGCGTGATGACGCCGCGGCCGACGCTGGTATAGTCCGTCTGCAGGCCGACCCAAGTATAGAGCGCGCTGGAGCCGCCGGGGGCGTCCGCGGAGCCGGGCTGCGGATTCGGCAGGGGCTCCTGCTCGCCGGTGGCGGGATTGGCCTTGGAGACGTAGAAGCCGGGCACGCGCTGCGGATTGAGGCACTCGGCCTCGCAGAACTCAACGAGCCCGTTCTCGGTTTCGAGATCGTGGTAGAGCTTCTCGAAATCGGCCCATTCGGCTTCCTGCAGGAGGTCGTCGAGGCGCCCGTTGAGGGTATGGCACTTGTCGCAGCCGGGCTTGCCGAAGACGTGGATCTGGTAGGTCTTGGACATGGCTCAGGCCTCCGCGGGCTGGGTTTCAAGGCAGGCGGCGGGCGCCGGGGCGGCGGCGGTTTCGACCGCGTAGACGCCGCGCTGGCGGGCTTTCAGCTCGCCGTCGCGCTTGCTCTTGTTCCAGTTGTTGATCTTGCTGAAGTAGCCGACGACGCGGGTTTCGCCTTCGACGTGCGCCGAGCCGCACGTGGTGCAGGATTCCTTGAGGCCGCGCATGTTGTGGCCGCAATCGAGGCAGTAGGTGAATTCCGGCGAGAGGGTCACCTGCGCCGACTGCGTGCGGAAGAACGTCTCGCGCATGAGGGTCTCGATGGCCTGGGGCGACGGGCGTTCCTCGCCGATGAAGGCGTGGGTGATGGCGCCGCTCTCGATCAAGCTGTGGAACTGCGCCTGCTTGCGGATGCGCTCGACCAGCGAGACGGGGGCGTCGGCGGAGAGGTGCACGCTGTTGGTGTAGTAGGCCACGTCCTCGCTGCCGCCCTTGTAGATTTGCAGCGCCTCGTCGCGGTAGTACACCAGGTCGGCCTTGGCCAGGCGGCGCGCCGCGCTCTCGGCGGGCGATTCCTCCAGCGTGAGCTTCATCTTGTGCTTCACGGAAAGCTTCTTGCAGCGCAGGAACATATGGGCCACGATCCGCTCGCCCAGCCGCAAGGCTTCGTCGCCGTCGTGGAATTCCTGCCCCGTCAGGAACTTCACCGCGTCGTTCACGCCGATGAGCCCGATGATGTAGGTGGCCTTGTCGAGCTCGACGTAGGGCTTGCCGTCGCAGGCCTCCTTGCCGATCTGCCACAGGGGGAAGCCGGGGCCGCTGATCATTTCGGCGATGCGCGCGCGCTTCTGCTCGTGGGCCTTGACGGCCAGATCCATCATCTTGTCGATTTCCGCGACGAGCCCCTCGTAGGTGCGCTCGCCGGCGCGGGCGGCGCGGTACATGCACTGCGGAATGTTGATCGTGACGTTCTGGAAGCCGCAGAAGCGCAGGCTTTCGGGATGCCGCAGCATGTAGTTGTCCTGGATCGTCGTGCGCAGGCGGCAGCAGGCGGACAGCGTGACCTCGTCGCGGTCGAAGATGAAATAGACCGAGCCGTTGCGGCTGGCCACTTCGCAAGCGCGCTGGTAGATCGCCAGCTGGAGCGGATCGGTGAAGGTCTCGGCGCTGACGTGGAAATCGCATTTCGGGAATTCGAAGACGTGGCCGTTGGCGTCGCCGGCCTCCCAGACGTCGAGCAAGGCGCGGGTCAGTTCGCGGGCTTCTTCCTCGAAATCGCCGTAGGTCAGGACGCGTTCGCCGCGGGCGGCGAGATCCTTTTCGACGGCGACGTCGTAAGCCTGGCCGTGCTTGGGATCGGCGACCTCGCGCAGGACGCAGCGGCGGGAGCCGTCGGCTTCCGTCAGGTGCAGTTCCATCATGCGGTTGCCGTTGGCGTCCTTTTCGGGGCGGACGGATTCCTCGAGGCGAACCACTTCGCCGTCGGCGCGGCGGAGCATGTAGCGGCCGTGCTGCCCGACGGCGGGCACGGTCTTGAGGTAGCTCGGGACGCCGGTGTGGATGTTGAAATCGAGGAAAATGGTCTGGCCGCCGCGCGAAAACGCGTTCTGCGCGCCGCCGAAGATGAGGCCCTGGGCGATCTGGCGGATTTCCTTGGCGGACTTGCCGCGCAGGTAGGGCGCGAACATGATGTTGATGTAGGCCAGGCCGAGGGCGCCGGCGTAGTTGGCCTGCATGGAGGCCACGAAAGTGTTCAGGTGGCCGGTCAGCACGTGGGCGCTCGAGGCCGGCGCGCTGTCGTTGTTGAGGTTGTTCAGTCCGCGCAGGCCGTACTTCTTGACGTATTCGACCGAATGCGACGAGCAGTAGACGCGGTGCGGATAGCCCAGGTCGTGCAGATGGATCGCGCCGGTGTTGTGCGCGTTCTTGAGGTCGGCGGAGAAAATCGTGTCCAGCGCCCACTGCTTGAGCACCAGCTCCGCGATGCCGAGCTGGACGGCTTCGGGGTTGTTGTTGACGATGTTGCTGTTCTCGAGGCTCTTCGCGTACATCAGGCGGTCCACGAACTGGCGCGAGACGCCGTAGACCGACAGGTCGCGCAACTGGTGGCGGTAGCCGCGCAGCGACAGCTCGTTGTTGAGCAGCTCGCGGATCAGCGTGCTGTCCACGCTGCCCATGCCGCTGGCGATGATCTGGTTTTCCACCGTCTTGGCGACGTTGAGGGCGACCTCTTCGTTCAGGTCGGTGTGGCGCACGAGCGTGTCGATCAGCTCCTTGCGGTCCCACGGCAGCGTGCTGCCGCGCGCGACGGATTCGACCATCAGCATGCTGGCGTCGGTCAGGTCCACCGGCTTGTTGCCGGCGTGCTTGTGCTGGCTGCGCACGCGGATGCGCTCGCGGGCCAGCTGGCGGTGCTTGCGGAAGCGCTTGTAGGCGGCGACGATCGGCGCGTAGCCCTGCTCGGCCAGCACGATCTCGATCAGGTCCTGCATGTCCTCGATGTGCGGGATGCGGCGGCCGTGCTCGTCGGCCGAGACGTGGTATTCGCTGCGCGGATCGGACAGCTGCTGGATCACGAGGTCCGCCATCTGCTCGGGCATCGTCTCGCCGACCTCGACGTGGTCGCGGCGGCGCACTTCGTCGGACGCGCGGTAGATGGCCTGCACGATTTTTTCGCGGCTGAAGGGCACCACCATGCCGTCGCGCTTCCGGAACCCGTCGAAAATCGCCGCTTCTGCCTTGTTCATGCCGCCGTTTCTCCTTCTTTCGCTGGCTCGAAAAAATCGCAACGGTACCAG
>RZYG01000247.1 GCA_009930415.1 Spartobacteria bacterium | reverse complement strand
GGTGGAGGACGGCAAGACGGCGTAGAACGGCACGCCGTTGTCGCGCGCGGCGAGGGCCTTGAGATAGGTGCCGATCTTGTTGGCGACGTCGCCGGCGGCGGTGCAGCGGTCGCAACCGACGAACACGACGTCGACGAGCCCGTGCTGCATCAAATGGCCGCCGGCGTTGTCGGGGATGAGGGTGTGCGGCACGCCGTGGTGGCCGAGTTCCCACGTGGTGAGCGAGGCCCCCTGGTTGCGCGGGCGGGTCTCGTCCACCCAGACCTGAATGGGGATGCCGGCGTCGAACGCGGCATAGACGGGGGCCAGGGCGGTGCCGTGGTCCACGAACGCCAGCCAGCCGGCGTTGCAGTGGGTGAGAACGTTGACGGGCTGCCCGGGCTTGCGCGCGGCGATTTCGCGGATAATTTCCAGTCCGTGCTGGCCTATCCGGCGGCTGAATTCGGCGTCTTCGTCGGTGATGGCCTGGGCTTCGCGCCGGGCGGTTTCGATGCGGTCCGCCGGCGCGCAGCCGGCGAGAACCTTTTGCATGCGGACGAGGGCCCACTCGAGGTTCCTGGCCGTGGGGCGCGTGGCGTGGAGCGCGGCGGATTCGGCCGCGATCTGCGCGGCGAAATCAGGCGCGTCGGCGTGCCGGCGAACGGCGAGATAGACGCCCCAGGCCGCGGCGCAGCCGATCAGCCCCGCGCCGCGCAGATTCATGTTCCGGATGGCGGTGCCCATTTCCGCAGGGGTACGCAAGTCCATGAAGGCAAACCGGTGGGGCAGGAGGGCCTGGTCGATGATGCGCACGCAATCGGGGGCTTCCAGCCAGATGGTGCGGTAATGCTTGCCGTCGACGTTCATGGGCACGGTTTTCCCCTAATCGTCCCGCCCCGTCAAGTGCCGGCCGGCGGATGGGCAGGTTGGGACGGCACGCCGTCCGGGCTGCTGGCTTGGAAAACCGCGGACGCCGGCGGCGCGGCGTCCCTACCAATGGAATCGCGAGGCGGGAGGGTAGGGACGGCGCGCCGCGCCGTCCGGGCTGTCCGGATTGAATCCCGGATGAGAACCCGACGTCGTCCGCACCGGTCGGCAGATGCGATCGGCGTTGAACCGCGGGGGGCGGGGGCGTAGAGTGCGGAAAGTTTTCCATGGCGTGGAAAAACCCAAGACAGGGCGACATGAGCGGCGAGAAGAGATTTCGGAAAGTGGCGGCAGGCGGGAGGATCTGAGCCGGTGAAGACGCTTGAACTCATCCAAGACCGACGGATCCAAGTCCCCATGTCCGTGTCGTGGTATTTATCGGATCTCGGCAAGGCCCAGGGATTGCAGGAGTTGTTCGCCCGGCAGTCGCCCCAGCGGTTGAAGGCGCTCAAGGAACATGCCATCGCGCAGAGCGCCGTTTCGTCGAACCGCATCGAAGGCGTGGAAATCGCGCCGGCGCGCGTCGGCACGGTGGTGTTTGGCCATTCGGGGCTGAAGAACCGCGACGAGGAGGAGGTGGCCGGCTATCGGGACGCCTTGAATTGGATTCATTCCGACCCTTCGAACGTGCCGGTGACGGAAGAAACAATTCTCCAACTTCATCGGCTTTCGCGCGGCAACGTCTGGGACGCGGGACGGTATAAAGACAAGCCGGTCGATATCATTGAAAAGCTCCCGGGCGGCGGCGAGCGGGTTCGCTTCCGCAGCGTGTCGCCGGCGGAGACGCCGGATTGCACGCGTCGGCTGGCGGCGCTTTGGCAGGAACAGAGCCGGGAACGCGATGTTTCGCCGTTGATCGTTCTCGCGGCTTTCAACCTGGATTTCCTGTGCATCCATCCGTTTCGCGATGGCAACGGGCGCGTCTCGCGGCTGCTCCTCCTGCTGACCGCCTACCATCTTGGCGTGGAAGTTGGCCGCTACATCAGCTTGGAGCGGCTAATCGAGGAGAACAAGGAGCGCTACTACGAAACGCTGCAGCAAAGCTCGCAAGGCTGGCACGAGGGGCGGCATAACCCTTGGCCTTATGTGGGCTATCTGTTGTTCATCCTCAAGAAGGCCTACGATGAATTTGCGGAGAGGGCCGGGACAACCTCCTCTCCTAAGGGCGAAAAAACCGAGTTGGTTTTAGAAGCCATCCGCCGGTGTTCCGGTCCTTTCCGGTTGGTGGATGTCGAAAAAGCCTGTCCTGGGGTGGGTCGCGATTGGATCCAATCCCTTCTATCCGAATGGAAAGCGAAGGGGGATGTCACCTGCGCTGGACGGGGACCCGCCGCCCGCTGGCAACTGGTGAAGAATAAGGGTAGTACCTCCAAGTAAGGGTATTAGTAAGGGTATTATGGCCATAGGTGGCAAGAAACGATTTCAAAAGGTGACGGTGCTGAAGGGCGGGCCGTCGTCGGAGCGGGAAGTGTCGCTGCGGTCGGGGGCGGCGGTGGCGCAGGCGCTGCGGGAGCGGGGCTACGAGGTCGCCGAGGTCGAGGTGGGGCGGGACGGTTCGTTTGCGATCCCGCCGGGCACCGAAATCGCCTTCGTGGCGATGCACGGGCAGTTCGGCGAGGATGGCGGCATCCAGGCGGAGCTGCGCCGGCGGGGCGTTCTGCATACGGGATCGAGTCCGGAGGCGTGCGCGCGGTCGTTCGACAAGTCGGCAAGCAAGCCGATCCTCGCCGCGGCGGGGATTCCGACGCCGGTTTACGAATTCCTGCGCGAAGGGCAGCCGCGCACGTTGCCGCTGCCGGTGGTGGTCAAGCCGGTGCGGCAGGGGTCCAGCGTGGGGATGTCGCGCGTGTTCGCGGAGGCGGAGTGGCCGGCGGCGTTGGCGCGGGCGTTGGCCTGCGATGGGCTTGCGCTGGTGGAGGAATTCATCCCCGGCCAGGAACTGACGGTGGGAATGGTCGGCGACGCGGTGTTTCCGGTGGTGGAAATCGTGACGGCCGACGGCAATTTCGATTACGAACAGAAGTACACGCCGGGCAAGTCGGCGCACAAGATCCCGGCCGAAATCCCCGCGGAAATCGCCCGGGCCTGCCAACAGGCGGCGCAGGCGACGTTCCGGGCGCTGGGTTGCGCGGGCATGGGGCGGGTGGATATCCGCCTGCGGCCGGACGGGAAGTTCTTCGTGCTGGAACTGAACAACATTCCGGGCATGACGGCGGTCAGCCTCCTGCCCGATGCGGCGCGAGCGCATGGGTGGAGTTTTCCGGAACTTTGCGAGCGCATCTTGAACGTGGTATGATGGGCGCCCAACCCAGGAGAATCCGATGAAGGTATTGCGAGTATTGGCGAATCCGAAACCGGTGGAGCAATCGGCCAGCTTGCGGATCGAGCAGGCGTTTGCGGCCGCCCTGAAAGCGAAGCATCCGGACGCGCAGTTCGAAACGATCGAACTCTACAAGGATGAAATCCCGCTGGTCGACGAAAAGGTCTTGCCGGCGCATTTCGGCGCGCCGCCGGCGGACGGGGAAACCGCGCGCAAGATGGCGCGGCGCGGCGAGATCTTGGCGCAGTTGCTG
>RZYG01000246.1 GCA_009930415.1 Spartobacteria bacterium | reverse complement strand
GGCGCTGACCGGGCGGATCGGCTGGCTGCTTGGAGCCGGCACGACCCCGTGCCGGGGGGAGATTTCAATATTCAATATTCAACATCCAATATCCAATGTTCAAGGAGGGAGGCCCTTCGGCAAGCTCAGGGCGGGGGCGAGGTCCGAGGTCCGGAAACCTGCAACCTGAACCCTGCAACCTTGAACCTGCAACCCCTTTTCAACCTGCAACCTGAAACCTTCTGAAGAATCCTTGTCGGCCTACGTCAAACGAAACCCGTTTCAAGGGTTTTGCCGTCTTCTGTCCTCTGGTCTCTGTTTTCTGCGTCCGACGCGCGGACGTCCAAGGTCGTCAGCGCCCACAGCGCGGGAATCGCGAGCCGCCCCGCCCAGCGCACGGCATGGGCCCAGGGCAGATCCGGAACGTAGAAGACGTCCGCCAGCGCCGCGCCCAGCACGGCGCACAGCGCCAGGCCCAGCCACCCGCGCCCGCGCCGTTCCGGCGTCGCCGCCTGGGCGGCGAACCAGACCAGCAGGAACGCCAGCAGCACGAAATCGTGCCGTTCGTGATAGGTCCAGGCCAGATTGGCGAGAGCCAGCAAGGCGAACAGCGCTTCCGTCCGGGCCCGTCGATGGCGGACGCACCAGGCCAGCGTTGCCCCCCAGATGCCCAGGACGACCGCCAGGCCCCGGCCCGTGTTCTCCCATCCCAGCGCATTGAGCACCTCCTGCACGGTGAAAGCGCCTTGCAGGACGTAGCGGCACAGGTCCACCCATTGGGCGAGCAGCACCCACGGCCATTCGCGGAGCCAAACGGCCGGCAGGATCGTCAGCAGCAGCCCCGCGAAAAACGCGGTCCAGATCGGCCGCCAGTTGCCCCGCACCAGCGGCACGATGAAAAACAGCAGCGCCATGGACGGCTTGACCAGCGCGGCCAGAAACAGGAATCCCGCCGCCACCGGCGTGCGGTCGCTGCGCCGGACCGCCAGCCAGGCGCACAGCATCGAGACGATGCCGGCCTGGCCGTTCTGGATCCCATATTGCAGCGGCGGCCAGAGCATGCCCAGAGCGACCGCCGTGCCCCAAGCGGCGCCGCGCGACCAACGCGTTTCGGCACGGAACCACTGCGCCAACTGGACCAGCAGCAGCGCCAGGAACACCAGGTTCGCGGTCGTATAGACCGGCAACAGTCTCCGTTCCGGCAAAAACCCGATCGTCGGCAGCAGCATGGACATCGTGGACGGCGGATAGGTCGCTTCGGGCGGCGGCTGGCCGGGCAGCATCCCGGGCGTTTCCGGGGTCCAGTTCGCGCTGGAGATGGAATAGATCCGATGCTCTTTCAGCCGCACGCGGTCGGGCCCCGTGGCCGGCCCGAACGTGTCGCGCAACAGCCGTTGCGCGAGTTCGTAGGGATTGATGCGCGCCCGCACGTACTGGCACACGACCCACTGCCGGGAAGCATCCGACCAGCCGTGCATCGTCCAGCCCCGCTGCGCGCTATAGGCCGTCCAGGCCAGCCCCGCCGCCAGTCCGACCGCCAAGAGGCCGTTCCAGCCGATTTTCGCCGTTTTCGTCATGTCGTCATCCACAGGCTTTCAACACTTGCTCCGCATTGACGATCTGCACGCCTTGAACGCAGCCCTGTTTTGCATCGGGCACGAAGACGGCGCGGACGATTTCCGCGCCCGACAGTTCCTGGAGGGGCGGCAGGCCCTTGCCGGCGAGCGCGGCAATGGCCTCTTCCACGGCGGGCTGCGCACGGGCTCCGATGCCCCACTTCACTTCGCCCAACAACACTTTGTCCCCGGAAACCGATCGGGCGACGATGTCCCATTCGGGCCCGTTTCCGCGCCAATATCTCCGGGCGGGCAGCCAAGCCGCCGAATCGTCCTTGGCGAATAATCGCGGAACGGATTGGCGACACAGGTTTTCCCATGCCTCCGCCACCAATCCCGGCCCCTGTTTTTTCCAAAGAGCCTTCCGTTGCGCGGGAGTCGCCGCCGCCAGGAAAGCCCGATGCGAAGCCACCAGGCGAAACCACGTCCGGAAAAACGGATCGGCGATTTTGTACAACGCCCGCTTGCCGGAACGTTCGTTCTCGCCGAAGGGAACCTGCCGTTCCAGCAGGCCCATGTCCTGCAACCGCCGCAGCGATCGGCTCAACGCCGTGGCCGGGCAGCCAATGCGAGCGGCCACTTCGGTCAAGCGATGCGCGCCCAGTCCGACCGCATCCAAAACGGGGCGCAACGATTGCGCGGCGGGCATCTCCTCAAGAAGCAGACGATCGGGCTCGAGATGCAGCGGACCGGCCGGATCCAGCATGTTGGCATCCAATCCACCTTCCAGATCGATGCCAAACGGCTGCGCCAATTCCCAGTAGCGCGGAACTCCGCCCCACATGGCATAGGCGGCGACGGCGGCGCTGGCTTGGCGAAGCCCAAGCGCTTCCTGGATATATCCGGCCCCCAAGGGCGGCAGGTTCATCGCTTCCCGGGCGCGCCCATAGAGGGGGGACGACGCATCCAGCGCCAACCCCTGCATCATGCGCTGGCTGGAACCCGCCAGCACGACCGCCAACCCGGCCTGTTTGGCGTCGTGATCGATCCAGCGCTGGAGAATGCTCGGCAATTCCGGGCTGGTGCCGATCCAATAAGGAAGTTCATCGAACACCAGGGGCCCCCGCCATCCGGTCGCCCGACTGTCCCGGGCCAGTCGTTCAAGCAAGGTACGCCAATCCGGATATTCGACTTCCTCAAATCCCCGGAGCGTTCCGCCAACGGCTTCGGCCAAATACCGGCGCTGAATCCCCGGCGCGGAGAGATCGGCCACGGCGTACAGCCCCCGATGGCGGCGGCACCACTCCAGAAGCAAACGGGTCTTTCCAATCCGGCGCCGCCCCCACACCACGCCCAGCCCGCCGCCTTCCAGCAACCGGTCCAGCCGCCGCATCTCCAAGGTTCGATTCAAGAAATTCATTTTTGAGAATTATGCGCTTTAGAATAATGTTTGCAAGAATAATATCGTCCGGCTTTCCGTCCAGGGCGCATCTGCGATTCTATGCCTTCGGTTGCCCGTGCCCGACCGATTTTACCCATTTGGCATCGAAGCGCCCCGTCCACGCATCTCCCGCGGCTTGCAGCAACGCCCAATTGACACCGAAAAAAGACCCCAAAAGTCCTAAAATTCGTGATTTTACCCGTTTTTCGCCCAAAAAGGCCAAAAAACTGGCCACCGCACAGCCTATCATCAGCCAAAAGACGATTCCCGCCCACCCCCATTCCCCATCCTTCCAATTTTCCATCATTCCCGCCGCCCCCATCGCCGCCAAGATGAAAAAAGGCGTCAATAGCCTCAAAAACTTGTGCGAATACCACTGAAATGCGATCGGATTAGCCCGAAACGAGAAAATCCGGGGCTCCAAGCCCGCCAACTGCCAAATTCCGGCCAACGTGCGGCGTTTGCGGAGCCCTTCTTGGCCAAAACGAGCCGACGGCAGGTCGAAAACGCGCGCGGCGGGCTCGAACAGGCA
>RZYG01000245.1 GCA_009930415.1 Spartobacteria bacterium | reverse complement strand
AAATGCCGCGCGTGCTTCCGGCTCCACGCCGCCCCCTGCACCCGGTTCTGCCCCGCCAACGTCTATGCGGCCGGCGCCGGCGAATCCATCGCCATCCGCGCGGAAAACTGCGTGCAATGCCGCTGCTGCACCCTCAAGTGCCCGTTCGACAACATCGACTGGCAAACGCCGCGGCACGGCGTCGGGCCGGACTACCGCCTGTCCTGAGCGGCTACTTCAACAGCCTGGAGACGACGTCGCACACCAGCGGCGGTTGCCCCGCCGCCGGCAGGAATTCGTCGAACGCCGCTTCCGCAGCCGACGACGCGCCGGCGCCCAGCGGGCCATCCACCCAGGCGAACGGCACCGGATCGGAGGTGTGTCCCCGCTTCGCGATCGGGGTGCGGTGGTCGGTGCAGACGATCAGCCGGTACGGTTCGCCGTCCGCTTCCAGCGCGGCCCAGACGGGCGCGACGACCTGGCGGTCGAAATTTTCGATCGCGCGGACTTTTTCCTCCGCCATGCCCTTGTGGCCGCACTCGTCCGGGGCTTCCACGTGCACGTAGACGAAGTCCGACCGCCGCAGGCAGTCGATCGCCGCCTGCGCCTTGCCGGCGTAGTTGGTGTCGATCCAGCCGGTGGCGCCGGCAACGGGAATGACTTCCAGTCCGCACAGTTCCGCCAGCCCGCGCACGAGATCCACGGCGGTGATCACGCCGCCCCGCAACCCGTAGCGGTCCGGATAGCGCTCCAGCGCCATCGCCTTGCCGAAGCCCCACGGCCAGATCTGGGTGGCCGGGCGCTTGCCTTTCGCGAGGCGCTCGCGGTTCACGGGATGTTCCGCGAAGACGTGCCGCGAGAGATCCATCAGCGCCAGGAATTCCTCCGCGCGCGGGCCCTTCGGCAGGAATCCGGCGACCGGCTTGCCGGAAATTTCGTGCGGCGGGGTCAGGACCAGTTCGAGCGGCCCGTTGCGCCAGATCAGCAGATGGCGATAGCTCACGCCGCCGTGGAACCGCAGGCCGTCGCGCGCCACGGCCGCGTTCAGCGCGGCGACCAGCTGGTGCGCTTCCTCGTTGGAAATGTCGCCGGCGGAATAATCCAGCATCTGGCCGTCCGCGAGGGTCACCAGGTTGGTGCGGTAGGCGACGTCCGCCGCTTCCAGCGGGATGCGCGCGCCCGCGGCTTCGATCGCCGCGCGGCCGGTGTAGTTTTCCTTCGCGTTGTAGCCCAGCAGGCCCATGTTCGCCACGTCGCTGCCCGGCGCCAGCCCGGCCGGCACGGTATGCACGAGCTGGACCTGCCCCAGCGCCGCGACGCGCCGGATGGCCGGGATGTGCGCCACCTGCAGCGGGGTCTTCCCGCCCAGCACCGCCACCGGTTCGTCGCCCATGCCGTCGCCCACCAAAACCGCCACTTTCCGTTTCGCGCTCATTTGGCCCGTCAACCTACCCGAGCCCGGGACGGAAATCAATCCGCCGCGGGAAATTCCGTGCGTTCCCGGTTGCGGGGCAATCTCGCCTTGCGGCGGGCCGGCGCGCCGCCTATGCTGTCGGCCATCGATGAATGCGCTCCGCCATCCGTTTTGCCGCCGCGCGGCGCTGGTTGCGCTCGTGCTGGCGGGCGCGCGGGCCGGCGGCGCCGAACCCGCCCGGCTGACCGTCGGCCAAGGCCAGGCCTGGGTGCGCGAATTCTTCCCGCCCTCCGGCGAAAAGGAAATCGAACGCATCGTCTGGGCGAATCCCCCCGCGCAAATCGACCTCGACACGCTCCAGGTCTGGAACGTCCGCCGGCCGTGGCCGATCCGCGAGTGGCGCTGGCTCGACGCCGCGGCGGCCGAACCCGTCGCCGCGGACGACGCCCCCGTGGTCTGGCGTCCCCGGCCCGAACCGCCGCCACCGCCCGCGCGCAACCGGCTCGAAATCCAACTGGCCCAGCCCCTCTCCCACGTCATGGGCCATTCCCTGACTTATCGCCTGCCGGATTTCGACTGGTCCGCCTTCTACCGCGTCGTCGTCCGCGGTATTGGCCCCACCTCGATCGAAGCCGTCCAGGTCGATCTCATGGGCTACCTGCGCATCCGCAACGGCACGGCGGCAACCTTCCCCGGCGCGCGCATTTCGGTCGTCGGCACGGATACGGCCCTGCAGCCGCCGCCCAAGCCGTTCGGCCTGCTCGCCCTGAACCCCGAAACCGCGCTGACCGATCTCTGGTTGCGGCCCGCGGAAGCCGCCCCGCTCGTGCCGGCCGTCTATCCTTTGCAAACCGAGGCCGACATTCTCCCCGCCGGCACCGCTGAAATCCAATTCGCCCACGTGGTGCGCAAGCCCGCCCAGATCGCGCACGTCTGCGATTCGGACGAAATTCCCGCGCCGACCCGGCAGGGCGGCCTGCCGTTGCGACGCGTGCTGCTCGTGCCCAACGCCGCGACCATGGGGTTGGGCTTTCCGCTCCCCCCCGGCGAAGCGCACGTGTTCCTCGGCGCGGCGCGCGGCGCGCCGTTCCAAACGGGCCGGGCCCTCCACACGCCGTTCCCCGGCACCTTCCGGCTCGATCTGGGGCCCGTCGAAACCGTCCGCGCCAGCCGCCAGCTTCTGGAAGACAAGCCGCTGCCCGAAGGCGCCCGCCAGGCGGAGTATTCCATCGTTCTCGTCAACGACCTGGCCTCGCCCGTCCGGATCCAGGTGATCGAGAAGCCGGCGACGCCCATGCAATGGAGCCTCGTCCGCTCCTCGCTGCCCTGCACGGAAACGACCCGCTCCCTGCAATTCGAGCTGACCCTGCCCCCGCAGTCCACCAAGACCATCACCTATCGCCTGCGCCTCGTGGCGCGCAAACAGACCTGAAGCCACCGGAGACCCCCATGCCCCCCGTCATCGATACCGCTATCCGCAACCTCGGCCCGTGCCTGCACGATTCGCCGCTGGCGCTCAACGTCCAGCGCGGCGACCGCATCGGCAATTTCATTTCCGACAAAACGCGCGTCCGCCACCAGGTCGAGATCGCCCCCGGCGAACCGGTCGATGCCGACACCTTTTTCGAAAAAGCCGGTCCGCGCCAAAAGATCTTCTTCGATCCCAGGAAAACCCGCGCGGCCATCGTCACGTGCGGCGGCCTGTGCCCCGGCCTCAACAACGTCATCCGCTCCGCCTTCCTCGAACTGCACCACAACTACGGCGTGCGCGAGGTCCTCGGCATCCGCCACGGGTACCAAGGCCTCACCTTCAAGGCCGAATCCCCGCTTGTCCTGACCCCCGAACTCGTCGACCACGTCCACCGCGACGGCGGCACCATCCTCTCATCTTCCCGCGGCCAGCAGGAAATCGACGACATGGTCGACTTCCTCGTCCAGCGGAAGATCGACGTTCTCCTGAGCGTCGGCGGCGACGGCACCCAGAAGGGCTCCCATGCCCTCGTCGAGGAAATCGCCCGCCGCCAGGTCCCGATCGCCGTCGTGGGCGTGCCCAAGACCATCGACAACGACATCCAGTACGTCCGCCAGACGTTCGGCTATTTCAGCGCCATCGAATCGGCGCGCGCC
>RZYG01000244.1 GCA_009930415.1 Spartobacteria bacterium | reverse complement strand
TCCAGAATCAGCAACCCTGGGAATCTAAGAAAGAAGAAAGAAAAACGACGCCATCGCTTGACTGTCCCCATAGAAGGGCGGGTTGGCCCAACCCGCCGCCCCCTTTACATCTTCGATCCACGTGATATTGTTTGAAGTCTCCAACAATTCGAGGAACCCCGAAAATCCCATGAAAATCGAACGGCTCAGCGCCAAAGCGGAAGATTATCTCGAGACCATCCTGCGCCTTTCGGAAACGCCGCGGGGCGCGCGGACGGGGGACATCGCGGAAGCCCTCGACGTGCAGCCTTCGACCGTCTCCGCCGCGCTCAAATCGCTGAAGGACCAAGGTCTGCTGGATTACTCGCCGTACGGTGCGGTGGGGCTGACCCCGAAAGGCCGGCAGGTGGCCGAAGACGTCTCCGGTCGCCACGTGGCCCTGCGGCGGTTTTTCACGGAAACCCTCGGTCTGGCCCAGGAGGACGCGGAGGTGACGGCGTGCGGCATGGAGCACGACGTGACGCCGCTGGTGCTCGATCGCATGGCGCTGCTGGGCGATTTTTTGCGCAACCACCCGGGCATGGCCGAAAAATGGTCCGCGGTGCGCGCCACCGCCAAGGGCGAGCGCGCGCCGGGCGTGGAATCGGGTCTCCACGAGCTGCCCCAGGGCGTGCGCGGCGTGGTGATGGCCGTGGACGTCGATGGCAGCCTGCGCAAGCGGCTGGTGGAAATGGGCGTGACGCCCGGCGTGCTGATCGCCGTCGAGCGCGTCGCGCCGCTGGGCGATCCCATCGCCGTGGAAGTCCGCGGTTACCGGCTCTCCATGCGCAAGGCGGAAGCCTCGAAGATCCGCGTGAAGTGGCGTCCGGGGCTCATCTGAACGGAAACCCATGGGCGCCCAACCGACGCATTCCAAGCTGACGATCCTGCTGGCGGGCAATCCCAACAGCGGCAAGACCAGCCTGTTCAACTGGATGGCCGGCGCGCACCAGCACGTCGGCAACTATCCGGGCGTCACCGTCGAAAAGAAATCGGCCACGTTCGTCCGCGACGGCCTCGCGATCGAGCTGGTGGACCTGCCGGGCACCTACAGCCTGCTGGCGGCCTCGCCCGAGGAAGCCATCGCGCGCGACGAAATCCTTTCCGGCGCGGCCGGCGTCGTGATCCAGGTGCTCGACGCGACGAACCTCGAGCGCAACCTGCACCTGACCGCGCAGCTCACCGAAATGGGCGTGCCGCTCGTCTATGCCCTCAACATGAGCGACGAGGCGGAGTCCCACGGCCTGAAATTCGACCTGGAACTGATGTCCGCGCTGCTGGGCGGCCCCGTGGTACCCACCAACGGCAGCAACGGCGACGGCACGGACGCGTTGCTGGCGGCCGCCCGCAACGTCGCCGCCGCCGGCGCGCCCTGCACCGGGCGCGTGTTCTACGGCCTCGACGCGGAAGCCTCCATCGCGGCCGTCGCGGAACAGTTCGAAGGCGACGACGCGGTCAGCGCGCGCCGGCAGGCGCTCGCCCTCCTCGATGGCCTGCCGGATCCGCGCGCGCCGGTCGCCGCGCGCGAAGCCGCGGGCCGCGAGACCGCCCGCCTCGAAAAGCGCGGCGGGCGGCCGCTGGACGTCCAGCTGGCCGAAGCCCGCTACGGCTTCGCGCTGGGCGTGGCGGTGGACGTCGCGCGCGAATCCTCGCCCCACGTGCGGCACGCCCGCACCCTGCGGCTCGACTCCCTGATGCTGCACCGCGTGTGGGGCCTGCCGATCTTCGTGTTTTTGATGTGGGGCGTGTTCAACCTCGTCTTCGCGCTGGGCGAGCCGCCCATGCAGTGGATCGAAGCCGGCCTGGGTTGGCTGGCGGAGCGGATCGTCGCGGCCTGGCCGGCCGGCGCCGCGCCGCTGCTGCAATCGCTGATCGTCGACGGCGTCATCGGAGGGGTGGGCGGGGTGATTTCCTTCCTGCCGAACATCCTGCTGCTGTTCCTGGCCATCGCGTTCCTGGAAGACACCGGCTACATGGCGCGGGTGGCGTTCCTGATGGACCGCGTGATGCACAAGATGGGCCTGCACGGCAAGAGCTTCATCCCCATGCTGATCGGCCTGGGCTGCACCGTGCCGGCCATCCTGGCCACGCGCACGCTCGAACACAAGCGCGACCGCTTCACCACGATCCTCGTGGCGCCGTTCGTCAGCTGCGGGGCCCGCATGACGATCTACGCCCTGCTGATTCCGGCCTTTTTCGCGCCGCCCTGGCGCGGGTGGGTGCTCTGGGGCATCTACATGTCCGGCATCCTCGTCGCCGTCCTCGTCGCGCGGCTGCTGCGCGGCACGCTGTTCCGGGGCGAGAGCGCCCCGTTCGTGATGGAACTGCCGCCGTACCGCCTGCCGACCTGGCGCTCCGTCGGCATCCACATGTGGGACCGCGCCTGGATGTACCTCCAAAAGGCCGGCACGGTCATCCTGGCCATTTCCATCCTGCTGTGGGCGCTGGGGACCTTCCCGCGGCGCGCCGAATTCAGCCGCGACTACGCGGCCGAGATCGCCGCCGCGGCCACGCCCGCCGCCGCCGCCGCCCTGGCCGCCGCCGAACAGGCCGAAGCGCTGGAATACACCGCCATCGGCCGCATCGGCAAGGCCATCGAGCCCGCGATTCGGCCGCTGGGCTTCGACTGGCGCGTGGGAACGGCGCTGGTGGGCGCCTTCGCCGCCAAGGAAGTGTTCGTGGCGCAGATGGGCATC
Source organism: Spartobacteria bacterium (assembly GCA_009930415.1). Taxonomy (GTDB): domain Bacteria; phylum Verrucomicrobiota; class Kiritimatiellia; order CAIQIC01; family Lenti-01; genus Lenti-01. The sequence goes on along the minus strand of RZYG01000244.1, from coordinate 810 downwards.
GTATTCTCCCTCGGCAGCGCGGACGAAGGCTCCGAAGGCCTGCGCCAGACCCTGCGCGAGCACTACACGCCGCTGCAAGGGCTGGCCATGATGCTCTTCTGCCTGCTCAGCGCGCCCTGCGTGGCCACCATCGCCGCCACCAAGCGCGAGACCGATTCCTGGGGCTGGGCGCTCGGCATGCTGCTGGGCATGACCGCCATCGCCTGGCTCGTCACCTTCGCCGTGTTCCGGTTGGGGATGCTGCTGGGCTGGGGGGTGGGGGGATGAACGCGACTTGGCTCGACTGGACGGCCGTTGGCGTCGCCGTCGTGGCCGCGGCCCTCTGGCTGGCCCTGCGCGTCCGCCGAACCTGGAAAGCCCAGCGCGACAACGCCAACCGCTCCTGTGCCTGCCTCACCGGCTGCGACGGCTGCCCCTTCGCCGGCAAAACCTGCGCCGCGGGCAAGAAGCCCTGAAGCCAGCCACTACGAAATTCGCGAAAGGCGCGAAAAGGGAATTTCAGGGGTCAGGGGAACCCGATACCTGGTGGCGCTCTGGACCCGCTTGTTCTGTGAGTTTTTCGATCTTATCCAGTCTCTCGCTGATAGCTTTGAGCTCGGCTACAACCGTGTCATCCCTCTTCTCATCCTCTTTGGCTTCTTGCTGATGTTTGCGCTGTGGGGCAGTGGGGCATGTGGGGCGCATCTGCGATTCGGCGCATGCTTGGCGTCGTCGGGATGGAAATGCTGGCCTTCGTGGCATGCGGCTCCTGCCGCGTGCGGCTGGAAAAATCCGCGCGGGGCGGGAGCCCCACGCTACAAGGGCCAATGC
>RZYG01000243.1 GCA_009930415.1 Spartobacteria bacterium | reverse complement strand
TTAAAGCATCTGGCGTTGGCTCGGCCTCGGCCTAACTCAATGCCTAACCGCTCCGCTAGCTCTTTAATCGGTATGCTCCGTAAATCCTCAAGTGTTTTAGCCTCTAATAGTGCCATATCTTTAGCCTACTAAACTAATAAATCGGCTTAACAAAAAAGCCGTATTTATGTTTATGGGTTTGGGTTAGCAAAATCATACAGAGGTAATTTAGGAATAGGTGGGGGGGTAAATAGGAATAGGTGGGGGGGTAAATGGCCATATTTAGGAATAGGTGGGGGGGTATTTTGCTTATAAATCGCTGCATAGCTCGTTTATTTTGTGCCATAACTCATCATTTATCGGCTCATCGCCTGCTAGTATGCCGTTTAGCTCGGCCTGTGTAATCGCTAAATCATCGGCTAGGTATTTTAAATACTCCGTGCTGCTGGTTTTGTTTTGCCTCAAATCCTTGCGGTACTGGGTTATCAGGCTCTTTAAATCCCTCAAGCGGCGGCGTTGCTCCATCTGTTTAACTTTACGCTCATCGCTAGTAATCAGTGCCTCGTGTATCGCTGCTGGGTAAATGTATAGCGTCTGGCTGCTCGGCTCTCGGCTGGTAATCTCTTGGCCGCCTGCTGCCGTGTGCCATCGGCTAATCTCGTTAATCTCGGTTAGCTTGTTTAATCCGTTGGCTAGTGTGCGATAAAAATGCGATAAACTGTAATCCTTGTAAATCTTTTTAAACTCTTTAGCATCTACAATCAGTGGCTCGCCTGCTGTAGTGCGTTTAATATTCGCCTTGCTCGTAAACATCGTTTGTATGGTTATATCTAACTGCTGGTGTGTAATCTCGGTTAGTGTATAAAATCCCTCGCCGTATGGCACTGCTAGGATGCGGTTATACTTGGCTAAAAAATCACGGCTGTACTGCAAGTTACGGATGCTTGTTATATTCTTATCTGCGTCTGTTATAAGCGTGTAATCGTATACCTTAACGCTATCAAGCTCATAGCCTACTGTCTTACCGTCTTTTTTTATCGGCCTGTTAATCGGGTACTGTACACGGCGTAACAAATCTAATGAGTTAATCGCTGCCTCTCTATGCTCCTTGCCTATGCCTTTTTTGCGTGCCTTAGCGGTGTTAAATCGGGGGTTAATCCTCATAAACTCCGTTATGCTCATCTCTGGTATAACAAGCTCCTCAATATGTTTGCCGCTCTCTCGCTGTAGCTCTTGCAAGTGGCCACTAAGCATATAAAACGCTGGTATGGTTAGGCTGGTGGTTATATCAAGTATCTTGTTAATATCCCTTACGCCCCTAACCTTAATATCATCAAATAATGCCTGCTGCTCAAATCTATCTATAGTTATTGGCAAGCCGTTTTTTTGCTGCCGCTCTCGCTCGTTGGCGTACATCTTGGTAATCGTGGCCTCGGCCTCTGGCTCGCTGGCTAGCTTTATAAGGGTTTCGTTAATGGCCTCAATCGGTGGTTTTGGTACATAGTTAACACTGGTATCATCTCGGATGTTCGGCGGCGTGTAATGGCCTTTTTTATCGGCCTGCTCTCTCATCCGTGCAAGCGTGGCCACTAAGTACTCTAGTGCTATCTTATGGCTAATATGTATGGCGGTAGTAATAACATCGGCGTTATCTTTATACTGCGTGCCATCGCCACCTATAACCGTGTTATGCCTGCCTGTAGCTGGGTTGCTGTTTAGGTATGCCATAACCTCGCCTACTGGCTCTATGCCTATCTGCTCGGTTAGCTTTTGCACGGCCACTATGCCACTCGGTAATAATAGCTCTGCATCGGCCTGCTCGGTTAGCATAAGGCTGGTGCTGGTGTGTTTAGGTAGTTTAGCTAGTGCATCTAATAGCTCTTTTTGCTTGCCACTCTTTAGCTTAAAGCCTCCGTTTGGTAACGCCTCAAAATAGGCCTTTAGTGGCTCTATCGCCTTATCGTTATCGGCTGGTATCTTGTGCCACTCGGTAACTGCAAGGTAATCGCTCGCAAGGCTCTCTAAGTGGTGCTTAACCGCTGGCAAGTGCTTTAATAGCTGGCTCTTTATAGCCTCATTATCTATAAGCTCGCTATCGGCTCGGTTAACCGTGGCCGTGTTAGCGTCTAGCTGTGTTACCTCCGCTGGGTGCTTGTAATAGTGCATCGCAAGCTTAACGCTGGCTAGTGCCTGCCTTACCTTGCTGGCCTTATAAAACTCGCTTATACGGTAGTTAGTAACAGTGGTTAGCTTTTTGTTAAATGCGTTAATGCCTGCTCTTACTGGCTTATAGCTAACTGTGGCCTCATACTCGCCTTTAGCCTTTAACTCGGCGTGGTGTGCCTTAGCCTGCTCTATCTTGGCCATCTCATCGGGGGTTGGTGTTGGTAATGCCATATCTTAGTTATCCCCTGCCTTTATAAGCTCATCGGGTACATCAATGCCTGCCTGTTGCTCTAGTTTGCGTACTCGGCTATCTACAATAGCTAGCTCATATACCTTTAATAGTGCGTTAACATTTTGCACTACTGCGTTGCTCACTCTAGGGTCTATCTTGCCTGTTCGTACATCGTTTATATTGCTCTCTATCAGGCTTATAATGCTCTCTACTCGGCGTAATGTAACAGGCTCTGCATCGGTTAATACCTGCGTGGCCTTGCCGCCTTGTCTGCTGGCCCCTCGCTTATCATCCTCGCTAATAGCTGGGTTATGCCTATAGCAATACTCTGCTCCGTGCATCGCTTGTGCCGTGCAATCCTTACCTGCTTTAGTTTTAGCTATACAGTATGCCATAATCCTTACTCTGGTTTAACCGTTCGGTTACTCGGTTTTATAATCATCGCTTAAACTCCCTAATCTCTCGTGCAATCGCCTTGCGTATAAACTCGCTGGCGGTTATCTTATCGCCTGTATCGGCCGTATACTTGGCTAGCGTTTGTAACATCTCTTTATGTAGCTCTGGCGTTATCTCAAAACTATGCCGTTTGGTGCGTATCACGCCGTGCTTGGCTCTCGGTAGTTTAGCCGTGTTGTAGGCTCGTTTAACCTGCTGGCTCTGCTCGGCTGGCTCTGGTGCTGCCGTTCGTTTGCTGGTGCTTAAACTCATCGGCTCTATCGGCGTAAACTCTGGCGTGCTGGCCACTCGCTCGGCCGTTCGGTTACTCGGTTGCTTATCAGTGTTAAACGCTTGCCTTAGTGCATCTTTTTTACTCATCGGTTACGCTCCATATCTCGTTATAATGTGTTTAGCTAAATCGGTGTATGCCTCGCTAGCCTTATGCTCTGCTGCGTAATCCAGTAATGGCTGGCCTACTAGCTGGCTCTCGGTAACTTTAATAGTTAGCGGTATGGCTTGCGGTAATACTTTATCGGCGTAATCACTCTGTAGTTGCTCCATAAATAGCTCGCCTACGTTTGTGCCGTGCTGTAGCATCGTTGGTAGTATGCCTATAAGCTCAAGGCTTGGGTTTACCTGTTTAACATCATCTATTAACTCTAAAGCCTTGTGTAATCCCTTTACGGCTAAATAGTGTGCCTGTGTTGGTATAATCACTAAATCACTGGCCACTAATCCGTTGCGTGTTA
>RZYG01000242.1 GCA_009930415.1 Spartobacteria bacterium | reverse complement strand
CGGCCACGCGACCACCTTCGGCTACACCCCGATGGGCCGCCTGGCCGCCGTCACCAATCCCCTCGGCGAGGCCACCCACTTCGCGTACGACGCCGCCGGCCGGCCCATCCGCACGACCTTCGCCGACGACGCCCGCACGGAAATTTCCTACGACGCGGCCGGCCGGCCGGCCGCGTTCACCGACGAAGCCGTCCACGCCTGGCGCGTGGCCTACGACGCGCGCGGCGCCGTCGTGGCCGTCACCAATCCCGCCGGCGGTGCCACCACCTATTCCTACAACCTCGACGGCACCCTCCAGCGCATGTCCGATTCCGACGTCGGCCCCGTCTCGAACCGCTACGACGCCGCCCGCCGCCTCGTGGAAACCGTTTGGCCCGACGGCGCGCGCGTCCAGTATGCCTACGACGAGTTTGGCGCGCTCGCCGCAGTCGTCGACGCCCTCGGCCGCACGAACCGCTACGAAACCGACGCCGACGGCCGGCTGGCCGCCGCCGTGGATCCGCTCGGGAAGACCAACCGCTTCACCTACGACGCCGCCGGCCGGCTCACCAACGCCGTGGATCGCACGGGCCGCGCAATGGCCTACGAATACGATCTCGTCGGACGTCTGATGGCCGTCGTCGACGCCACGGGCGTGCGGACGGAGTTCAGCCGCGACGCCAACGGCCGGATCACCGGCCTCATCACGCCAACGGGCACCTGGCATGTCGAACGCAATCTCTCCGGCGCGCCCGTCGCGCTCCAAACGCCGCTGGGACGTCGGACGGACTTCGGCTTGGATGCGCTCCACCGCGTCGTGCGCGTCACCAACGCGCTCGGTCAAACGTCCACCCGCGCCTACGACGCCCGCGGCCGTGCGACGGCCGGCGTCGATCCCGCCGGCCGCGCGACGGCTTTCGCCTACGATCCGCGCGGCCTCCCGGCCGGCATCCAGTTGCCGGACTCGAACGCCGTGGCCTACGCCTGGAACGCGCTGGGCCGACTGGAAACGCTCACCGACTTCAACGGCGCCGAATGGACCTTCGCCTACTCCCCCATGGGCCGGCTGCAATCCGCCACCGATCCGCTCTTCCGCGCCACGCTCTACGGCTACGACGCCAACGGCCGGCTGGCCTATCTCGTGCATCCCGGCGGCGAAACGACCGGCTTCACCCGCGACGCCAACGGGCGCGTGCTGCGCATCCAGCACTCCGCCGGCCCCGACCTCCAGTTCCAGCGCGACGCGCTGGGGCGCATGACCCAGGCCAACGACGTCGACCGCGCCTACGACGCGGAAGGCCGCCTCGTTTCCGAAGCCCACGCCGGCGTCACCAACGCCGCGGCCTACGACGCCGCCGGACGCCTGGAATGGGCGGCCTACTCCAACGGCGCGTTCGCCGTCCATTACGAGTACGACAACTACCCCGGCGGGGCCGGCCGCCTGACGGCCGTCTCCGACAGCCTGACCGGCACCCAGATCGATTTCGGCTACGACGCCGACGGCCGCCTGCGCACGGTCACCCTCCCCAACGGCGAAGTGATCACCACGACCTGGGACGACCTCGACCGCTTGACGCGCCTGCAATCGGGCGAGCAAGTCGATCTGGAAATGGCCTACGACCTGTCCGGGCGCCTCACCAACGCCGTCGGCTTCGCGCCGCTGGATCCGTCGGGCCACGTCGAAACCGCCATCGCGTCGCTGACCTTCGACGCCGCCTCGCAGATTTCCTCGCCCGGCTTCGCCCACGACGCGCGCGGCCGCGTGACGGCCACGCCGGAACGGACGTTCGCCTGGGACGGCGCCTCGCGGCTGACTTCCATCGTTCCATCCACCACCAACCCCCAACCATCGACTCTCTCCTACGACGGCTTCGGCCAGCTCCGCACGCGCGCGGAGGCCGGGAACACGAATCGGTTCTTCTACAATCCCGCCATCGCCGGCGCCCCGCTCGTCGCCGAAACCGACGCCGCCACCGGCGCCCCGTTGCGCTACTACGTCTGGACCCCCGGCGGCCGCCTGCTCTACGTGATCGATGCCGCCGACGGCAACCAGGTCTACTTCTACCACTTCGACGCGACCGGCAATGCGCTGGCCCTGACCGACACCAACAAGGCCGTCGTCGCGGCCTACGCCTACGATCCCTACGGCCGCATCCTCGCCAGCACCGGGACCGTGACGCAGCCGTTCACCTTCTCCGGCGCCTGGGGCGTGCGACAGGACGGCGCTTCCGGCACCCTCTACCAGATGCGCGCGCGCTGGTACGACGCCACGATCGGCCGTTTCCTCTCCCCCGAACCCCTCTGGCCGCAGCTCGCCGAACCCAAAGCCCTCAATCCCTACCAGTACGCCGGCGGCGACCCGATCCGGTTCGTGGACCCCTCCGGGCTGTTCGTCAACTGGGCGTCGGGCGCCCAGGTGTTCACCGACGCGCAACTGGACGCCTACCTCGCCGGCGGCATGATGGGGCTGATGGCCCTGCTGCTCCAGGACGTCGATCTGGACGGCCTGAGCATGGATCAGATCCGCTGGGGCCTGGCGCTGGCCGGGGTCAACGAAGAGAACGTCCGGCGCCAATTGCACGACCGGTTCGAGCGGCGCAAGGCCGAGCATCTGGCGCGGCATCCGGCGCCCTGCCATGGCCAGCCGTTCGACAGCCAGCCGCAGCGCCCGCCCGATCCGGCGCAGGAGATCGCCGCGCAGCTGGGCCGGGTGCCGGCGCTGAACAAGCAGACGGCCCGCTACCAGCCCGTTTCCTTGGAACCCCAATCCTCGTCCCCGGCCTCCGAATTGTCCCGTTTGCAGGATTCCGCGCCGGAAAAGATGGTTGGGATCGCGTTTCGGACCCTGAACAGCGAAGACCCCGCCGGCCAGACGTTGGCCAAGGCCCTGATCGACGATGGCATTCTGACCCCGGCCAACTTGCCCGGCAACCGCGAGCCGTTCCCGGAGCCCGACCCGGCGCCCACCCCGCCGCTGTCCGGGTCCTTGACGGAACTGGGCGCGGACGATCTCGTCGCCGAAATCCTCTTCAGTCCCGGCGCGCTCTGGTCGGCCGGGTTGCGGCCGCCCGTGCGCCGCTACGCCATCCCCGCGGCCGCGCACAAACCGATCCGCCGGGCGGAAGCGCCGCCGGCCGCGCCCCTGCCGAATCCCGGCGATATCCTCGACTGGATGGTCGGCCCCGAAGCCCTGCGCGATTACGCCCGTTCCGCCGTCGCCCCGCCGCCCCTCGCGCCCAACCGCTTCCAGGGCCGCCGCTATCCGGACCTGCAGAAAACCCGCAACGACGCCTTCTCGCGCGTGGCCGCCCATCTGCAATCCGGCGACATGGCCGGCGCCCGCGAGGCGATGGACGCGCTGAACCAGGCCGAACGGGATCTGACCGACTACGGCCGCCTGAATCTTTTCGCCCCGCTGTACAAAGAATAAGGAGCCGCCATGAACCCGCACGCATCCTCCGGTCCGTCGCTTCTCCTTCGCCGGCTTCGGCCCGCGCTCCTGCTCCTCCCGCTGGCCGTCGCCCTGCCCGCCGCGTCCGCCTACCAAGCCGGCTACGCCTACGACGACGCCGGCCGCCTCGTGCAGGCCGACTACGGCGGCGGGC
>RZYG01000241.1 GCA_009930415.1 Spartobacteria bacterium | reverse complement strand
CCGGCGAGCCGCCGACCGCTACCGTCTCCATGGGTAAATACTCCCTCCAGATCTTCTCCCGGAATCCACCGGCAACCTGCGCCGACGCCGATCGGCCATGAAACCTCCCCTGGTTGAGTTGAGTTGCGCTTCCTCGTCCCCGTTCGATTTGCCTTTTCGCCGGTCTGGAGTAGACTCTTCGTTCAATTAGGAGCCACCATGAACATCGTGAGATTGACCTATGCCAGCCGATTGTCCAGAGATTGCGGCCCCGACGCGCTGGGGAAAATCATGGCCGTCTCCCGCCGCAACAACAAGAAACTCGGCGTCACCGGTGCGCTGTGCTATTCGCCGCGCGGATTCCTGCAGATCCTCGAAGGACCCGCCGACACCGTCAACGAGCTCTACAACCGCATCGTCCGCGACTCCCGCCACTCGGTCGTCACCTTGCTCGAATACGGCCCCATCCCCTACCGCGATTTCGAGAACTGGTCCATGGCGTACGTCCGGGCCGACGAAATTGCCCACGCCTTGCTGCGCAAGTTCAGCACCCGGCACGTCTTCGATCCCTTCGAGATGGGCCCCGTCCAAGCCCACGGCTTCTTGATCGCCGTCGCCCAGGAACGCTCCGACTTTCTCGCCAAACAGCAAAACGCCCTTCGCCAACGCAACGGCTGAACCGACCGGTTTTCAGCGATCAACCAGGAGCCCCCATGAACATCGTGCGATTGATCTACGCGAGCCGCCTGAAGAAGAAACTGGACCACGCCGCCGTCGAAAAGATCGCGGACGTTTCCCGCCGCAACAACCGGAAACTGGGCGTCACCGGCGCGCTGTGCTCGTCCCCGCGCGGCTTCCTGCAGATCCTCGAAGGCCCGCCGGAGGCCGTCAACGAACTCTACAACCGCATCGTCCGGGATCCTCGCCACGCCGACGTCTCCCTGCTCGAATACGTGAAGGTCCCTTTCCGTGAATTCGAGAACTGGTCCATGGCCTACGTCCACACCGATGAAATCGCCCAGGCGCTGCTGCACAAATACAGCACGCACCGCGTCTTCGATCCCTTCACCATGGGCCCCATGCAGGCGCGGGTGTTCCTCCTGGCCATCACCGAGCTGCGCGCGCACTACCTCGCCAAGCAGCGGCACGCCGGCCGCGGCTGATCAAACGCCCGGACTCTTGACCCGCCGCGGCCCCCGCTCCGCGCTTGCGCCGGCCCGCGCAACGCCGTATAACCCTATGCGGAAACGCGAGGTCGCCGATGTCGCCAAAATACGTCCGCTGGTTTCTGGGTGAATTGCCGTCGCTGCTGGAAAGCGGGGTCATCGACGGCGCCACCGCCGAGCGCCTGCGCCGGCACTACGGAACGGCTGCGGGCAAGAGCCGCAACTGGGCGCTGACGGTGTTCGGCATCCTCGGCGGCACGCTCGTCGGCCTCGGCCTCATTCTCCTCCTGGCCCACAACTGGGCCGATCTCTCCCGCGCCGCGCGCACCGCGCTGGCCTTCGCGCCGCTGGTCGCCGCACAGCTTCTGGCGCTGTGGGTCTTCCGCGCCGGCCGGGAGTCCGCGGCCTGGCGCGAAGGCCTCGGCCTGTTCTGGACGCTCGCCGTCGGCGCGGCCATCGCGCTCGTTGCGCAGACCTACCATATTCCCAGCGACGCCGGCCGCTTCGCGCTGACCTGGATGCTGCTGGCGCTGCCGATCGTCTATCTCCTGAACGCCACCGGCCCCGCGCTCGTCTATCTGGCCGGCCTCGCGTTCTGGGCCGGCGACGTCCAGAGCAACGGCGGCCAGGCGCTGCCGTTCTGGCCGCTGGCCGCGCTGATCCTGCCGCACGTCGTTTCCGCGGCGCGCGGCAATCCCTACGCCGCCCGCCCGGCCCTGCTGTTCTGGGGCCTCGCCGTCGCCCTGTCCGTCGCCCTCGGCATCACGCTGGAAAAAATCCTGCCGGGGCTCTGGATCATCGTCTACGGCGCGCTCTTCGCGGTCCTCTACCTGGCCGGCGAGTTCTGGTTCGGCGAGGCGCCGTCGGTCTGGCAAAAACCCTTCCAGACCTTCGGCGCGGTCGGCGGGGTCGCGCTGGCGTTCCTGCTCACCTACGACTGGCCGTGGCAGGAAATCGGCTGGCACTACCTGCGGCACGGCGCGGCCTACCACGGCTTCGCCGCGACCTTGGACTACGCCCTCGCCGCGCTCCTGCCGGTAGCGGCCATCGTCCTGCTCGTCGGCAGCGTGCGGCGCGGCAAGTCCCACGCCTTGTTCATCGGCGCGCTGCCGATCCTCGCGGTCCTGGGCTACGCGCTGGCGGCCCAGCCCCGCGGGGAAAACGCCGCCATCGCGCTCTTCAACCTCTACGTCTTCGTCGTGGGTCTCGGCCTGCTGGTCCGGGGCTTCCGCGCCCGGCGCAGCGGGACCGTCAACCTCGGCCTGGTCGTGGTCTTCGCGCTGATCCTGTTGCGGTTCTTCGACGAGGATCTCGGCTTCGTCTTCCGCGGCGTCGTGTTCGTCCTGCTCGGCCTCGCCTTCCTCGTCGTCAATCTCGTCCTCGCCCGGAAGAAAGGAGCGGCGCAATGAAAACCCACCTGCTGCTCGGACTCTTCGGGTTGGCGCTCGTCGCCCAGCTCGCCGTGCCCGCCGCCATGATCCTCAAGCGCGAGCGCGTGCTCGCCCACGGCCAGGCCTTCAAGTTCCGCACCGCGCCCGTCGATCCCTACGACGCCTTCCGCGGCCGTTACGTCGCGCTCGGCTTCGACGGAAATTCCGTCGCGGCGCCCCCCGGCCACGAATTCGCGCGCGGCCAGACCGTCCACGTCCGGCTCGAAGAGGACGCCGAAGGCTTCGCGAAGCTCGCAGAGCTGCGGCGCGACCGGCCCGACGCGGCGCCCTACCTGACCACGAAAATCCAGTACGTCGGCGGCAACCAAGTCCATCTCCGCCTGCCCTTCGACCGGTTCTACATGGACGAAAACGAAGCGCCCGCGGCGGAAGGGATCTATCGGCAAAACAGCGTCCGCAGCAACCGCAACGCCTACGTCCAGGTCCGCATCGATAAAGGCTTCGCCGTGCTGGAAGATCTCTACGTCGACGGCCAGCCCATCCGGACTTACCTCGCCGACCATCCCCAAGCTGGCCGGCGCTGAAGGTAGGGACGGCTCTCCGAGCCGTCCGGGCTGTTGAATTTCACTGGCGGACGCCTCGGAGAGACGTCCCTACCCATGACCCAATTCGGAACTGGGCGCCTTTTTGTTATCGGCTCCACGGAAATTCAAAACGCCGGGATATGCGCTCCCCCGCAATCGCGCTTGTTCCGCCCCCCGCACGGGGTCTATGATGGCCCCGTTTTCCGGAGGAATGCCATGAACGTCATCCAGACCGACCAAGCCCCCGCCGCCATCGGACCCTACTCTCAGGCGGTTTCGAAGAACGGGCTGCTCTTCGTTTCCGGCCAGCTCGGCCTCGATCCCGCCACCGGCGTGTTCGCCGCAGGCGTCGAGGCCCAGACCCGCCGCGCGCTGCAGAACCTCGTCGCCATCCTCGCCGCCGCCGGCCTGGGAACGAAGAACGTCCTCAAGGCCACCGTCTACGTCGCGAACATGGACGACTTCGC
>RZYG01000240.1 GCA_009930415.1 Spartobacteria bacterium | reverse complement strand
ATCCGCTTCCATACCTGCGATTTCCGCGACACGCCGCTGCCCAAGCCGCCGGCGCTGATCGTCATGAACCCCGAATACGGCGAGCGCATGGGCCTCGAAGACCGCCTCGTGCCGCTCTACGAAGGCATCGGCGCCTATCTCAAGGCGAAATGCCAGGGCATGCGCGCCGCCGTCTTCACCGGCAACATCGCCCTCGGCCGCAAGATCGGCCTGCATCCCCGCCGGCGCACCGCCATGTGGAACGGCGACATCGAATGCCGCCTGCTCGAATTCGACCTCTACGCCGGCACCCGCGACGCCCGCCTGCTCCGCAAGCACGGCGGCGATGCCGGCGAATCGACCGCGGGCGAATCGACCGCGCCACAATAGACTAGGCACGGCCCTCCGGATTCCCTACGATGGTGCGCGGAATGAAGCCGAGCGTCCCGATCCTCTGCTACCGCAACGTCTCGCCGGTGTGCGGCATCGCCCCGGACGAGTTCCGTGCGCACCTCGAATGGCTTGCCGCGCACGGCTGGCATGCGATCCCGCTCGACCAGGTCATCGACTATCTCAAGGGCGGCGCCGAACCTCCGAAGCTGTCCTTCGCCCTCACGTTCGACGACTGCTATCTCGACAACTGGGTGCACGCCGCGCCGATCCTGCGCGACTACGGTTTCAAGGCCGCCTTCGGCGTCGTCACCGCCTATCTCCACGACGGGCCGCGCCGCCCCGACGCGGCCGTCGCCGGCGCCGACCTGCGCGAATTGCCGGTCGCGCGCGACGCCTGGGACCGCGCCATCGAGCGCGGCGATCCCACCGCCTTCATGAACCGCAATGAACTGCGCGCCCTCGTCGAGGAGCAGGGCCACGCCCTCTTCGGCCACACCCATACCCACCAGACCTGCTTCCGCTCCGACCAGCCCATCGGCGAGATGGCCACCGACAACCTCCATTCCGGCGTCCACGGCATCTACCTCGAAGTGCGCGACGGCCTGCCGCTTTATCCCAGCGGCTCCGCCTATGCCCACAACGGCTTCTGGCCGGCTGCCGGCGATTTGCTTGAAAACCGCCTCGCCGCGCGCACCACGGGCGAGCGCATCGAATTCTGCCTGCACGAATTCACCCTCTGCCGCGAGCGCCTCGAAGCCCTGACCGGCCGGCCCTCCCGCGCGCTGAGCTGGCCCTGGGGCGAATACGATTCCGTCGCGATCGAAGCCGCGCTCCTCGCCGGCTACGAAGCGGCGCTTTCCATGGACTGCGGCGCCAACCGCCCCGGCACCCCGCTCTTCGCCCTGCGCCGCGTCAAGATGCAGGGCGGCGTCACCTGCCGCGAACTCAACCGCCGCCTCTGCATCGCCCAAAACCCCCTGCTCGCCGGTCTCTTCCGCAAGCTCTACCGCGTCCCCAAGCGCTGATTCCCGCGCCTTTTCAAAGTTTTTACGTTCTACGTAAAATCGCGCGAAAGTTTTTACGTTCTACGTAAAATCAGGATTTTCCGCCGCGCGCGCCAGCGCGAACAGCAGGCCGGAGAGGCGGTTGAGGTAGGCCAGGGCCGCGGAAAAGACGATGGCCGGATGCGCTTCCCGCACGCGGACGAGGTTGCGTTCGGCCCGGCGGCAGACCGCGCGCGCGGCATGCGCGCGGGCGGAGGCTTCGCTTGCGCCCGCCACGACGAATTCGCGCAGGGGTGGCAGCGTCGCGTTCCGCCGCGCGGTTTCGGTTTCGAGCGCGGCGACGGCGTCCGGCGCCAAGGCGGGCCGGCCCGTCGCGAGTTCGCCGCCGATCCGTAGCAAATCGCGCTGGATGGCTTCGGCGAGCGCCGCATCCGGGGTTCCGGCCAGCGCGACTTTCAGCAACCCCAGCGCCGCGTCGAGCTCGTCCAGCGCGCCCAGCGCGTCCAGCCGCACGTCGGACTTCGAAACGCGCACGCCGCCGGGCAGGAACGTGAAACCGTCGTCGTTCATGCCCCGATCATCGCGGAATCCCGCCGCGCAAGGCAAGCCCGGATGAATCGGTGGATCGCGGTTCGGGCGGGCCCCACGGCCTTGCGCCGTGGGGGAGCCAACTTTGCCTCCCTCCTTCGCCAAGGCTTCGAAGGGCAGGCCAACGGCGCAAGGCCGTTGGGGGGGGCGGAACGGGGCGGGCCATTTGGAAGATGCGTCCACCGCGCGGCCGTGCTACGGTCGACGCACCATGAATCCCCAATTCGCAGAGCTCGACTACCGGAAAACGCGCCTGGGCGAATTGATTTTGCAGCGCCGGCAGGTGCTCGCGCTCGACGGCGCGGAGGCCTACGAGGTCAAGCTCAACGGCGAATACCTGATGTCGAGCCTCTTCTACGTCGCCGAGGCCGAACTGGCGCGCCTCGGGCTCGGCGCGTTGCAGGGAACCGATTGGGACGTCGTCGTCGGCGGGCTCGGCCTGGGCTATACCGCCGCCGCCGCATTGGACTTTCCGCAGGTGGCGCGCCTGGTCGTCGTCGAAGCCCTGGAACCCGTGATCGATTGGCACCGGCGCGGCCTCGTGCCCAACGGCCGGAAGCTGACCGACGATCCGCGCTGCGCCTATCTGAACGCCGATTTCTTCGCCTTGGCGCGCGGGGCGGGATTCGATCCGGAGCAGCCCGGCCGCCGCTGGGACGCCGTGCTGCTGGACATCGACCACACGCCGTCGCAATTGCTCAATCCCGCGCACGCGGATTTCTATTCGGTGGACGGCCTGCGGCGGTTGAAGGGATTCCTCAAGCCCTGGGGCGTTTTCGCGATGTGGTCCAACGACGAACCCGACGCGGCGTTCCTGGAATCCCTGCGCGCGGTTTTCGGCAACGCCGAAGGGCGCGTCTGCGCCTTCGACAATCCGCTGACGGGCGTTCCTTCCGCGAACGGCCTGTATCTGGCCCGCGCGCCGGAGACGGCGCCGCCATGAGGCCGGGCGGCGACGAGATCTGCCCGCTGTGCGGTGCGCCGGGACCCTTCGCCGGCGTGCCGGACATGCGCAAGCGGACGCTGCGATTTTGTTCGCGTTGCCGGCTCGTTTTCGCGGCGACCGCCGATTTGCCTCTGGCGGAAGCCGAAAAACAGCGCTATGCCAAGCACTGGAACGGGCCCGAGGACGCGGGCTACGTCGCGTTTCTGCGGCAGGCCGTGGAACCGGCCTTGCCGTTCCTGAAACCCGAGATGCGCGGGCTCGATTACGGCTGCGGCCATACCCCGACCTTGCACCTCCTGCTGAAAGAAGCCGGCCTGCGCTGCGAGAACTACGATCCGTTTTTCTTTTCGGAATGGCCGGCCGGAACGTTCGATTTCCTGTTCGCCACCGAAGTCGTCGAGCACTTCCACCGGCCGGCGGACGAATGGCCGCGGATGCTGTCGCTGCTCAAGCCCGGCGGGATCCTGACCGTCATGACCGCGCCGTGGGAGGATCTGGACGCGTTCCGCACCTGGGGCTACGCCAGCGATGAAACCCACGTCGCGTTCTATCACCGCGAATCGCTCGAGTGGATTTGCGCCCGCTACGGCCTGGCCGTTCTCGACCGCGCCAACCCCCGCGTGTGGGTGCTCCGCAAGACTTGAACGCAGCGGGTTGCCGATACTGCTTTTCGTCTCCCC
>RZYG01000044.1 GCA_009930415.1 Spartobacteria bacterium | reverse complement strand
GAGCCGCAGCGTCCGCGTCGGCGGCGACGAGATGGATGAGGCGATTGTCCAATACCTGAAGCGGGTCTACAACCTGATGATCGGCGAACGGACGGCGGAAGAGATCAAGATCACGATCGGCTCTGCCTATCCCCTCGGCGAGGAGATGAGCATGGAAGTGAAGGGCCGCGACCTGGTCGCGGGCCTGCCCAAGACGCTCACGATCACCTCCGAGGAAATCCGCGAGGCTCTCCAAGAGCCCGTGTCGGCCATCGTCGAGGCGATCCGCATCACGCTGGAGCGCTGCCCGCCGGAATTGTCCTCCGACCTGGTGGACCGGGGCATCGTGCTGGCGGGGGGCACCTCGCAGCTGCGGGGCATGGACAAGCTGCTCGCGGAGCAGACCGGGCTGCCGGTGCACGTGGCCGAGGACCCGCTCAGCGCGGTGGCCGAGGGCACGGGCGTCGTGCTGCACGAGCTGAACTTCCTGCGCAAGGTATCGTCCGGCGCCTAGGCGCGGACGTTCCGTCCTCCCGTCTTTTCCGTCTCTCTTCCGTTCCGCATAGGCAAGGTGTGTTTGGACACCGGTAAGGAACGATGAAGGATCGACGTTGGATAGCGCTGTGCGCGATCGGCTTGGTCGTGCTGGCGATGCTGAACCTGCCGGACGCGGCTTCGCGCCGGGTGAAGGGCGCGGTCCGCGACGGCATCAGCCCGCTGCAGGCGGGCCTGCGGGGCGGCGTGCGGGAACTGCGGGAAATCGTCCGCTACGTGCGCGGGCTCGGCGATCTGGCGCTGGAAAACCGCGCGCTCTCAGAGGAAATCGTCTATCTCCGCGGCGAAATGCGCATGGCGCAGGAACTCGCCCGCGACAACCAGATGCTGCGCGACCAGCTCGGGTTCGCGCGGCGCTTTCCGAACAAGCTGGTTTCGTGCGAAGTGATCGGGCGCGACAGCACGGGCTGGTGGCAGACGGTCCGCCTGGACAAAGGCGCGGCCGCGGGCGTTGCGGAAGGCCGCGCGGTGTTGACGACGGACGGCTTGATCGGCCGGACGGTGGCGGTGTCGGGCCGCACGGCGGACGTCCTGCTGCTGGCGGATCCCGCCTGCAAGGTGGCGGTGCGCCTGAAGCGGTCGGGGGAATTCGGCGTGGCGGAGGGAACCGGCGTCAAGCCGGGCGAGGCGCCGACCGTGCGCATGGACTACGTGCTGAAGACGGCCGACGTGCAGCCGGGGGATGAAGTGGTGACGTCCGGGCTGGGCGGATTGTTCCCCAAAGGCCTGCCGGTGGGACGGGTGGCGGAGGTGGTCCTGGACGCGTCGGGCCTCTACCAGACCGCGCGGATCGAACTGGCGGCGGATCTGGGCAAGCTGGAATACGCGTTCGTGGCCGCGACGGAAAAGGATCTGGCGGCCGCGCGCGCCGAGTCCGTGCCGGCCGACGTCGTGCTGGATGCGGAGACGGGTTTTCTGGAAGGGGAAGGCCCATGAAGCTGCTGATTCTGCTGTTCTGGCTGCTGCTGGGCGGGACGCTGCAGGCGGCCCTGCCGGCTTGGCGCTACATGGGCCAACCGGCGTTTCCGATCCTGCTGGGCGTGGTGCTGTACGCGGCGCTCAACAAGAAGGCCCGCTATTTCGTGGCGGCCGCGATTTTGGCCGGCCTCGTGGAAGACGCGCTGAGCCTGGCGCCGCTGGGCTATTCGTCGTGTTCGCTGCTGGCGGCGGGCACCTTGGCGGTGCTGCTGCGCAAGGAATTTTTCGCGGACCGGGCCACGACGACGTCGTGGGTGGGCGCGCTGTGCGCGGCCACGGCGACCGGCACGCTGGCGCTGTTGCTGCGCTCCAAGGGGTTCGTGGCGCTCACGGGCCGCGACATGCTCTGGCGCATGGCCGGCTCCGCGGTGTTGGCCGCGGTGCTGGTGCCCCTGTTGTTCGCCCTGATGCGCGGGCTGGAACGCCGGTTGGGAACCTGGGAGGATCGCGCCTGATGGGCCGTTCCCGTTCAGTTCCCGACGTCCACGTCTGGCGGCTGTTGCTGGTCTGGCTGTTGATGGCCGCGTGTTTCGGCGCGCTGGCGTTCCGGCTGTGGAACCTGCAGGTGGCCCAGGGCACGGAATACCAGCGGCGTCTGGCCAAGCAAAGCCTGCGCAGCGTGCGCCTGCCCGGCATCCGCGGCCGCATCTTCGATCGGCAGGGCGTGCCGCTGGCCGACAACCGGCCGAGCTTCTGCGTATCGCTGTATCTCGAGGAATTCCGCCAGCCGGGCGGCATCCAGCGGACGGTGGACCGCGTGATGGAGACGCTCTATCGGTTGGCCGAGACGATGGACCGGCCGCTGCAAATGGGACCGCAGGACGTGCGCCTGCATCTGGGCCGCCGCACGCCGCTGCCGCTGGTCGCCTGGCGGGATCTGGATGCCGAGGCCGTCGCGCGCTTTCTGGAGCGCGCCGCCGGATTTCCCGGCGCGGAACTGACCGTCGAGCCGGTGCGGATCTATCCGCAGGGCGATTCCGCCTGCCATCTGTTGGGCTACGTGGGCCGGGCCGATGAAACCAAGCTGACCGGCGCCGCCGCCGATCCGCAGGAAAAGTTCCATTACTACCTGCCGGAGATGGCAGGCAAGTCGGGCGTGGAAAAACGCCTGGACGGAGTCCTGCGGGCCTTCGAGGGCGGCAAGCTGCAAATCCAGGTGGACGTGGCCGGGTTCAAGTTCGACGAAGTCTCCCGCCGCGAGCCGCTCCCGGGCAGCGACGTCACGTTGGCGGTGGATGCGCGCATCCAGCGCGCGGCCGAGGCGGTGCTGGCGGGGCAGCGCGGGGCGGCCGTCGTGGTCGATCCGCGCAACGGCGACGTGCTGGCGTTGGCGAGCCGGCCGGGCTTCGACCCGAACGATTTCGTGCCGGCGGTGCCGGCCGCGATCTGGGACGCGTTGCGGAACGACCCGGACCGGCCGCTCTACAACCGCGCCGCGGGCGGAGAATACGCGCCGGGCAGCACCTTCAAGCCGGTGACGCTGCTGGCCGCGCTGCATGGCGGCAAGGTCGCGGCGGACACGCGCTACAGTTGCCCCGGCTATTTCCAGCTGGGCTCGGCCCGGTTCCGCTGCTGGCAGCACTGGGGCCACGGCAGCATCGATCTGCAATCGGCCATCCGCTATTCCTGCAACGTCTATTTGTACCACGCGGCGCTGGCGGCCGGGCCGGAGGCGGTGCAGGCCATGGCGCGCGACTGCGGGTTCGGTCGGCCGACCGGCATCAGCCTCGATTTCGAGCGGCCGGGGCTGGTCCCGGACGACGCGTGGAAACGCCGGGAACGCCGCGACAGCTGGCGCGACGGCGACACCTGCAACCTGTCGATCGGCCAGGGTGCCCTGTTGGTGACGCCTCTCCAGATGGGGCTCTACGCGGCGGCGCTGGCCAACGGCGGCACGCTGTGGCAGCCGCGGCTGGCGGCCCGGATCGTGTCGTCCGCCGGCGTCGCGAACGAGATCCCCGCCGAAGCGGCACCGGACGGGCCCCGCTGGAACGCGCGGCACGTCGCCGCGGTGCGCGCCGGCATGCGCGACGCGGTGAACGAACCCGACGGCTCCGGCAAGCGCGCGAAACTGGCCGGCGTCGTCGTGGCGGCGAAGACCGGGACGGCGGAATACGGCGTGAAGGGCTCCGGCCGCAAGATGACTTGGATGATCGCGTTCGCGCCCTACGACGAACCGCGCTACGCGGTGGCGTTGCTGGTGGAAGACGGGATCAGCGGCGGCACGACGGCCGCGCCGCGCGTCAAGCAGCTGCTCACGCAGGTTTTCAACGACGTGGACGGTCTCGGCCTGCCGCCGGTGGCGCCGGTGGACGTCGCGCCGCCGCCCGAAACGGACGCCGCCGCGCCGGAGGAGGAGCCCGCGTGAAAAAGCGCGCGCAAACGGTTTGGCGCCTGCTCGCCGCGCAGGATTGGCTGGCGGTGTTGCTGGCGGCGATCCTGCTGGCCACGGGATTGTCCTTCATCTACAGCGCGTCGTGGCGCGGGGAGGAAACCGGCATCGTCGGCGCCTGGTTCGCCCGCCAGATCTGGTGGGCGGCGCTGGGCTGCGTCCTGGCCACCGCGCTGGCGCTGGTGGACTACCGGCTGTGGATCCGGGCGGCCTGGTGGCTGTATCTCGCGGCGCTGGCGCTGCTGGCGCTGGTGCTGCTTTTCGGCACGAAGGTGTTCGGCGCCGCCCGGTGGCTGAACGTGTTCGGCGTGCTGGTGCAGCCGTCGGAATTCGCCAAGGTGGCGCTGGTGCTGCTGTTGGCGCGGGTGCTGGGCGGCGGCGCGCTGGAACCGCGGTCGTTCGCCACCGTCGCGGTTGGCCTGCTGCTGATGGCGCTGCCGTTCGGGCTGATCCTCGTCGAACCGGACCTGGGCACCGCCGCGGTGCTGGTGCCGACGACGGTGATCGTGCTTTTCGCGGCCGGCGCGGCGTTCCGCTATCTGCTGGGCCTGGCCGTGCTCGGCGCCGGCGCCGTGGGTCTCGCGCTGTCGCCGCTGGGACGGTTCATGCTCAGCGACTACCAGCACGAGCGCATCTTGACGTTCCTGGATCCTTCGCGGGATCCGCTGGGTTCGGGCTGGAACGCCTTGCAGTCGGCCATCGCCGTCGGCTCGGGCGGCTTCTGGGGCAAAGGATTCTTGAACGGGTCGCAAAACGTGCTGGGCTTCCTGCCCCGCACGGTTTCGCCCACGGACTTCATCTTCCCGGTCATCGCCGAGGAGACGGGGTTTATTGGCGCCAGCGCGCTGCTGCTGGTCTTCGCCCTCCTGCTGACGCGCTACGTGCGCGCGGCCTGGACGGCGAACGATCCGGCCGGCAGCCTGCTGGCAACGGGTATCGCGGGCTTGCTGTTCAGCCACGTGTTCGTGAACGTCGGAATGACCATCGGCCTGCTGCCGATCACGGGGCTGCCGCTCCCGTTCGTCAGCAGCGGCGGGTCGTTCATGGTGAGCACGTTGGCTGGCTTCGGGCTTGTGCAAAGCGTGCATGTGCGCCGCATGAGGCGCGAGGTGGAATCATGTGGGATTGGCTGAAAATGATCGGATTGAGAAAAAAGACGAAGCGCGAAATCATCGTCAACGCGGAGAGCCTGGAGACCCGCGTGGCGATCATGGAAGGCGGACATCTGGAGGAATTCGCCATCGAGCGCCCGACCGAGGAGCGCATCGTGGGGAGCATCTACAAGGGCCGCATCCAGAACATGGAGGACGGCCTGCAGGCCGCCTTCGTGGACATCGGGATGAAGAAGAACGCGTTCATCCACTACTGGGACATGATCCCGGAGGACGCGGCGCGGCTGGAGGCCGAGGAAGGCATCGCGGCGAACCGGCCGCGCAAGAAAAAGTCGCAGCCCGGCGAGATGGCGAAACAGTTCCCGCCCGGCAGCGAGATCATCGTGCAGGTGACCAAGGGGCCCATCGGCACGAAGGGGCCGCGCGTGACGGCGAACCTGAGCATCCCGGGCCGCTACCTCGTGATGATGCCCGGCAGCCGCCTCAAGGGCGTGTCGCGCAAGATCGAGGACGGCAAGGAACGGGAGCGCCTGAAAAAGGTGCTGGGGCGCCTGCCGATCCCGTCGAGCCTCGGCCTGATCATCCGCACCTCCGCGGAAGGCTCGCGGGCCACGAGCTTCGCGCGCGACCTGCGCGGGCTGCTGGACATCTGGCAGAAGATCGAGGACGGCATCAAGAACAAACCGTCCCCGTGCTGCCTCTACCACGAGCCCGACCTGGTCGAGCGCGTGGTGCGCGACTCGCTCACCGAAGAGGTCGATCGCATCGTGATCGATGCGCGCGAGACCTTCGACCGCATCCGCGACATGACCGCGCGCATCTCGCGCGGCGTCAAGAACCGGGTGAAGCTCTACGACGGCGCGGTGCCGATCTTCGAGCACTTCGACGTGGAGAAGCAGCTCGAGAGCGCCTTCCGCCGCAAGGTGTGGCTGAAGTCCGGCGGCTATCTGATCTTCGACGAGACGGAAGCGCTGGTGGCGATCGACGTGAACACCGGCCGGCACAAGGGCGGCAAGACGCAGGAGGAAAGCATCCTGCAGGTCAACGTCGAGGCCGCCCAGGAAGTCGCGCGCCAGCTGCGCCTGCGCAACATCGGCGGCCTGGTCGTGATCGATTTCATCGACATGAAATCGCGCAAGAACCAGAACCAGGTGCACAAGACCCTCAAGGAAGCGCTGCAGAACGACAAGGCGCGCACGAACGTCCTGCCGGTCTCGCAACTGGGCCTGATCGAAATGACCCGCCAGCGCATGGAAGAAAGCCTGCGCGCGGCGAACTACGCCGACTGCCCGTACTGCCATGGCCGCGGCAAGGTGCTCTCGAACCTCTCGATGAGCGTGCGCATCCAGCGCCGCATCCTCGAAGTCATCAAGAAGAACCAGCACCGCGGCGAAGTCCCGCTGCGGATTTCCATCAATCCGATGATCATGGAACGCCTGCGCCGCGAGGACGAACAGGTGCTGATCGGCCTTGAGAAGCGCTGCCGCACGCACCTGACGTTCGTCAGCGACGTGAACCTGCACATCGAGGACTTCCGGATCGCCCACGCGCAGACCGGCGAGGTCTTCTACGAGGACCACGAGCAGTAAGCCAAGAAATCAATTTTCAATAACCAATATTCAACATCCAATCATCAAGTGAACAGCCAATTGACGATTGAAGATTGATTATTGAACATCGAATATTCGGCTTCAACAGATCCGCGGCAACTGCTCGCCCGACGGCGGCGCGAGGCGCCGGACGGTGCCGAGGGGCGTGCGGGCGGAAACGCCGCGGCCTTCGGCGACGTCGCCGAGGACGACGGCCCGGGCCGTGGCGGGGTGGCGCCGAAGCACGGCCAGCGCCGCCTCGACGTCACCCGGCGCGACGAACAGGGCCGCGCACCCTTCGTTGGCGACGAACAGCGGATCGAACCCCAGCAATTCGCATGCGCCGCGCACGGGCGGATCGACAGGAATCGCGGCTTCGTCGATCTGGATCGCCACGCCGGCGGCGGCGGCCAGTTCGCACAGCGCGCCGCCGAGGCCGCCGCGGGTGAGGTCGCGCGCGCAATGGGGAACGGGGCCTTGCGCGAACAGCTCCAGGAACGGCGCGTGCAGCGACGCGCAATCGCTCGCGATGGGCGGCTCGAAGGCCAGGCCGTGGCGCTGGGCCATCACGGCGATGCCGTGCCGGGCGATATCGCCCGTCAGGAGGATCGCATCGCCGGGGCGGATGCGCTCGGGCGCGAGGGGGTCGGCCACGACGATTTCACCGACGCCGCTGGTGTTGACGTAGAGCCCGTCGCCGCGCGCGCGCTCGATGACCTTGGTGTCGCCCGCGATGATGGCCACGCCGGCGGTCTTCGCCGCCGCGCCCATGGAGGCTGCGACGCGCCGCAGGGTGTCGAGCGGCAGACCTTCCTCGAGGATGAACCCGGCGGTCAGCGCGACGGGTTTGGCCCCGGCCATCAGCAGGTCGTTGACGGTGCCGTTGACGGCCAGCGTGCCGATGTCGCCGCCGGGGAAGAACAGGGGCTGGACGACGTAGGAATCGGTCGTGAACGCCGCGCGGCGCCCGCCCAGCGAAAACAGCGTGGCGTCGTGGGGGGCGGGGGAATGCGCGCCGAACGCCGGCAGAAAGACGTCGTGGATCAGCGCGTCGGTCAGCGTCCCGCCGCCTCCGTGGGCAAGGGTGATCGCATCGTAGCGCGGCGTGGGCAGGGGACAGTTCATGGATGGAAGAATTATGACTTCGCCGGGAAGAAGGGAAGGCAATTTCTCGAGGCTTGATCGCGCCGCTGCTGGGCGACGGCGACGGCCGGGCAGATTTAGCGACATATGCGGATTATCCATGTGTTGAACCGAGCCGGAGAATGGGACGGGGAAAGACAGCGCGAGTCAACCGTTTCGACCATATGTTAAATAAACGTTAGACGCGCGAGGTTGAGTTCTTCAAAATTACTCCGTCGGTGAACAGGCCGGCATGTGGGCTTTGGCGATATGCGGGCCTGGGTTGGAACTCGTAGCAGGAGAGGCTAATGAACAAGGTTGCGCGTGGGTCTTGGCGTTTGGCGGGGTGGATGAGTCCGACGGCGAGGCCTCGGTGGTGGGGGTGGATCGCCGGCGTGGGGGTGGGGTGGATGCTGGTGGTGCCGGTTTTAGGGGCAACGACATACAACGATTCAACCGAAGACCTAGATCCGGGCGTAAGTACGGATGGCACGGTGGATATCGTCTGCGCGGAGGTTTCGCACACCGCCACCGATCTGACTTTCGTTCTGACCTTGAATGGCAACTTGAGCCTTTCGGACTGGGGCAAATTCATGATCGGCATCGCGACCGGCGGTGCGGGGACGACGTCGGGCAACGGCTGGGGGCGTCCGATCAACCTGGATTCGCCCATCGGAGGAATGGACTACTGGATCGGGGCTTGGGTGGATGGGGGCGGCGGCGCGGAGTTGTACCATAACGACGGCGCGTCTTGGAGTGGTCCAAATGTTTTGTCGGCCCCTTCGGTCGTTCCAGGGGCACAAAGTATGGTCACCATGACGGTCTCGAGGTCGGCGTTGGGCCTCACGGGCAGCGGCACGTTCTATTTTGACGTCTATTCGTCCGGCGGCATGAGTACCGATTCGGCGCTGGACTCGCTGTCCAATCCCAACGTCAGCATCACGACATGGGATCAGGCCTACAGTTCCGATACAGGAACGGGAATCAGTTCGTACACGATCGTAGCGGCGGCGGCGGACGTGACGCCCAGCAATGGGCCGTTCGCGGGAGGCAACGTCGTGCGGGTGACGAATGCCGTGCCGGGGATCGGCAACGGGACGGATGTCACCAACGTGCTGGTGGGCGGGGTGGCGGGGGCGATCCTCGGCCAAGGGGCCGACTGGGTGGAGTTCGTTGCGCCGGCCACGGGCAGCGCGGGAGCGAAGGACATCGTGATTCAATCCACGAGCGCGGGGGAGACGACGCTGGCGGGGGCGTACACGGTGAATCCGGCGGGGTTGATCGGCGCGAGCACGCCGTGGGACTGGAGCGCGTGGGAAACGACGGTTCCCATGCCCGATAAATACGGCTACATGGGTGCCGTCGCGTACAGCAACAAGCTGTATTCGGTGGCGGGCAACCGCGACAACGTCCGCACGAATCAAGTATTCAGCTTCGATGGCACCAACTGGGTGGAGGAAGCCCCGCTGCCCAGAGCGCTGACGACCCCGGGAGTGGCCGTGTACAATGGCCGGTTGTATAGCGTGGGCGGCATGTCGCCTTTTGGGATTACCAACGTGTACAGCTACGATGGAACCGATTGGAGGGAGGAACCAGGGCTTCCCTCGGGGCGAGGCGCAGTGCTGGCGGCGGTGATCGGCGAATATCTGTATGCCATTGGCGGGATGGATGGCGGCGCCAATCCCAAGACGAACGTGTATCGCTTCAATGGAACGGCTTGGTCGGAAGTCGCGGGCTTGTCGGGCCCCGACGCGAGGTTGTGCGGGGATTTCCTCGGCGGGAAGCTGCACATTGTGGGCGGATACAACGCTTCGACCAATGCGCTCACGTATGACGGCACGAATTTTACCTTTGTGGCGGGTTTGCCTGCGCCGCGCAAATACATCGCTGCCGCCACCGTAGGGGGGGCGTTCTTGGCGTACGGCGGGACGGCAAGCGTGAGTCCTTCCAACGATACCTACCGCTTCGATGGCACCAATTGGACGCAGATCGCGAATCTGATCCGGCCGCTCTATTCCCATGGCGGCGCGACCTATCAGGAGCAGGTGTACGCGATGGGCGGATCGGACAACATCGGGCGTTCCTCCAACGTGTATCGCTATCCGGCGCGCGCCGATTCCCATGGCGTCAGCCCCTCCAGCGCGTCCTGGGCCGGTGGGACTTTCGTGACGATCAGCGGCGAGAATCTTGGCGACGGCGCGGACGTCACCAACGCGACGCTGTGCGGGGTGGCGGCCACCATCGCCAGCCAGACGGCGAGCAGAGTCTGGGTGGTTGCGGGGGCGGCGGCCGCCGCCGGGACCGGCGATGTCCGGGTGTTCTCGACCAGCTTTGGCGAGACGGTGAAGAGCAATGCCTTCGAGTATCTGCGTGGCGCGCAGGCAGCGCTGGTCTTTGCGCCGGCGAGCCCGCAGGCGTATGGGACAACGAATGGCCTGACCACGTCGGGGGGCTCGGGAACAGGCGCGGTGAGCTATGCGGTGACGGGCGGGCCGGGGACGATTGTCGGGGACACGGATCTGGCGGTCACGGCCGGAAGCGGAACGATCACGGTGGTGGCGACGAAGGCGCAGGACGATTTCTACGAAGAAGCTTCGGTAACGGGCACCGTCGCGGCGATCAAGGCGACGGCGACCGTGGAACTGGGGAACCTGGACCAGACCTATGACGGCACGCCGAAGGCGGCCACCGCGACGACCGTCCCCGAAGGCCTGACGGTGGCCTTCACCTATGACGGCAGCGAGACCGCGCCGACGGCGGCGGGCAGTTATGCCGTCACCGGCACGGTGGCGGACGCCAACTGGCAAGGCGAGGCCACGGGTACGCTGGTCATCACCCTGATCACCAACTCCCTGACGGTCGGCTCGCTCCACGGCACGCCCACCCCGGGCACGGGCACCACCTGGCACGTCCAGGGAGCTTGGATCGACGCCTTGGTCGATGCCACCGTCCTTTCCGCCGATATGGCGACTCAGCACGTCTGCGTCGGCTGGAGCGGCACGGGCAGCGTCCCGGAGTCGGGCACGAGCAACGCGGTCAGCTTCACGATTACGGACCACTCGACCCTTGTTTGGAACTGGATCACGAAATACGACCTGACCATCAACCCGGACATCAACGGCTCCATTGATCTTCCAAACGGCTGGTATGTCGCGTCCACCAATCTCTCCATTACCGCCACACCGGTCGACGGCTACGAGTTCTCCGGCTGGACCGGCGACGTCGTCACCAATGCCAACCCGCTCAACCTGACCATGGACCGGGCCTACAACCTGACGCCGACGTTCATCCGGATCACCAACTCCCTTGCGGTCGACTCGCTCTACGGCACGCCCACCCCAGACATGGGCACCACCTGGCACTTCCAGGGAGCATTGATCGACGCCTCCGTCGATGCCTCCGTCCTTTCCGCGGATATGGCGACTCAGCACGTTTGCGTCGGTTGGAGCGGCACGGGCAGCGTTCCGCAGTCGGGCACGAGCAACGCGGTCAGCTTCACGATTACGAACCACTCGACCCTTGTTTGGAACTGGATCACGAAATACGACCTGACCATCAACCCGGACATCAACGGATCCATCGATCTTCCGAACGGCTGGTATGTTGCCTTAACGAACCTCTCCATTACCGCCACACCGGTCGACGGCTACGAGTTCGCCGGCTGGATCGGCGACGTCGTCACCAACGCCAACCCGCTCAACCTGATGATGGACCGGGCCTACAACCTGACCCCGACGTTCAAGACCAGCCAGTCCATCGCCTTCGCGCCGATTCCTCCGCAGAAACCCTCCGCGAGCGTCGGGCTGGCGGCGACCGGCGGCGGCTCGGGCCAACCGGTCACCTTTGCCGTGACGGACGGGCCGGGGACGATCAGCGGCGAGACCAACCTGGCGTTCACGGGAGTGGGCGACGTGGTGGTGGTAGCTTCGCAGGCGGGCAACGCTATTTACGCGGCGGCGCCCGACGTGACAAACGTCGTCAAGGTGTTCAACGTCGCGCCGGACAACGGTCCCTTCGCGGGCGGCAACACGGTGACGGTCAGCAATGGCAACTTCGGCACGATCACGAACGTGCTGGTCGGGAGCGCGGGCGTCTCGCCCGCATCGGCCGGCAGCGATTGGTTCACGATCATTTTGCCGGCCGTCGGTGCGGCGGGCGCGGTGGACGTCGTGGTGCAGACCGCGGACAACGGCGACATCGCCCTGGCTGGGGCGTACACGGTCAATCCGGCGGGGGAGATTTGGGGTCGGGAGATCATTCCCGGTGGGCAATATATCGCCGGCGGGGGCTCTCATGCACTGGGATTGAAATCGGACGGAACGGTGGTGGGATGGGGAGTCGATGATTTGGAGGGGGAAGAGAGTAATAACGAAGGGCAGGCGACGGTGCCGCCGCCGAATACGAATTTCGTGGCCGTCGCCGCAGGTGATCAGCACTCGCTGGGGGTGAAGTCGGATGGAACGATCGTGGCGTGGGGTCGAAATGATTACGACCAGACAGAGGTGCCGTCGCCGAATGCCGATTTCATCAGGGTCGCGGCGGGAAGGCTGCACTCGATGGGGTTGAAGTCGGACGGAACGATCGTGGCGTGGGGGGGGGCGATCAACATCGGGGCAACGAACGTGCCGGAGCCGAACGCCGATTTCGTGGCGATCGCGGCGGGAGAATACCATTCGCTGGGGGTGAAGTCGAACGGGACGATCGTGGCTTGGGGAAGTGACGACTTCGATCAAGCGTCGGTGCCGGAGCCGAACGCCGATTTCGTGGCGGTTGCGGCCGGGGTGTGGTATTCGCTGGGGTTGAAGTCGGACGGGACGGTTGTGGCGTGGGGCTTGAATGACTACCATCAAGCCGAGGCGCCGGCGACGAATGCCGGTTTTGTGGCGGTTGCGGCAGGAAGGCAGCATTCGTTGGGGTTGAAGTCGGACGGTACGGTTGTCGTCTGGGGGGATGCCCAATCGATGGAGGTGCCGGAGCCGAACGCCGATTTCGTGGCGATCGCGGCTGGACCTTACCATTCGATGGGCTTGAAGGCGGATGGCACGATCGTGACGTGGGGATACGATCCAGAAGGCTTATTGGTAGTGCCGGATCCAAACGAAAACTTCGGGTTGTGGACGGTCGGCGTCGAGCCCGCCAGCGGCTCGTGGACGGGCAGCTACGAGGTGGTCATCAGCGGGGCGAACCTCGGCAACGGAGCGGACATCACGAACGTGACGCTGTGCGGGGTGGCGGCGACGGTCTTGAGCCAGGCGGTGGATCAGGTTTGGGTGACGGCGGAAATGGCGGGCGCTGCCGGCCTGGGCGACGTGCGCGTGTTCTCGACCAGCTACGGCGAGACGGTCAAGAGCAACGCCTTCACGTATATGGCGCCTGGTTTCGCGATGGAGGGCGAGGGGCTGGACATCGCGAGCGGCGAGACGGCGCGGCTTGAGACGGGCGCGGACTTCGCCCCGGTGCGGGTGGGGGCCAGCCGGACCAACGGATTCTGGATCCGCAATCCCGGGAACGAGACGCTGACGATCAGTGCCTACGTCACCAACGGAGCGGCGGCGGAGATGTTCGCGGTGTTGGACGAAACGGGACGCCGGGGCGGGGGCGGGGGCATGCCCAGCCAGTTGGATTCAGAAGGCAGTGGGCGCTTTGAATTGGTCTATGCGCCGACGGCGGCGGGGGCGCATTCGGCCGCGCTGGAGTTCACCCACGATGGGCCGGGTTCGCCGTTCGTGCTGAACTTGGCGGGGATGGGCTACGAGGTGTCGGTGGTCTCGGGGCCATTCGCGGGCGAGAACACGATCACGGTGACGGGCAGCGCCTTTGGGACGATCACGAACGTCTTGGTGGGCGGGGCGTCGGCAGTCTTCACGCAGACCGGGCCGAACGAGTTCACGGCGACGCTGCCTCCGGCGGGCGTGGATGGCGCGGTGGACATCGTGGTGCAGACCTCGGAAAACGGCGACGTCGCGTTGGCCGGGGCCTACACCTACAACCCGCCGGGGCGGATCGGATTCGAGGGGATGATCTGCGGCTGGGAGGAATTGGCCGGACTGCCGGTGGCCACGTACTATCTGGGAGCGGGGAGCTTCCAGGGTTCCGTGTATGCCGTGGGGGGCATGCAGTACGTGGGGGGGTGGAGCACCCAGTCCGCGACGAACGTGTACCGGTTGGATGGGGCGGCATGGACGGAAGTGGAGGGCCTGCCGGGGGCGGCGCACGACCTGAGCGTGGCGACGTTCCGCGATCGCATGTATGCGCTGGGGGGCACGGATGGGATCGAGGCCCGCACGAATGTCTATCGGTTTGACGGGACGACGTGGACGGAAGTGGAGGGGTTGCCGGCGGCGCGCACCAAGGGCGCCGCGGCGGTTTGGGAAGACCATCTGTATTATCTGGGCGGCGGGACGAACGTGTACCGGTACGACGGGACGAACTGGACCGAAGTGGCGAGCCTGCCGGAACGGATGGAGGCGGTGACAGCGAACGCGTGGGACGGGAAGCTGCTGGCCATTGGCGGGATGGGGGATGGTTCGGGATCGACGGCGGTTTATGCCTATGACGGGAGCGGGTGGACGGAATCGGTTCCCCTGCCGGTGCCGATGGCGTATGCATCGTCCGGGGTGTTGGATGGCGGTCTGCACGTGTGGGCCGGCGCGTACTTTGGCGACGGGTTGACCAACGTCTACCGGTTCGATGGCGCGCGATGGCAGGCGGAGGGGGCGCTGCCCAACGGACGGTTTGCGGTGGGCGGCTGCGTTCACGACGGCGCGTTGCATGCCGTGGCGGGATTCGGGCCCGATGCAACGGGCGCGGGCGCGACAACCAACGTGTATCGTTCGATCGCGTGCGACGTCCCCGGCGTCGATCCGGCCAGCGGCTCGTGGGCGGGCGGCTTCGAGGTCGTCATCCGCGGGGCGGACCTGGGGAACGGGTCGGACGTCACGAACGTGACGCTGTGCGGGGTGGCGGCGGAATCCATCGTGAGCCAGAGCGCGACGCAAATCGTAGTGTTGGCGGGGGCGGCGGAGGTGGGGGGCGCAGGCGACGTGGCGGTGCAGTCGACGAGCCATGGCCAGACGGTGAAGAGCGATGTCTTCACGTATTTGGAAATCCAGATGCGGCTGTCGGTCGAGACGGCCCACGGCACGGGTGCGCCGCCGGCGGGAACCCACACGAACCGGCAGGGCGCGGTGCTGACGAACTCGGTGGCGTCGTCCGACACGCAGGGGACCACCCAATACGTCTGCGTCGGCTGGACGCTGGCCGGGCACGAGCCGGCCAGCGGAACCGAACCCCAGATGACGATGATGGTGACCAACGACGCCACGCTGACTTGGCTGTGGACGACGAACTATCAGCTGGCGACGGCATCGGCCGGGAATGGCTCGGTCCGGCCGGAGACCGGCTGGATGGCGGCGGGAGTCGCGACGCAGGTCCTGGCGGAAGCCGATCCGTATTTCGCCTTCGCGAACTGGTCGGGCGACGCGACGGGCGGCGACAATCCGGTGTCGCTGACAATGGATGCGGCGAAGTCGGTGACGGCGCACTTCGCGGCGATTTACACGACCAACCGGCCGACGCCGCAGTGGTGGTTGGCGGCGCACGGCATTGCCGGCGATTTCGAGACGGCGGTGGACGACGATCCGGACGGCGACGGCGCGCCGACCGGCGACGAATGGGTGATGGACACGGATCCGACGAACGGGCTGTCGGTGCTGGCCTTCACGCACGTCGGTCCGGTGTACGGCTCGAACTGCTGGGACGTGGTCTGGACGAACGAAGAGCCCTACGAGATCGTGACCAATCGGGAGTGCGAGATCATCGGCCACGTCTATCAGTGGCCGGCCTCCACCGGCCGGACGTACGGCGTCCAATGGACCCCCGGGCTGGAGCCCGCGCCGTGGGCGGATCTGGAAGGAATGACCAACCTCCAGCCGATGGGCACGGAACTGTCGGTGACCAATCCGGCGACCGATCCCGACCGGATGCGGCACTACCGGCTCCGCGTGCGCCTGCCTTGAGGCGCGGGCAGATGCGTCCGGCAGGAACGGCGCAACTGCGATCCGGTGCATTCTTGGCGTCATCGGGATGTAAAGGGTTGTCTTCGTGGCACGCGGCTCCTGCCGCGTGCGGTTGGAAGAATCCGCGCGGGGCAGGAGCCCCACGCTACAAAGGCCATTGCGGACAACACCCAATCGCAGATGCGTTCGGCAGGAAGGGCGGCCTCCGCCGGGCTTGCCGGGCGGGGCGGGGGCGGGTAGGATGCGGACCGATCGATTTTCGAAAGGAACCGCCGCTTTATGACCATCCGCACGCGTTTCGCGCCCAGCCCGACGGGCAACGTCCACATCGGGAACATCCGGGCCGCCATCTATAATTGGTTGTTCTCGCGCCACGAAGGCGGCGAGTTCCTCCTGCGCATCGAGGACACCGATCTCGAACGCTCGACGCCCGCGGCGGTGAAAACCGTTCTGGATTCGCTGGCCTGGCTCGGGCTGGACTACGACGGCGAGCCGCTCTACCAGAGCACGCAACGGGCGCACCATCTCGAAATCGCGGAAATGCTCCTAACCAAGGGCGCGGCCTACCGGGAGGACAAGGGCGGCACCGGCAAGGGCGAGTGCATCGTGTTCAAGATGCCGGGCACGGATATTTCCTTCCACGACGAGATCAAGGGCGACATCGCGAAAAAAGCGGAAGACCTCAAGGATTTCGTGATCGTGCGGTCGGACGGTTCGCCGGTGTTCCACCTCGGCAACGTCGTGGACGACGTCACGATGGGCATCACCCACGTGAT
>RZYG01000239.1 GCA_009930415.1 Spartobacteria bacterium | reverse complement strand
AATGGCGCGAATGGAGACGGGTTTGAACCACAGAGCGCACAGAGAAACACAGAGGGTTTTCCCATCCGTGTCCATCCGTGTGCATCCGTGGTCGGCTCGACTGCCCGCGGCGCGCAAAATGCTACGTTTCACGGGCTGACCCCTTTTGAAGTTTCTGAGACGACGAACGGCGGAACCATCCATACGGCGGGAAACATCGATCTATGGGAGCCCCTTATGGAATCGATTGCAGGAGGGTGAAACAATGAGCGAGGAAATCATCTTCGAGGTGCGCGAGGACGAAGTGGACGGCGGCTATGCGGCCTCGGCGTTGGGCGTGGGCATCCATACCCAGGGCGAAACCCTGGAGGACGTCCGGGCCAACGTGCGGGAAGCGGTCGCCTGCTACTACGACGAGGGGCAAAAGCCTCCCGCCGTGATTCGGCTGTGGAATTTGGGAGAATGACGCGATGAAATTGGCAGCGATATTCGATGAGGTGCTGGATGCGGCGGATGCGCTTCCCATCCAGCAGCAGGAGGATCTCGTGCGGATTCTGAAAAGCCGCATGATCGACCAGAAGCGGGAGTCCCTTGCGCAGTCCGTGCGGGAAGCCCGGGCGGAATACGCCCGCGGCGAAGTGGAAAAGGGATCTGTGGCCGATTTGATGAGGGATCTGGAAAAATGAGGACGCTGGTTTGGGGCAATTCGTTCCGGCGCGCTTTCCGGCGTCTGGCCGAACGCCGCCCCGAACTGCGAAAGGATCTGGAAGAAGCCTTGGATATGTTGACCGCAAATCCATTCGACCCGCGATTGGAAACCCACAAGCTGAAAGGCAAGTTGGCGGGCACGTGGGCCTGCAGCGCCGGCTACGACTTGCGGATCGTTTTTGAGTTCGTGCAGGCCGAGACGGAGGAAGATGCCGTCTTTCTGATCGAACTGGGCACCCACGACGAGGTTTATTGACGATGAAGATGGATTTGAACCACAGAGTTTCAGAGATGAACTGGAACCAAACAGCCGGAACAGCCGCCACCTCGGCGCGGTGGCCTACAGGGTCGGAATCTGTAGGCCCGGGCGTTGACCGGGCGGGAACGGACCTTCGTGCCCTCCGTGGCTCTGTGAGAGATGGGCTGTTCGGTTCCCTTGGCGAACTTGGCGTCCTTGGCGAGAGACGGCTGTTTGGATCGGGATTTGAACCTCAGAGCGCACAGAGAAACACAGAGGGTTTTCCCATCCGTGTCCATCCGTGTGCATCCGTGGTTGGCTCGGCTTCTGCGGCGGCGGGGCAGCGGCGGAAAACATCAAATCATAGGACTGACCCCTTGGCTGGATTTTCTGTAGGCCGGGGCGTGGACCCGGCGGGTTCGGTGGCGGGGCAGCGGCGGAAAACATCATTTCATAGAACTGCCCCCTTTTTCGATTTTGGGAGAGTGAAGCCGTGACGATTGCGCGAACATCTCGGTATCGGACCGTACCCAGAGGGATGCGCTCCGGCACGTCCGTCCGGAGGGCGCTGCGCGGGGTATGGCCGCCGCACCGGCCTAAAATCACCGTCCCGCCCGGCGCCGGCATCGGCCTGCCCGCCGGCCTCATCCCCGACATCGCCGTCCAGATCGTCCGGGAATTCAACCCGGTCCGGATCGTGTTGTTCGGCAGCCGTGCCCGCGGCGATGCCCGCCCCGACAGCGACGTCGATTTGTTCGTGGAGATGGAGACCCGGCTGGACCGGTTTGAGCGATCCGCGGCGGTGGGGGCGATTTTCGACCACCGGCCCTGGGCCCTGGATATCGTGGTGTACACGCCGCAAGAAACGAAACGGGCGATCCGCAACGCGGGATTTCTGATCGATGCAATCGAAAGCGAAGGCAGGACTCTGTATGCGCGCAAATAGCCAAGGCATTGCCGTTTGGCTGCGGAAGGCCAACAACGACTGGTTGAACGTGGAGAACAACCTGGCGTCGTCCCGGATTCCCTGGGACACGGTCTGTTTCCACGCGCAGCAAACCATCGAAAAGATGCTGAAAGCCTTGCTGCTGCATCGCGGGATCGTGCCGCCCCGGATCCACGATCTTCTGCGGTTGCTTGAAGCCAGTCCGGCGGACGCCCGGGCGCTGAAGCCTTGGCGGGCCGATTGCCGGTTGCTGAACGATTTTGCGGTTCTTTCCCGCTACGAAGGCGCCGATCCCAAGCCCGCCAAGGCCCGGGCCGTCGTTCGGCGCGCGGGGCAGATGCGCATCGTGCTGTTGACCCTAATCGCACCAAATCCAGCCGCGAAAAAGGGGCAGGCGCAATGAACCGCAAGCCGACAGCCCAAACGACGCTTGCCCGCCCGCGGCGGGAAATCGCGAATGGCGCGAAGGACCGCCCTGTAGGCCCGGGCGTTGACCGGGCGGACGCGGCCGGCGGCGGCGCGCAAAATGCTACGTTTCACGGGCCGACCCCTATTTTTGATAAGACTGCTCCCTTGCCCCGCCGGCGCCGCGCGCCGCAGATCGCGCGGCGCTATGCCCGGGCGGTGCGGGCAGAGCTGGCGCAGCAGGTGCAAAGCATCGTGCTGTTCGGTTCTCAGGCACGGGGCGATGCCCGGCCTGGGTCGGATTTCGATTTCGTGGTGGTGTTGGACCGGATCGACCGGGTGGCGCGAGACAAGGTGTCCGCCGCCGGCGCGGAGCTGCTGAACGAAACGAATCGACTGTGCTCGGCCCTGATTTATTCGCCGGAGCAATGGGACATGGTGCGGCAATCCCCCTTGGGCTGGAACGTCGTCCGCGAAGGAATCGTCCTGTGAACCAAAAGGCATCCAGAGAAGCGTTGAAGGGCATGCAGACCGACCCGATTGCCGGGCGCGTGGTGGCGACTATTGCGGCCGAAATCCGCCCGCAGCAAATCTATCTGTTCGGCTCGCGAGCGACCGGGCAGGCGGGGCCGGAAAGCGACGTGGACGTGCTGCTGGTGCACGCCGGCCGGGAAAGCCCGCGCGAAGTGCAGCTCAAGACGCACCGGCTCTTTCCGCGGCCTGAAGTCGCGCTTGACGTGTTCGTGATGACGCCGGAGGAATTCGAGTCGCAGAAGCGCGTGGCGAACACGCTGGCGCGGGAAGTGTCGGAAACGGGAATCTTGTGCCGCCCCTTGTTTTCGAAGGTAGGGCGGCCGCACCGCGGGCGCCGGGCTGCTGCCGGGAGGGCGCGATGAAAACTCCGCGGATCTATCTGGACACCTCCGTGTTCGGCGGCTGCTTCGACGAGGAGTTTTCTGGAAGTGGTGGGCTATGAAAACTAAGACTTTTGACTGCGTGAAAATGAAAGAAGAATGCCAGCAGGCGTGCGAAAAGCGGTATGCCGGCTTGTCCTTCGAAGAACGGGAAAAACGGATGGAGGCCGATATTTTGGCGAGCCCCATCCTGGGCGATTTCTATCGCCGAGTGTTTCTGGCCGGAGACGTTCAGGACAAGGCCAAGCCCCAAGTGGCCGAAACAGGCGCGGAGTACCGCGCGAAGGAACAGCCGTGAACCGCAAGCCAACAGCCCAAACTACGAAACTCGCGAATGGCGCGAATGGAGACGGGTTTGAACCACAGAGCGCACAGAGAAACACAGAGGGTTTTCCCATCCGTGTCCATCCG
>RZYG01000238.1 GCA_009930415.1 Spartobacteria bacterium | reverse complement strand
TTCTGATTCACGTGAAACATCGTCGGGTCCTTTCTGTTGGACCACGACTATGCCCCGCCCTGATCAATCAAGTAAGGAGGTCCCCCGCCACACGCTTACTATCCAATGACCAATGTCCAACGTCCAATTTCCTTGGGGCGCAAAAAACGGACCGGCCTGTTGGGGACCGGTCCGCGCGGGGCTGGCGGGAATCAGCCGCGGAGGTCGGAAGCCTTGAGCAGCTTGCCGTGGGAGACGACGTGCAGCGGGGCCTTGTGGTAGCGGAAGGCTTCGCAGACGCTCTTGGCGTCGAGCACGACGAGGTTGGCGTTGGCCTTTTCCTTCAGATCGAACTTCGGCAGGTTGATGCACTTGGCCGGATTCACCGTGATGAGGTCGTAGAGCGTCTCCATCTCGGGATAGGTGGTCATCCAGAGCAGGTGGGAGGCGAGGAACGCGACCTCGAGCATGTTGTTCTGGCCGTACGGATAGTAGGCGTCGGAAATGTCGTCCTGGCCGAGGCAGACGAGGTTGCCTTCGGCGATCAGCTCCTGCACGCGGGCGTGCAGGGGGCCGGTGTGCGGATCGCTCACGACGCCCATGCCGGCCTGGCGCAGCAGGGCGGCGATCTTCTTGAAGTAGGGCGTGGGATACAGGCACATCGCGCGGGCGTGGTGCGCCAGGGAGCGGCCGATGCGGCCTTCTTCGAGCGTGCGGACGGCGAGCATTTCGAGCGTCTTGAGGGTGGCGTCGCCAGCGTCGTCCACCAGCATGGAGACGTCCTTGTCGTAGCCGACGGCCAGCTTCATCATTTCGTCGACGTGGGTCTGCTCGTCCTTCTCCGTGAATTCGATCCACGGAATGCCGCCGACGACGTCGGCGCCGAGGTCCATGGCCTGTTTCATCAGGTCCACCGTGCCGGGCTCGCGCACGACGCCGTCCTGCGGGAAGGCGACGACCTGGACGTCGACGATGCCCTTGAATTCGTCGCGGGCCTTGAGCAGGGCTTTCAGGCCGATCAGCTTGGCCTTGGAATCGACGTCGGCGAAGGCGCGGATGTGCAGGTTGCCGTTGAGCGCGGCCAGCTTGAGGGCCTTGCGGACGTTGGGGAGGATCCATTTTTCGTTGTAGTTCGCCTTGACGCGCGCGGCGAGCTCGATGGCGGTCATGGCGCCGCCCATGTCGGCGCCGTGGTAGGCGCGCAGGGCGAGGGAGTCCATCATTTCCAGCGTGTACACCTTGCAGAGGTGCAGGTGGGTGTTGACGTAGGACTCGGTGACCAGGTTGCCGCCGGCGTCGATGACCTTGCCGGCCTTGGCGCGGATGGGCTGCTTGGTGATCTTCTGGACGACGCCCTTTTCGATGGCGACGTTCCAAAGCCCGGCCTTGCGGCGGAGCTGCGCGTTCTTGATGAGGATGTCGTACATGGGGGGCCTTTCAGGGGTCAGGGTTCAGAGTTCAGGGTTCAGTATTTTGAAAGAGGTCAGAGCGCAGAGGCCTGGTCGGACAGGGATCCTTTTCGTGTATTTCGCGTGTTTCGTAGTTTCGGCTCGGTTCAGGCTTTGGCCTGCATGTACTTTTGCGCGAGCTTGGCGCCTTCCCAGATGGCTTCGTAGCCGGTGCAGCGGCAGAAGTGGCGGGAGAGGGCGGTCTTGATCTCGTCGTCGGTGGCGTTCACGTTCTTGGTGTAGAGCGCATAGAGTTCGAGGACGATGCCGGGGATGCAGTAGCCGCACTGGACGGCGCCGGCCTCGATCAGGGCCTTCTGGACGGGGTGGATCTCGGTGCCGTTGGAGAGGCCTTCGATGGTCAGGACGGCCGCGCCGGCGAGCTTGGCGGCGGGCAGGAGGCAGGCGCGCTTGGCTTCGCCATTGATCACGATCGTGCAGGCGCCGCAGGTGCCGTCGTCGCAGCCGCGCTTGGTGCCGGTCAGGTTGAGGTGCTCGCGCAGGACGTCGATGATCTTGTCCGCGGGTTCGACGGCGACGGCCTGGGGCGCGCCGTTGAGGGTGAATTGAACGAGTTCGGCCATGGGATTACTCCTGGGGTTGGACGCCGGCCCCGCAGGCGGGACAGGCAGGTTCGCGTTTGGCGTGGAGGGGGCGGAACTCGACTTCGAGCCCGTCGTAGGTCAGCAGGACGTCGGTGAGCAGCGCGCCGACGCCGGCGAGGAACTTGATGGCCTCGACGGCCTGGAGCGAGCCGACGACGCCGGGAACGGCGCCGAGCGGGCCGGCGGTGGGGGCGGACTCGGGCGCGGCCAGCGGCGGCGGCGCGGGGAACAGGCAGCGCAGGCAGGCGCTCTTGCCCGGCAGCACCGTCATGAGCTGCCCGCAGAAACCGGAAATGCCCGCGTGGACGAAGGGTTTCTTCATCGCGACGCAGACGTCGTTGATGAGGTACTTGGCCGCGAAGTTGTCGGTGCAGTCCAGCACGACGTCGTAGGGCGCGAACAGGTCGCGCGCGTTTTCGGCGCCGAGCCGGTCCGGATGCGGGACGAAGCGCACGTGGGGGTTGAGCGCGCGCAGGCGGCCGACGGCGGAATCGACCTTGGGCCGGCCGATGTCGGGCGTGGCGTGCAAAATCTGGCGCTGGAGGTTGGAGATCTCGACGCGGTCGGGATCCACGAGGCCAAGGCGGCCCACGCCGGCGGCGGCCAGGTAGTAGAGCGCGGGCGAGCCGAGGCCGCCGCAGCCGACGACCAGGACGCGGCCCGCGCGCAGGCGCTCCTGCGCCGGCGCGCCGAAGCCCGGCAGGTCGAGGTGGCGGGCGTAGCGCTGGCGTTCTTCCGGGGTGAACAGCATGGCGGTCTCAGGGGGCGATCAGCGAATGCGGGGCGACCTGGCCCGTGGACAGCGCCCAGAGCGCGATGCCCGAATAGGCCAGCAACAGCACGACGACCAGGAACAGCACGAGGATGCACATCCAGCCCCAGCAGCAGAAGAAGGTCCGCAGCCGCGTGAAGAACGGCACCAGGTCCGGCGGGATGAACGGCGCGCGGTCGAGCGCCGCGCGGGCGCCCAGCAGCCCCAGCCCCGCCAGCAGCATCGGCAACCCCACCAGCGCCACGGACGGCAGCAGCGCGCCGAGGATCGTCATCACGCCGATGAAGGTCATCCAGCTGCGCAGCCCGTCGGGCAGCGGCACCTTGCCTTCCGTGCCGGCCGGCGCCTTCAGCGCGGCGAAGGCCTGGCCCGCCGGGATCCAGTTGGCCAGCCCGTCGTGCCAGACCAGCGCTTCGGGCGCGATTTCGCCGGCGATGAACTTGGCGCGGACGAACGACTCCTCGTGGGGGCCGCTCTTCTCGCGGGTCTTGGAAACCACGTAATACCAGTTTGCCATGGATCGATCTCCGGACCCGGAAAGATACGTCAGAGAGGCCGCGGATGGGAAGAAAAGAGTGAGGGGGGAGGTCCGAGGGCCGAGATCCGAAGTCCGAGGTCCGAGGTCGGCAGGGGACAGGGGGCAGGAGGCAGGGGGCTGGAGGCGGGGGGCAGGAAATGGGGGCGCGGCGCGCTGGGCCAGCGCGCCCTTCTATGGGGACAGTCAAGCGATGGCGTCGTTTTTCTTTCTTCTTTCTTAGATTCCCAGGGTTGCTGATTCTGGATGCGGTCTGAGATTGGAAC
>RZYG01000043.1 GCA_009930415.1 Spartobacteria bacterium | reverse complement strand
CCCGCCACCAGCGGCGTCCTCGAAGGCTGCCGCCGGTTCGGCCTGCTGCCCGCTTGATTTGCGTTTGGGTTTCGCCAGAATGGGCCCTATGTAGCGTGGGGCTCCCGCCCCGCGCGGATTCTTCCAGCCGCACGCGGCAGGAGCCGCGTGCCACGAAGACAAGCATTTACATCCCTACGACGCCAAGAATGCACCCAATCGCAGATATGCCCCTGATTTCTTGCTGTGTGATTTTTTTGCTGGCCGCCTCCGCCCTGCGCCGCTAGGTTGGACGCGTGTTCGGCGGAAAACGACAGCGAGGATTCCCGAGAAACCGTTTGTCGGCCTGGCGCTGCGGAGGGTTGGCGCTAGGGCTGGCGACGGCGGGCTGCGCGCCGGAACGCCCGGCCGCGCCGCACGTCGTCCGCATCTGGTGCCAGCAGGGCCAGGAAGCCGAAAACCAAGCCATGCGTGCCATGGCCGCCGCCTTCAACGAAGCGCACGCCGCGCAAAACGTCGCCGCGCAGATCACCTTCTTCCCCGACTTCCAGTACACCGAAAAGGTGTCCATCGCCGCCGCCGCGCGCGACCTGCCCGACGTGCTCGCGCTCGACGGCCCCACCGTTGCCCAGTTCGTCGAAGCCGGCCTGCTGCGGCCCATCGCGGGCTGGTTCAGCGCGGAGGAGCTCGCCGACTTCGCGCCGACCATCCGCGCGCAAGGCACCCTCGCCGGCGAACTCTACGCGCTGGGCGCGTTCGATTCCGCGATGGTCCTCTACTACGATCGCGAAAAGCTGGCCCACGCCGGCGTGGAGCCGCCCGCCGCCGGCCGCGGCTGGACCTGGGACGAATTCCTCGCGGCCTGCGCCCGCCTGAAAGCGGCCGGTCTCGACCCCGTCTCCCTGCACATGGATGAAAGCGGCGACGAATGGTACACCTATGCCTTCAGTCCCGTGATCTGGTCCGCCGGGGGGCGGCTCATCTCCGAAGATGGCCGCCACGTCGAAGGCGTGCTGAATTCGCCGGAAAACGCCGCCGCCCTGCGCCGCTGGCAGGAAACGTTCGCGCGCGATTTCGCCGCGCGCGCGCCCATCGATCCCAATCCCTTCGGCCACGGCCAGACCGCCCTGGACTGGTCGGGCCATTGGATGGTCCGTTCGCATCTGGAAGCCAAAGGCGACCGGCTCGGCGCGATGCCGCTGCCGTCGTTGGGCACCCAGACCGTCGCCGCCTGCGGCAGCTGGTGCTGGGGGCTCGCGCAAACCGCGCGCGATCCCGACCGGGCCGCCCTGTGGCTGCGCTGGGTCACCGATCCGGTCCACGGCATCCAACCGATCGTCGCCGCCAACGGCGCGGTGCCCGCCCGCGCCTCGGCCTATCCGCTGTTTCCCGAATACGCCGAGCCGCCCTTCCGCCTGTTCCGCGAATTGCAGGAAACCGCCGGCCGCCCCCGCCCGCGCACGCCGGTCTATCCCACCCTGACCCAGCACTTCGCCGCCGCCCTGCGCGACGCCGCCCGCGGCGCCGATCCGCAGGAATGCCTCGACCGCGCGGCGGCCCAGGTGCAGCGGCGGCTCGACCGCCAAGGAGGTACGCCGTGAACCGCGCCGCCGGCGCCACGCGCGCGACTCCCTGGCTGTTCCTCGCCCCGGCCCTGCTCCTGCTGGGCACGTTCACCCTCGTGCCGATGCTGCGCGCCGCGGCGTGGAGTTTCACCGGCGCGGACCTCCTCGACGTCGAGGGCGCGCGCTGGATCGGCGCCGCCAACTACTCCGATCTGTTGACGGACCCCCGCTTCCGGCGCGCGTTTTTCAACACCGCCTTGTTCGCGCTGATGGTCGTGCCCGCGCAGGCCGCGCTCGCGTTCTTCCTCGCGCTGTGGGTCAACCGCCCCGAACCCCATTGGCGCTGGCTGCGCACCGCGTTCTTCGTCCCCGTCGTCGTCTCCATGCCCGTGCTCGCCGTGCTCTGGACGATGCTCTACCAACCGCTGCGCGGCGACCAGATGGGGCTCGTCAACGCCCTCGTCGCCGGCCTCGGCCTGCCGGCGCAGGACTGGCTCCAAAATCCCCGCCTCGCCCTGCCCGCCATCGCCTTTATGTCCGTCTGGCAAGGCGTCGGCTTCCAGATGATGATCTTCCTCGCCGGGCTCCAGAACCTATCGAAAGACCAGCTCGAAGCCGCCCAGATCGACGGCGCGCACGCCGGCCAGCGCCTGCGGCACGTCATCGTCCCGGCCATGCGGCCCTCCATCGTCTTCGTGCTGACGGCCACCTTGATCCTGTCGTTCCGCCTCTTCGTGCAGCCCTATCTGATGACGCGCGGCGGGCCGGCGGATGCGACAGTCTCCCTGATCCAGTACGTCTACGAAACGACGTTTC
The DNA here is from genome assembly GCA_009930415.1 of Spartobacteria bacterium. Lineage (GTDB taxonomy): Bacteria > Verrucomicrobiota > Kiritimatiellia > CAIQIC01 > Lenti-01 > Lenti-01. Next base: position 14,414 of record RZYG01000043.1, on the reverse strand, counting down.
TCGGCCGCGAACTGGGCCGGGCCTGCGCCGGCGCGATGCTGTTCCTGCTGCTGGTGGCGGGCCTGACCCTGCTCCAGCGCCTCTGCGCCCGGGAGGAACGGTCGTGAAGCGGGCCCGGGGATGGCTGGTGGCCGGCGCAACGGCCGCACTCTTTCTGCTGCCGCTGCTGTGGATGCTGCACGCCTCGTTCCGGCCCGAAGCCGAGGTGTTCGCGGGCGGATTCCGCGGGCTGTTCTCGTTGCGCGGACTGAGCCTCGACAACTACGCTTCCGCCTGGCGCCGCGCCGCCCTGGGCGTCGGCCTGTTCAATTCGTTTTTGCAAGTCGCCGGCATCCTCGGGCTGGGGTTGCTGTTCAACAGCCTGGCCGCGTTCGCCCTGGCCCGCTTCGAATTCGCGGGGCGGCGCCTCCTGTTCGGCCTCGTGCTCGTGCTGCTTATTTTGCCGGTCGAAGTGCTGGCGGTGCCGCTGCTGCTGACCGTGCGCGACCTCGGCCTCACCGGCGGCTACGCGCGCACCCTCGCGGCGCTCGTCCTGCCCTTCGCCGTCAAGGCCTTCAACGTCTATTTCCTGCGCCAGCATTTCCTGGCCCTGCCGCGCGATCTCGAAGAAGCCGCCGTCGTCGACGGCGCCGGCCCGTTCCGGATCTACTGGAGCGTGGCGCTGCCCGCCATCCGCCCCGCCCTCGCCACCGTGCTCGTGCTCGACGTCCTCGCCCACTGGAGCGACTTCATCTGGCCGCTCATCGTCTGCACCCGGGCGGAAACCCGCACCGTCCAGCTCGCCCTCGCCAATCTCTTCACCCAGCCGCCCATCCAGTGGGGCGACATCCTCGCCTGCGCCGTGCTGGTGACCCTCCCCGTCCTGCTGGTCTTCCGCCTCGCCCAGCGCCACGTCGTCGCCAGCGATCTCGGCGCCGGCATCAAGAGCTGAACACGGATCAAGCTTCGTCCGCCGCGCGTTTTTCCAGCAGTTTGAGCTCAAACGGCTTGCTGGCTTCCCCCATGTAGACCGTCCGGTGCGGGAACGGAATCTCGATGCCCTCGCGGTCGAACGCCAGCTTGACCCGCCGCAGGAACTCGCGTCCCACCAGCCACTGCCGAACGGGCTTGGTCTTGATGCGGCCCTTGATCACAACGGCCGAATCCGCAAATTTATCCACCCCGAAGATCTCCGGCTCGTCCAGCATCGACGGTCCAAACGCCGGGTCCTGCCGCAAATCGCGCCCCACCTGCCGCAGCACGGCGCACACGCGGTCCGGGTCCTCCTTGTAGGCCACGCCGACGTCGAACACGTAGCCCGACCAGCCCCGCGTCTTGTTGCTCAGCGTGGTGACGGTGCCATGGGGGAAGATGTGGGTCGTGCCTTCCAGATCCCGCAGGACGATCGTGCGGAAATTGATTTCCTCGACCGCGCCGCCGGTGCCGTTGATGACGGCGACGTCGCCCACCCGGATCTGGTTTTCCAGGATGAAGAAAAATCCCGACAGGATGTCGCGCACCAGATTCTGCGCGCCGAAACCGACCGCGAGACCGACGATCCCCGCCCCGGCGAGGATCGGCCCGATTTCCACGCCCAGTTCCTTCAGCACGACGAGCAGCAGCGTCGTCCAAACCGCCAGCCGCGCCCCTTGCCGCACCAGGCGCAGCAAGGTTTCCGCCCGTTTGGCGGATTCGGACGGCGGCTCGCCGTCTTCGACGTATTTCCTCTTCAGGCGGCGCTCGGTCCGCACGAGCAGCTTCTGGATCACGACCAGCACGATCCACCCCAACAGCAGGGTCAGCGTCACGCGCAGCGCCGTTTCCAGCACCATTTGCCAATCGGCCTGTTCCAACCATGTTTTCAAAACGTCCATGCTTTTCGCACCTCCGGTCCTGCGTTGTTCCTAGCGCGCCCCCGGCCTCCGGTCAAGCGTTTCCGGCCGCCGCGTGAAGCCATCCGGCGGCGCCAAGCTCCCGCGGTCCGCGCGGCTCGCGAATTGTGTTTTCCGGAAACCGGCCGTAAAGTGTGCCCATGAAACGTTGCTTCCTGGTTTCTTGGTGCGCCCTGGTCGTCCTGGGCGGTTGCCGCGAAAAACCCGCCGCCGCGCCGACGCCGGCCCCCGCCGCCGGCATGGAAATCGCGCTCTTCCAGCTCGGCCAATCCGAAGAAGAAGTCCAGAACGCCGTGGCAACCATTCCGAATTTCCGGCGGCCGGGCGGAGCTGGATTCATCGTGGTCCGCACCGGCGAGCAGGTCTCCACCCTGGATGCGCAGGCGGCCAGCCCCGCGCCGGACCGCCCGGTCGCCATGCACTTCCGGTTCGAGACGCGGCGCCTCGTCCAGGCCGAACTGACCTACCGGGCGGACGACGCCGCGGCGCGCGGCGCGCTCTACGACCGCCTGCTGGCGGGCGTCGCCCCGGCCTACGCCCAGTCCGCGAACCACGTCCTTGGCGGCGGCGGCGGCCGCGCCGCCTGGCTGCACGCGCCCAATCACATGCTCCTCGTCTTCGAACCGCGCGCCGATGCCCGCGCCGTGACCCTGCGGACGTCTCCGCCCGTCTTCCGCCAGTCCCGCGCGGCTCCCGGCCGGATTTTACGTGGAACGTAAAAACTTTGAGGGAAATTTACGTGGAACGTAAAAACTTTCGCGCGGTTTTACGTGGAACGTAAAAACTTTGAAGTCAGGGCGCGGGGGGCTGGAGGGCGGCGTCCTGGGCGCGCTTGAAGTCGCGGGCGCGGACGAGGACTTCGGCGAGGGAGGCGCAGCCGAGCTTGCGCTTGACGTTGGCGCGGTGCACGTCGACGGTGCGGCCGCTGAGGCCGAACTTCTCGGCGATTTCGCGCGTGGTGAGGCCGCCGCCGATGGCGTAGAGGATTTCGGTTTCGCGCGCGGTCAGGCCGGCGCCGCCGTCGGCGGTTTTATCGGGCGCGGCGGCCGGGCCGCCGGCCAGCAGTTTTTCCGCGGCGGGGCTCAGGTAGGGTTGGCCGGCGCGGACTTGGCGCAGCGCGGCGACGAGGGTTTCCTCGGCCTGGTCCTTCATGACGTAGCCCTGCGCGCCGGCGCGGAGCGCCTTCTCGGCGTAGACGGCTTCGTCGTGCATGGAGAGCACGAGGATCGTCCCGGCATAACCGTTGGCCCGCGCCGCGCGGATCCAGTCGAGGCCGCTGCGGTCGCGCAGGGACAGATCGAGCACCACGCCGTCCGGCGCGACCGCGGCCAGGGCGGCGAGGCCGTCTTCGTAGGTGCCCGCTTCGCCGACGACGGCGAAATCGGCTTCGCGCGCGAGCAGCGCGGCCAGGCCCTGGCGCACGATGGCGTGGTCGTCCACGAGCAGGAGGGTCGTTTGGCCGGTTGCAGACATCAGCGCTTGCGTCCGAAGGTAGGGACGGCGCGCCGCGCCGTCCGGGCTGCCGGACCCGGAATTCGAACGGACGCCGGCGGCGCGGCGTCCCTACCTTTCGATCCGCAAATGGAGAATATCAAATTCATGGAACCGGCCTAATCCCTTTCCGCGCGCGGATCGCGACGCATCAGTTCGACGACGGCGTCCTTGGGTTTTTTGCCGCGGTGCAGGATGGCGTCCACCTGTTCCAGCACGGGCGCGGCCACGCCGGTCCGGCGCGCGAGCGCCAACGCGGGGCCGCAGGTGCAGACGCCCTCGGCCACCTGCACCATGCCGCCGAGGATGTCCGCGACGCTTTCGCCGCGGCCGAGGCGCTCGCCAACGGTGCGGTTGCGGCTCTGCGGGCTCATGCAGGTCACCATCAGGTCGCCGATGCCGCTCAGGCCGTAGAAGGTCTGCGGATGCGCGCCGAGGGCGACGCCCAGGCGGGTCATCTCGGCCAGGCCGCGCGTGATCAGCGCCGCCTTGGCGTTGTTGCCGAAGCCCAGGCCGTCGCAGATGCCGGCCGCGAGGGCGATGACGTTCTTGAGGGCGCCGCCGAGTTCGACGCCGCGCACGTCGTCGCTCGTGTAGGCGCGGAAGGCGTCGCCCGTGAACAGCTCCTGGAACCGCCGCGCAAGCGCGTCGTCGGCGCAGGCGATCGTGACGGCCGTGGGCACGCCGCGCGCGGTTTCGGGCGCGATGCTCGGGCCGGAAAGCGCCGCGGGGTGCGGCACGCCCCAGAGTTCGGAGAGGATTTCCGTCATGCGCTCGAGGGTGGCTTCGTCGAAGCCCTTGGTGGCGCTGACGACGGGCGGCGCGCCGGCGGCGCGGTAGGCCGGCGCGAACCGTTCGAGCGTGGCGCGCACGTATTTCGACGGCACGACCCAAACGACGGCTTCGGCGCCGGCGAGCGCTTCGGCCGGGTCGGCGGTCCACGCGATGGCCGCGGGCAGTCCCACGCCGGGCAGGAACTTGGGATTGCGGCGAGTGGCGCGGATTTCGGAGAGATAGTCGGCGTCCGGCCCCCAGACGCGGGGCGCGTGGCCGTGGCGGGCCAGCGTCAGCGCCAGCGCGGTGCCCCAGCCCCCGTCGCCGATGACCGCGACCTTCATTTCGCGCCTTCGGCCCGTTCGGCCACCACGATCTCGTTCGTCCGCGCGGCCGGGGTCTGCGCCTTGGCGAACGGGGTGGTCAGGTAGACGTATTTGATCCACGAATTGAAGAATTCGTTGCGGTTCGCCCGCCAGTTGTTGACGGGATTCTTCTCGTCGAGGTTTTCCAGCGGGCCGACGTCGGGCCGGCCTTTCTGGCGATCGCGGCGCGCCTCGGTCAGCAGGCGCGAGGAATTGTATTCCTGGTGGCCCAGGTGCATGACGATCTGGTGGTCGGGGGTCTCGAAGATCGTGTAGCCGCCCTTTTCCGCGTGCGCGAGCAGGCGGACCTGGCCGGCCTTTTCCGCCGCCTCGAGCACGGCGTCGTCGATGCCGGAATGCCGGCTCTGCGGGCACGGAAACACGTCGTCGAGCCCGCCGGTGATGGGATGGCCCGGCACGAGGTTGCGGGTGGCGTAGACCCCGAACACCTTCTGCGGATACATTTTCTTCTCGATCCCGAGGTATTTCGCCAGCGCGAGTCCGCCCCAGCAGATGCCCAGGATGCAGGTGCCCGACGCCCGCGCGACGTCGATGATCCCGCACAGCTCCTGCCAGTAGGTCACGGTTTCCCACGGCAGTTCCTCGACCGGCGCGCCGGTCACGATCAGGCCGTCGAGGGAGGCCACCGATTGCGCCCAGTCGTAGGGCACGTAGTGCCGGTCGAGGTGGGCGTGGTCGGAACTCTTGTAGTCGTGCGTTTGCAGCCGGATCCAGATCGGCACGATCTGGAGGATGCTGCGGCCCATCGGCGCGAGGAGGTTGAACTCGTAGTCCTCCGCGTGGGGCATGATGTTGAGGATGCCGATGCGCAGCGGGCGGATGTCCTGGTGCTCGGCCGCCTCTTCGCTCAGCCACGCGACGTGGTTGCGGTCGAACAGCGGCTTGAGCCGGTGGTTGGGCGACAATCGAATGGTCACGGGCGGTTCCTCACAAACGAATCATCCTGCCACCGGGCGCCGGCGGCTGTCCATCCTAGAAGTAGAGATCGCGCTCGCCGGCGACGATGCGCCGGTAGGTCGCCTCGAACGCGGGCCAGACCTGCGGCTGGGTGCGGCGCACTTCGGCGAGTTCCCGTTCCAGCAGCGCCGCGCCGACGGCCTGGGTCTCGGGCGTGGCGAAGTCGTCGAGCCATTCCTTGAAGGTCAGGACGGCGTTGAGCTTGCAGAACTTGCCTTCGGCGCCGGTGCGCAGGAGGTCCATGATGCACTTGCCGGTGCGGCCGCAGCGGTAGCCCGCGGTGCAGAAGCTGGTGATGCAGCCGGCGGCGGCCCACTCGCGGATGCACTCGTCGAGGCCGCGCGGATCGCCGAGGATGAACTGCTGGCGCTCGCCCTTCTGTTTTTCCTGCCCGTCGGCGTAGGCGCCGACGCCGACGTTGGAAGCGGCGTCCATCTGCGTGACGCCCAGCGGCAGCAGGCGCCGGCGCATTTCGGGCGACTCGCGCGCGGTGATGATCAGCCCCGCGTACGGCACCGCCAGCCGCGCCAGCGTCACGAGGCGCTCGAAATCGCCGTCGCTCACGCGCCATTTCGGCTGCTCGAGGAAGGGGGTGTTGACGGCGGGTTCGAGCCGCGGGAAGGACATCGTATGCGGGCCGATGCCGCAGAACCGCTCCATCTCGAGCGCGTGGGCCTGCTGGCCCAGCAGCTCGAAGCGCCAATCGGAAAGCCCGTAGAGCGCGCCGATGCCGTTGTCGTCGATGCCCGCTTCCTGGGCGCGGTGCATGGCCGTCAGGCGCCAGCGGAAATCGCTCTTGAGCGTGCCGGCGGGATGCAGTTGGGCGTAGGCGCGCCGGTCGTAGGTCTCCTGGAAAACCTGGAACGTGCCCAGGCCGCATTGCTTCAAGGTCTTCAGTTCGGAAATGCGCATCGGCGCGGCGTTGACGTTCACGCGGCGGATCTGGCCGACGCCCCGGCGGGTCTGGACCTTGACGGAATAGACGGCGCGGATGCTCTCGGCGATGTAGTCCACGCCCGATTCCGGATGCTCGCCGTAGACGACGATCAGGCGCTTGTGGCCCAGCTTGCCGGCCAGCGCCTCGGTCTCGGCGCGGACGGCGGCCATGTCCAGCACGCGGCGCTCGACGGCGGGATTCGAGCGGCGCAGGCCGCAGTACGCGCAGTCGTTCACGCATTTGCTGCCGAGATAGAGCGGCGCGAACGTCACGATGCGGTTGTCGTAGACCTGGCGCTTGACGGCGCCCGCCGCCGCGCGCAGCTCGGCCCAGAGTTCCGGATCGCGCACGCGCATCAGCGTCGCCAACTCCGCCAGCGACAGCGTCTGGACGGCCAGGGCCTTGGCGACGAGCTCCCGCACCTGCGCCGCGGCCGGTTCGCCGGTCTCTGCCAACAGGCGGTGGATCTCGGCGTCGGGGATGAAATCGCCTCCGCCCGCGCCCAGATACTTGTCGATTTCCTCCGGGACGATGCGGTCCCGCACCCAATTCTTTTTTTCTTCCGGCAACATGGCTTCGATCTGGCTTTCCGTCCCCGGTCCGGGGACCGATTCCGCGAATGCGCCGCAATCCGCAGGGTAAAACGCTTTGGGCGGAATCGCAGCAACCCTACACCCCGCCGGCCGGTTTCTCAACTGCGCTCTTTGCCGCGGCGGGGCGGACGCGGATTTCCTTGCCGAAGCTCCGCCCGCCGCCTATCTTCATCGGTTTATACACATCAAAGGAGTCCCCGATGAGCGAGTCCGCCGAAAAAACCAGTTCCCTGCGCACCTTGTTCCTGATCCTCTTGCCGCTCTTGGGCATTGCGCTCGTGGGCTTGGTCATTTATGCCACCCGGGCCCCGAAAAAAGCCGTCGTGACCGTGGTCGTCGGCGCGGAGGAAGCCGGCGCCGCCGCCATCAACACGGGCGAGATCATCGACGCGACCGGCGCGGCGGGCTATGGCCTCGTGCCGCAACTGGGCTACCGCTACCAGGTGTTCGTGGAAGACGAAAGCGACGACCGCTCCTCCGGCATCGCCAAGATCGGCGGCCGCGCCACGTTCATTTCGGAAGCCCGGCGCGGCCAAACGGCCATCGTGGACGTGACCCGCGTGCGCGAACGCGTCGTGGACGCGGTGCTCGTCAAGGTCCTGTCCCAGGTCGACCTGCCGCCCAAGGCGCCGCGCGTCGCGTTCGTGCCCCCCGCGGGCGATCCGGCCGTCGAGGGCGCCGAGCTCGACGTGGTCATTTCCGAAGCGTCGTCCAAGAATCCCGAGACGGAAGGCGTGGCCCGCATCGGCGGCCTCGTCGTCTTCGTCAACGGCGTGACCGCGATCGGCGAACGCGTCAACGTGCGCATCGTGGAACGCCGCGAACGGCTGGCCTTCGCCGAGCCCACGGGCAAGCCGGCCGGCACCGGCCCCCTGCCCACCATTGCCTCGACCCGCGCGCCGCGCGCCGCCTTCGTTCCCCCCGCCGGCGATCCGGTCGTGGCGGGCGCGGAACTGGACGTCGTCATCGCCGAGGAATCCGAGAAGAATCCCGGCCTCGAAGGCATCGCCAAGGTCGGCGGCCTGGTCGTCGCCGTCAAGGGCGCCACCACCGTCGGCGAGCGCGTCAACGTGCGCATCGTCGAACGCATGGAGCGCATCGCCTTCGCCGAGCCCACCGGCCAGCCCGCCGGCACGGGCCCCCTGCCCACGATCGAATCGAGCCGCCCGGCCCGCGCCCCGCGCGCCGCCTACGTGCCCCCCGCCGGCGATCCGGTCGTCGCGGGCGCCGAACTGGACGTCGTCATCGCCGAAGAATCCGAGAAGAATCCCGGCCTCGAAGGCATCGCCAAGGTCGGCGGCCTCGTCGTCGCCGTCAAGGGCGTCACCACCGTCGGCGAGCGCGTCAACGTCCGCATCGTCGAACGCATGGAGCGCATCGCCTTCGCCGAGCCCACCGGCCAGCCCGCCGGCACCGGTCCCCTGCCCACGATCGAATCGAGCCGTCCGGCGCGCGCTCCCCGTCCGGCCTTCGTGCCGCGCGCCGGCGACTCCGCCCCGCACGTCGTGCCCGGCGCGGTGATCGAAGCCACCATCGTCGAACCCTCGAACAAGAATCCCGAGACCGAAGGCGTCGCCAAGGTCGCCGGCCTCGTCGTGTTCGTGAAGGGCGCGACCACCCCCGGGCAGACCGTCCACGTCCGCATCGCCAGCCGCAATCCGCGCGCGGCCAGCGGCGAGGTCACGAGCGACCCCGTCACGGCCACCGCCCCCGCGGCCGAACCCGTGGCCCCGGCCGCCCCGGCGGCGCCCGTAGCCGCACCCGCAGCAGCACCGGCAGCCGAGCCGGCGCCCGCCGTCCCCGCCGCCCCCTGACCGTCCAGCCCCCCATCCGCACAGGAGCCTGCCATGGCCAAAACCCTCACTAATGAACGCAATCTCCTCCAGCGCCGGGAAGCCATCGCGCGCGATTTGAGCCTGCTGAAACGCATGCGCCTCGTGGAATGGGGCGCGGCGGCGCTGTTCATCGTCGCCGGCCTCGTCTGGCGCTTTGGCCTGGACAAAGGGTTTTTCGTGCTCTTCATCGGCGGCGTCCTCGCGTTCCTGGCGCTGGGCCACGAAGCCCGCCGCCGGGAACAGCTGGAAGAGCTGGCCGATACCGAAACCATGCGCGGCGCCAAGGAGGCGGTCGCCAAGCTGCTGGACGACAAGCTCGCCAACGACCACTACGTCCTCAACGACCTGCGCCTGAAGGTCGGTCGCGAAAAATGCTGGATCGACCATCTCGTCGTCGCGCCCTCCGGCATGTTCGTCATCAACACGATGAACTGGGAAGGCAAGATCGTCGGCGACACCGGCAAACAGGCCTATACCTGGAAAATCCGCGCGCCCGACGGCAAGATCCGGCCCGCGCGCAATCCGGTCGGCCGGGCCCTGCGCGAGCGGCGCATCCTGTGCAACTGGCTCAAGGGCACGAACCTGATCTGGGAACGCGTCTTTCCGCTGGTGGTGCTCGCGAATCCGAACGCGGACATCCAGGTGACCAACGCCGGCACCAAGGTGCTGACGCCCGAAAAGGCCGTCACGTTCATCAACGACTTCTGCTTCGAAAAGCCCGTGCTGTCCAACGCCGAGGTCGAGAAACTGGCCCAGGGCCTGAACGCGCATTCCGGCGAGGCCTGAGCGGCCCGGAGCGACCGGCGTGGCCAAGATCCTCCGCAGCGAAACCAGCCTGCTGAAGCGCCAGCTCGCCATCGGGCGCGAATTGTCCCGGGGCACGCCCATGCGCCTCGCCGTCTGGGGCGGCGCGCTCGCCGTCGCCGCGCTGCTGGGCGCCCATTCCGTCCGGACCCATACCTTCCACGGGGCGATTTTCGCCGCGCTCGCGCTGGTCTTCGCCGTCGGCTACGAAGTCCATCTGCGCGAAATCGCGGTCGAAAACCGCAACCTCGAAGGCGGCCGCCGCGGGGAGCGGAAGATGGCCGAACGGCTCGCCGAACAGCTGGCCGACGACCACGTGATCCTCAACGACCTCGAACTGCGCGTCGCCCACGAGCGGGCGCAGATCGACCATCTCGTGCTCGCCCCGTCCGGCATCTACGTGATCGAGTCGAAGTTCTGGGCGGGCACCCTCGCCGGCGACGTCCGCGACGCCCAATGGACCCAGACCAAGGCCGGCGGCACCGTCCGGCGCGTCAAGAGCCCGGTCGAGCAGTGCGAGCGCCAGCGCCGGATGTTCATCACCCTCCTGGCCGCCAAAGTCCCCGAAGACCGCATCCACGCCCTGGCCGTTTTCACCCATCCCGCCGTGAAACTGCAGATCGCCAACGCCAAGGATCGCGCCTTCCTCGTCCGCGACGCCATCCGCTTCATCAACGACCGCTGTTTCGAGCCGCCGGTCCTGACGCCCGCCGAAGTCCTCGAACTGGCCGAACGGATCAACCGCGGCCAAGCTTGAACGGCAGCCGGCGTTCTGCTACACGATGACCGGAGCCGGGGCGTTGCCGCCCCTTTTGCAGGAGATGGAGTTGCCGACGTCCCGTCCAAACCAGGCCGATGTCCTGCGGATTCCGCTGCGGCGGAAATTCGCGCTGCTGGGCGCCTACGCGCAGGAGCGCCTGGCGCGCCAGATGCGGGCCGTGGCGTTCATCACCGCCTATCTGGCCTTGTTCCAGCTTTTCGTGCTGAAGGCGCCGATCGCGGATTTCGCGCAGATCGCCGTGGGCATCCTGGCGGTGATCGTCGGCCTGGCGCTGTTCATGGAAGGCCTGTTCCTGGCGATCATGCCGCTGGGCGAGCGCTGCGGCCTGCGCTTGCCGGCGCGCGTCGGCCTCGGCGCGCTGGTGGCGTTCGCGGCGGTGCTGGGCCTGACCGCGACCTATGCGGAACCGGCCATCGGCTTCTTGAAGGCGCAGGGCAGCGCCACCCTGCCGTGGCGCGCGCCGCTGCTGTACTACCTGCTCAACGACGGCGTCCCCCTGACCGTCGGGGCGGTCGCCGTCGGCGTCGGTCTCGCCGTGACGCTCGGCGTCTTCCGTTCCCTGCGGGCGTGGAGCCTCAAGCCGTTCCTGTTTGTGGCGCTGCCCCTGCTGCTGGCCCTGTCCTGGTGGGCCGCGCGCGATCCGCGCTCGGCGGCCATCATCGGATTGGCCTGGGATTCCGGCGGCGTCACGACCGGGCCGGTGACGGTGCCGCTGCTGATCGCGCTGGGCGTCGGCGTCTCCCGCATCGCGGGGCGCGGCGACGAACCGGCCGGCGGCCTCGGCGTGGTGACGCTCGCGTCCGCCCTGCCCGTCCTGATGGTGCTGCTGCTCGGCGTGGCGCTCGCGCCGCGCTTCCCCCTGCCCGGCGAAGCGCGCGACTTCTTCGCCCCGGCGCGACAGGCGGAAGCGGTGCGGGTCGTCGGCGGCGAAGCGCAACTCCGCGAATTGGCCGCCGCCCACCTGTCGCCGGCCGACGTGGCGGCGCGGTTCGGCGCCGAGCCGGAAGCGCCGCCCGAACCGGCGGGGCCGCGGCGCTTTTTCCCGCGCACGGAAACCCGCGCCCACGTCCTCGGCGCCGCCAAAGCCGTGCTGCCGCTGGCCGCCGTGCTGCTGTTCGTCCTGCTCGTCGTCGTGCGCGAACGCCTGCCCCACGCCGACGAACTGGCCCTGGGCCTCGCCTTCAGCTTGGCGGGCATGCTGCTGTTCAGCTACGGCATGGACCGCGGCCTGTCCAGCCTCGGCAACCAGGCCGGCCGGTCCCTGCCGCGCGCCTGGGAGGCCACCGAGCGCCCCGACAAGGCCGTCACCTATCGCGGCGTCGATGAAGCCCTGCTGGTCCGCGCCGCGCGGCCCGACGGCACCGTCGCGGAATTCCTGCCGCTGGCGGACAAGAACGGACCCGAATTCGTGCCGTTCCACCGCGACCGCTACGATGCGACCGCCGGAGAATACCGCTGGATCCCCGAAGAAGGCCCCGTCGCCGGCGACGAGGCGTTCTGGGGCTATTTCCTGGTGCTCGCGTTCGTCTTCGTGATGGGCGTGGGCGCCACCATCGCCGAGCCGTCCCTGAACGCCCTCGGCGCCACGCTGGAAGAACTGACCACGGGCACCTACAAGCGCTCGTTCCTGATCCTGACCGTGGCCCTCGGCGTCGGCACCGGCATGGTCATGGGATTCGGCCGCATCCTGTTCGCCTGGCCCATCGTGCCGCTGCTCGTCGGCTCCTATGCGCTGGCGCTCGTCCTCACCTGGTTCTCCAACGAGGAATTCTCGGCCATCGCCTGGGACTGCGCCGGCGTCACCACCGGCCCCATCACCGTCCCGCTCGTCATCGCGGCCGGCCTGGGCATCGGCCAGCGCGCCGGTGTGGCCGAAGCCTTCGGCGTCGTCACCATGGGCTCGGTTTTTCCCATCATCGCGGTTCTGCTGTCCGGCTTCCTCGTCGCCGCGCGCCGCAAATCCCTGGAGCTGGAAGAAGCGCCCGGCCACGAACCGCCTTTGCGGAGGAACGCGCCGTGAAACGCCTCGACGTGTCCAAGATCACCTGCATCGCCGACGTGCGCCTGACCGCGCGGCTCGAGGCCGAAGCGGACCGCATGGGCCTGCGCGAAACCTATTCCGAGCGCGGCAAGCAGGTCGCCCTGCAGGCCCGGCCGTTCTGGCAGCCGTTCGGTCGCCGGTTCCTGCTGATGGAGGCGCCGTCCGACCTGATCCGCTTCTACGTGCCGCGCCGGCACGAGCTGGCCGCCATGGCCCGGCTCGCGGCCGCCGCCGATCTGTTTCTGCCCGGCCGCGGCAGCCTCTTCGCCGAAGACGCCGAACTCGTCGGCGAAGACTTCAATCTGTGGGACGAAGCCCGGCTGTGCGCCGATCCGCCGGCCTGGGCGACCGCCAACCACCTGCAGCCCGCGCCCTACGAACAGATTTTCTGCATCCTGCCGCGCGGCCGCGGCGGCGACCTGGCCCGCACCTTGCTGGAAATGGGCCTGGGCGTGCCCATCGTCAGCTACGGCGAAGGCATGGGCATGCGCGATCGCCTCGGCCTCCTGCGCATCGCCATCCCGCAGGAAAAGGAAATCCTCTGGCTGCTCGTTCCGCCGGGCGACGCCGATTTCGTGGTCGACCTCGCGATCCGCAAGGGCAACCTGCGCGAACCCGGCAACGGCTTCATCGGCCGCATCCCCGTGCGGGCCCTCGCCGTCAACGCCCGGATGAACCTCGACCGCCGGCGCCACGTCGCCACGATGGAACAGGTCATCAGCACCCTCGACCAGTTGCGCGGCTCGACCGACTGGCGGCGGATGTCCGCCGCGGCGCGGCCCCGGCCCGCCGCCGGCCGCGAGGACCGCATCCACTTCACGCTGGTGTGCGAGGAGGGCACCGCCGCCGGCATCGTCCGCGCCGCCTTGGACGCCGGCGCCGGCGGCGCCACCCTCTCGCGCCTGTCCCTCCGCGCCCCCGACCCGCGCGACGGCGACCGCGCAGCGGAAGAGGACGAAGAAGTCGCCATGTCCTCCCATGCCCGCGAATGCTGCGACCTGGTCGTGCCGGCCCGCCTGCGGGGGCGCCTCGAAGAAGCCGTCGCCGCCAGCGGCCTGTTCGCGGAACCCGCCAACGGCCATCTCGAAATCGGCCCGGTCCACGACCCGCTCGCGGCGAACGGATAGCCGCCGGCCGCGCTACGGCACCGGGAACTTGTCGGTGAAGGCGACGACCTCGTCCCGGACGCGCCGCTGGAGCTTTTCATCGGCGGGCTTGGCCACGATCTGGCCGATCCACGCGGCGATCTGCGCCATTTCCTTCTCCTTCATCCCGCGCGTGGTGACCGCCGGCGTGCCCAGCCGGATGCCGGACGTCACGAACGGTTTCTGCTTGTCGAAGGGAATCGCGTTCTTGTTCACGGTGATGAGCGCCTGGTCGAGCGCCGTCGCGGCATCCTTGCCCGTCACGTCCAGCGGCGTCAGGTCCGCCAGCATCAGGTGGTTGTCCGTGCCGCCCGAAACGATGCGCAGCCCGGCCTTCTCCAGCTCCGCCGCCAGCGTCTGGGCATTGGCCACCACTTGCCGCGCGTAGTCCTTGAACGCCGGCTGCAGCGCCTCGTAGAAACACACCGCCTTGGCCGCGATCACGTGCATCAGCGGTCCGCCCTGGAGGCCGGGGAACACCTGCTTGTCGATCTCCGCCGCGTAGGCCTCCTTGCAGAGGATCAGGCCGCCGCGCGGGCCGCGCAGCGTCTTGTGCGTCGTCGTCGTCACGAAATCCGCGAACGGCACCGGACTCGGATGGAAGCCCGCCGCCACCAGTCCGGCGATATGCGCCATGTCCACCATCAGCAGCGCCCCGACCGAGTCGGCGATCGCCCGCAGGCGCTTGAAATCGATGATGCGCGAATAGGCGCTCGCGCCCGCGCAGATCAGCCGCGGCTTGTGTTCGGCCGCCAGCTTTTCGACGGCGTCGTAGTCGATGCGCTCCGTGCCCGGATCC
>RZYG01000237.1 GCA_009930415.1 Spartobacteria bacterium | reverse complement strand
CTCGCCCGCCCGCAGTGGGGCTTCCGCTGGGAAGAAGTCCGCCGCAAGGGCCTCGATCTCGTCGTCGCGCTCGACACCTCGCGCTCGATGATGGCCTCCGACATCAAGCCCACGCGCCTCCAGCAGGCCAAATGGGGCATCCGCGACCTCCTGCGCAACCTGCGCGGCGACCGCGTCGGGCTCGTGCCCTTCGCCGGTTCGTCCATCCTCCAATGCCCGCTGACGATCGACTACGCGGCCTTCGCGATGACGCTCGACGACGTCTATTCCGGCATCATCCCCAAGGGCGGCACCGCCCTCGAACAGGCTCTGCGCACGGCCATCGCCGCCTTCCCCGCCGACCGCACCGCCGACCGCGTCATCTTGCTGATCACCGACGGCGAGGACCACGAAGGCGATCCGCTCGCGCTCCTGCCCGAACTGAAGGATAAGGGCATCCGCGTCTACACCATCGGCATCGGCACGCTCGAAGGCGAAATGGTCCCCGCCGGCGACAACCAAGGCGGCTACTTCAAGGACCGCCAAGGACAGATCGTCAAGACGGCCCTCAAAGAAGACATGCTCCAGAAGCTGGCGCTGGGCACGGGCGGCACCTACGTGCGCTCCGCCCCCGGCGATACCGGCCTCGAGCGCGTGTTCAACGAAAGCATCGCCAACCTCAAGCGCTCCGAGCAGGAAAACCGCACGGCGAAGATCTACGAAGAGCGCTTCGTCTGGCCCATCGCCGCTGCGCTCCTGTTGCTGGCGTGGGAAGCGCTGCTGGGCGACCGGCGCAAGAATCATGCAGAGGCGGGGGCATGAGAAGATTCAATATTCAATATCCAATGTCCAATGTCCAATGTTCAAGTGAACAGCCGAATGGAGGTCAGAGGTCAGAGGTCAGAGGTCGGGATTCAGGTAGGGCGAGGCATCCTTGCCGAGCCGGGCTGTTACCTTGGATATTGAAGATTGAATATTGGATATTGAATATTCGGCTTTTCTGTCAAAGAAGACAAAGGGGTCAGCAAAGGGGTCAGTCCTATAATTTAATGTTTTGCGTTTGGTTGGGGCTGAGCGTGGTGGCGGCAAAGGCCGAACAACCCAGCGCGCGAGCCGCGTTTGGCGCGGGGCTGGAGGCGTTCGCCGCCAGCAACTGGCCCGCCGCGAGCAACGCGTTCCTCGAAGCCGCCGCCGCCGCGCCGGCCGCGAAGCTCGACCCGGCCGCGGCCTACTACAACGCGGGACTCGCGGCCTATGCCGGCGGCGACCTGAAGGCCGCGGCGGATTCCTTCGCGCGCGCCTCGTCGGGATCCGACCTGCGCCTCCAATCGCAGGCCTACTACAACCGCGGCAACGCCCTCTTCCACCAGGTGGGCAGTCCCGCCGCCGCGCCGGCCCTGCCGCTGCCGACGATGTCCACGCAGGAACTGGCCGGCGCCGAAGCGTCCGTCGCCGAAGCCATCCAAATGTACGAAAACGCCATCGCGCTCGATCCCCAGGACGTCGACGCCAAGGCCAACTACGAACTTGCCGTCTTGAAGCAGCAGCAGATCCAGCAGCAGAAGCAGCAGCAACAGCAGCCGGATCAGCAAAACCAGGATCAGCAGAACCAGGACCAACAAAAGCAAGATCAGCAAAAACAGGAGGAGCAGCAGGACCAGAAACAAGACCAACAGCAACAGCAGCCGCAGGCGCAACCGCAGCCTGAGAACCCATCCGAAGAAAACCAGCAACAGGAGGAGGAGCAGATCAAAGAAGACAAACCATCCGAAGAAATGACGCCCGAGGAAGCCGCGATGATGCTCGATTCCATGAAGGCGCAGGAACAATCCCAGCGCGATCGGCTCCATCCCTTCTTCGGGCGTCCCGTCCCCGTCGAAAAAGACTGGTAGATGCGCTCCGCCCCGCTAGAGTACGAACCATGCTCTTCCATTGGATTCCAGACCCCCGCGGCCTTGCGCCGCGGGTGAATCAGGTGGGTCGCAAGCGTGAACTGGCACCCGACCTCGTTCACCAACCGCACAAGGCGGTTGGGGTCCTAAGCGCCGCCTTTGCGCTCGTTTTCGCGTTCGCGCTTTCCGCGCGTGCGCTGGACGTGTCGTTCGACGTCCAGCCGCGGCTGCTGAACCTCGGCGAAACCGCGCAGGCCACCCTCACGTTCCACGGCGTGCGCACCGCCCCCAACGTCGATTTTCCCCAGATCCCCGGGCTGCAGATCACCGGCACGGGCCAGCAGATGCAGTTCGGCACCGGCGGTTCCCGCGTCAGCCTGACGTACAACCTGTTCGCCCAGAGGCCCGGCACCTTCGTCATCGGCCCCTACACCCTCGACTACAACGGCGAGAAGATCCAGATTCCCGAGGTTTCCCTCGACGTCCGCGCGCCGAACGGCGACGCCGCGGCGACCAACGAGATGCTCTTCGCGCGGCTCACGCTGCCCTCCGACCCGCCCTACGTCCACCAGGTTTTCGACCTCGTCCTCGGCATCTATTCCCTCCCCGGCGTCGAACTGACGCGCGACGTCAATCTGCTCGGCGGCTTTCCCGAATCGGGCTTCGTGATCGGGCAGTTCGAGGAACTCCAGATGGTCCGCGAGGAAGTCGGCGGCCAGTTCTACAACCTGCGGCGGTTCCGGGCCAAGGCGCGTGCGCTGACCGCCGGCGCGTTCGACGTCCGTCCCGCGTTGCGTGTCGGCGTGGTCGATCCCAACCAGCGCCAGCAGCGGCGCGATCCCTTCGGTTTCTTCGATCCGTTCGGCGGGCCCGCCGCCACGCCCGTCACGCTGCCGGTGCCGCCGGCGAACCTGGTCGTCCGCTCGATTCCCGCCGAAGGCCGGCCGGCCGGCTATGCCGGGGCCGTCGGCCGGTTCGAGTTCGCCATGGACGTTCGCCCGCGCGAACTGAAGGTCGGCGAACCGATCACCGTGTCCCTGCGGCTGCAAGGCTCGGGCAACGTTTCCGCCGCGCTGCCGCCGGCGTATCGCGACGCCGATCTCTTCAAGGCCTACGAAGCGCGCCAGATCGGCGACGTGCCCGACCCGACCGCCGAAAGCGGCTCCAAGATCTTCGAGCAGGTCGTCATTCCGCGCTCGGACGCCCTGAAAGAGCTGCCGGCGCTGGAATTTTCCTTCTTCGATCCGGCGGCGGCGCAGTACCGCACCGTTTCGGCGGGACCGTTCCCGCTGACGGTGCATCCCTCCGAGAACGGCGCCGGCGCCCTGCTGCTGCAGGTGCCCGGCGGGGCCGCCGCGGGCGGCGGCTCGCTCGTGCTGGGCACGGACATCGTCTATCTCAAGCCCGCGCCGGCGCGCTGGCGCAACGGCGGCGGACTGGCCGCGCGCAAATCCCTGTTGATCGCCGTGCACGCCGCCGCGCCGCTGGCGCTGGCCGGCTTGTTCTTCGCCACCCGGCGGCGCAACCGGCTCGCGACCGACGTCGCCCTCGCCCGCCGCCAGAAGGCCCCGCGCAGCGCCCGCGCCAACCTGCGCAAGGCCGAGGCCGCGCTGAAGGAATCCGCCGCGGCCGCCGCCACGTTCTCCGCGCTGGCCGCCGCGGCCGCGGACTACTTCGGCCATCGCTTGAATCTGCCGCCGGGCGCCGTGGAAGCCCCGCTCATCCTCGATAAACTCCGCGCCGCGAAAGCCGACGATGCCGCCCTCGCGAAATGGCAGGAGTTCTTCGCGC
>RZYG01000236.1 GCA_009930415.1 Spartobacteria bacterium | reverse complement strand
TTGTGTCTTTTGGTGTTTTTGGTGGCCATGAGGGTTTTCGTTTGGCTTGCCCATGAAAATGAGCATCTCAGCTTGAATGTGGGCAATGTGTTGGAACGAAAAAAGTGCATGAATAACAAGAAGTTGATGGATAGTAGTACGGATGGACACGGATGGATGGGCGAAGAATTTCGGGGCGGCCGATTGCGTATTGCTTAGGTGGTGGGGCCCGCCGGAACCAAAACCGCAACGCACTTTTGCAAGATTCAATAATCCCCAATTTCATTCACTAAAAACTCCAGCCGAAATGGATTGTCTTGTGAATATTATCCGTGTCCATCCGTATTCATCCGTGGTTAGATGTTTCCATGTCTGACCGCAACGTCATCGTGCTGGGGGCGGGGTTGGCGGGGCTGGGCTTTGCCCGGCACTGGCCGGGGTGCCGGGTGTTCGAAGCGGAGGCGGAACCGGGGGGAGCCGCCCGTTCGCACACCTTCGCCGGCGCGTGGTTCGATCGCGGCGCGCACATCTGCCATTCGCAGGACGAAGGCTGGCTGAAGCTCGTGGGTGCGGCGACGCCGCTGCACGAAATGGCGAAAAGCACGGTGCTGAACCACAAGGCGGGCCGCTGGTTCGCCTATCCCGTGCAAAACCACCTCTTCGACCTGCCGAAAGCCGACCGCGAGGCGGCCTTGGCGGATTTCCTGGCGGCGCAGGACAAATTCCGCGGCCGGGAAACGAAGAACTACGAAGAATGGTGCCGGTTCCAGTACGGCGATTTCCTCGTGGAAAACTTCTACAAGCTCTACACGGCGAAATACTGGCACGTGCCGATGGCCGAATTGGCGACGGATTGGCTGGGCGGGCGCCTTCTACCGTCGCAGGTGGCCAACATCGTCGCCGGCGCCCAAGGGCCCGCGGAAGAGAAACAGGCGGTGTTCCGCACCTTCCGCTATCCTTGCCGCGGCGGATTCTTCGCGATGCTGGCGCCGCTGGCCGACGGCGTGGATCTGCGCCTGAACAAGCGCACGGTGCGGGTGGACGCGCAAAAGCGGATCGTGGCATTCGCGGACGGCGGAGAAGAAAGTTTCGATTCGCTTGTTTCGACGATCCCGCTGCCGGAGCTGGTTGGCATGATTCCAGATGCCCCGGCCGACGTGCGCGCGGCGGCGGCGAAATTGCGAGCCCTGCGCCAAATCTGCGTGAATTTCGTCGTGGATCGCGATAACTTGAGCCCCGCGAACTGGTTCTACGTCTACGATCCGGAGATCGACGTGTCGCGCGTGTCGTTCCCGTTTTCGCTTTCGGGCGAGCGCAACGGCCGCACGGCCATCCAGGCCGAGATCTTCCTGCCGCAGGCGGCGCGGCCGGACGAGTCCGCGCTGCTGGAAAAAGCCCTCGCCGATCTGGGGCGCCTGCTGAAGTTCCCGGCCTCCGCGGTCCGCGCGGCGGAAATCCGCGCCTATCCGCTGTCCTACGTGGTGTCCGATCTGGCGCGCGGTCCGGCGGTGCGGCGCGTGCGCGACTGGTTGCGCGGCCGCGGCATCGAAACGACCGGTCTGTTCGGCGCGTGGGAATACGTGTGGTCCGACCGCGCCTTCGCGGGCGGCCGCGCGCTGGCGCAGGCCCTGCGGGAGCCGCGGCCGTGAAGGTCACCTTCCTCGTGCCGGATCTGGGCTGGCCCATCGTGGGCATCGCCGCGCGCTTCGCGAAATACGTCTGCGGCGAACACGAAGTGGAAATCGTCGGCCCGCGCCTGTGGGGCGGGGCGAACGCGATGTATTCCGAGGAATTTGCCTACCGCGCCGTGGATTGCCCCAAAATCTACCGGTTTCCGGAGTATTTCCGGGAAGTCCGCAAGCTGGCCCGGGCGCTCCAGGGCGACGTCGTGATCGCGATGAAGGCGTTTGGTTCCACCTTGCCGGCGGCGCTGCGCGCCAAACGCGAGCGCGGCTGCCGCGTGGTGGCTTATCTCGACGAATGGGACGGTGCGACGTCCGCC
The DNA here is from genome assembly GCA_009930415.1 of Spartobacteria bacterium. Classification (GTDB taxonomy): domain Bacteria; phylum Verrucomicrobiota; class Kiritimatiellia; order CAIQIC01; family Lenti-01; genus Lenti-01. The sequence goes on along the minus strand of RZYG01000236.1, from coordinate 1,714 downwards.
GCGTGGGGCTTCGGAGAGCGGCTTCGGCATTGGGGCCGCGATTGGATGCATCCCTGCAACGATCTCTACGCGCCCTGGGTGGAGCGCCGCTTGCCGGAGTGCGACGTGCGGCTGGGTACGACGCGTTTTTTGCAGGACAAATTCGGCTGCCGGGTTTTCCACGTGGGCGTGGATACCGAGCGTTTCAAGCCTCAAGACCCGTTGGCGGTGGCCGCGTTGAAGCGCGAACTGGGTCTCGAAGGGAAGCAGCTGGTCGTGTTCGGCGGCGTAGCCCGGGCGCACAAGGGACTCGAAACGTTCGCCGAAGCGCTGGCGCAGTTGGGCCGCGCGGACGTCGCGCTCCTGATCCTCGGACCGTTGAACGAGGACGTGCGGCAACTCATGCGGCACCCCGCGTACGGAAAACTCATCCTGTGTCCGGCGTCGGATGCGGAGGCCACGCGGCGGATCCATCGCGACATGCCGCTCTATCTGGGGCTGGGCGATGCGTTGATCGTGCCGCTGGGGGAGACCGCGCTGGCGCGCAGCCAAATGCCATGCAAGGTGTTCGAGGCCATGGCGATGGGCAAGCCCGTCGTGGCCAGCGCCGTTTCCGATCTGCCCAAGGTGCTGGAAGGCTGCGGGCATCTGGTGGCTCCCAATTCGCCGGAGGCCGCGGCACGGACGTTGGCGGGGATTTTCGCCGATCCGGAGGCCGCGCGCGCCATGGGCACGCGGGCGCGGGAACGCTGCATCGAACAATACGGTGTCGAGACCAGTCGGAAGGCCTTGTTGGCGCAGCTCGATGAATTGAAGTAACCCGCTGGCGGGACGGGGGGATTGGCGGGTTTTGCTGGACGGGAAAAGAGGGGAGGTCTAGCATGGCGCCCCTATGGAATTGTTGATCCAGCGTGCCAAGGGGTACGGCGGAAGCGTCGTGTTGCCCGAAGGCCAGGACCCGCGCGTGATGAAGGCAGCGGCGGAAATCGCGCGTCGCGGTTTCGCGCGCGTGTCCGTGCTGGCCACGCCGGCCGAGGCCCAGCAGGCCTGCGCGGCCGCGGGCGTGATTCCGTCCGGCTTTGAGATCATCGATCCGACTGCTCCGCCCTGCTTCGAAGAGCTGGTGGCGGCCTATTACCGCAAGCGGGCGTCCAAGGGCTTGACCGAAGAGCAAGCGCGCGCGGCCATGAAGAACCGGCTGTACGTCGGCGCCATCATGATCGAGACGGGCTACGCCTCGGGCATGGTGGCCGGCAGCATCGCTTCGACTCCCGACATGTTGCGGGCGGCGTTCCACTGCGTGGGCACGGCGCCGGGCATCAAGACCGCCAGCAGCTGCTTTTTGCTGCGGCTGAAAACGCCGACGATCGCCGGCGAGAGCACCTTGCTGTTCGCCGATTGCGGCGTGAACCCGAATCCGACGGCGGAGCAGCTGGCGGAAATCGCGATGTCCACGGCCCAGACGCACCGGGCCCTGATCGGCACGCCGCCGCGGGTGGCCATGCTGAGCTTTTCGACGCGCGGCAGCGCCAAGCACGAGCTGGTGGACAAGGTAGCCAAGGCCACCCAGATCGCGAAGGGTCTGGCCGCGAAGTTCGATCCCGAAATGGTCGTGGACGGCGAACTGCAGACGGACGCGGCGATCGTGCCGCACGTGGCGCAGCAGAAGGCGCCGGACAGCCCGCTGAAGGGCGCCGCCAACATCCTGGTGTTTCCCGACCTGCAGGCCGGCAAC
>RZYG01000042.1 GCA_009930415.1 Spartobacteria bacterium | reverse complement strand
TTGGCGTCGAGTTCGAGTTCGCCGGTGTCGGAGACGAAGCGCCCGCGTTTGTCGTCGGCGCTGCCCGCCGGGATGCGGCCGTCGGCCTCCAGCCGCGCGGCAAGTCCGGGGGTCGCCGGATAGGCGCGTTCGGTCCAGCCCGCCGGGGGCGGCGCGTCGGGCACGGGCACCGGCGCCAGTTCGGCCTGGATGGGCGCGTCGGGGAATTCGACGGGTTCGGCGGGTTCCGTGCCGCGGTTGCCGGCCCAGCGCACCAGCGCGAAGGCGCCGGCCAGCAGCAACGCGACGATCGTGGCGATGAACGCGGTCATGCAGCCGGCGCGGGACTTCTCGCGCTTCATCAGGTAAATGTCGGGGGCGGCGTTGGGTTGCATGGACGGGGACCGGTGCGGGGTTCAGCCCAGTTTGTCGAGATCGCGCAGGACGAGGACCATGTCCGGATAGCGGTCCTTGGGATTCTTGGCGATGCACTTCATGACGAGGTTGGCCAGCGCGACGGGCACGTTGGGGTTGTATTGGCGGATCGGCGCCGGCGGCGTCCGGGGGTCGATCTGCGCCGCGCGGACCTGCTCGATCTTTTCGCCTTCGTAGGGCTTGTGGAACGACAGCATCTCGTAGCAGCAGATGCCGAACGCATAGATGTCGGCGCGGTCGTCCGCGGTGCGATCGACGAGCGTCTCGGGCGGCACGTAGGCCGTGGTGCCCGACACGTTCGCCAGTTTCTTGAAGAAGCGCTTGCGGGGCAGGGCCAGGTCGAAATCGATCAGCACCAGGCGGCCGTCGGGCCGGATCAGGATGTTCTCCGGCTTGACGTCCAGATGCAGATAGCCGCGGGAGTGGACGTAGCGGATCACGTTGGCGAGCTGCCGGATGAAAATCATCACGTTTTCCGTCAGCAAGGGCTCGCGGTAGAGGATCAGGTCGCGCAAGGTGCGCGATTCGACGTATTCCAGCACCATGTAGGGCAGCTTGTCCTCGACGCCCGCCTTGATGAACCGCACGATGTTGGGATGCGGCTGCGGCACGTGCAGGCGCGCGATGACCTCGCCGCCGCGGAAAAACCGCTGCCGGCTCTTGCGGTCCTTGGCGATCACCGTGTCGAGCACGCGGATCACGTAGCGGGTCTGCTGGGCGTCGATCGCCACGTACAGTTTCGTCATGCCGCCGCCCGTGATCGAGCGCGTGATGGAATAGCCTGCGAATTCCTGATTCATGGGATTTTCTTGTACTCCATTCGGCGGGGGAAGGCAATCCCTTGTTGGGAACCGGAACGGCGGCGGGCGCATCTGCGACGGGGCGTTGTCCGCATGGGCCCTTGTAGCGTGGGGCTCCCGCCCCGCGCGGATTCTTCCAGCCGCACGCGGAAGCGTGTTTGCATGGAGAGTCGGGTTTCGCCCCGCCCGCCCAGATCGCGGACCTGATTCACCCACGGGACAAGCCCGTGGGGGTCTTCTCGCACACCCGATCCCAGATGCGGTCGGCGCGGGTTTGGATTGTCTTCCCCGGCCGGAACCGGCATGATGCGGCGCCTATGTCACAAAAGCGAAAACACGAAATCGCCTGCCCGTTCTGCGGCCGGGAACAGACCGTCGAACTGTGGGACGCCCTCAACGCGGACGAGGATCCCGGCCTGCGCGAGGAGCTCGTGGCCGGCCGGATCAACCGCGTGGAGTGCGTCGGCTGCCGCAAGGGCTTCCGCGTGGACAAACCGCTGGTCTACCGGGACGTCGAACAGGATCTGTTCATCCATTACGACCCGCTCCTCGGCGCGCGCGCCCTCCCGGACGTGGAAAAGGCTTTCCGCGAGGGCGTGGCCGAGCTGAATCGGCTGCTGCCGCCGGACGTGGAGCCGCCGGACGCCCACCTCGTCGTGGAATGGAGCGAACTGGTCGAGCGCCTCTTCCTGCTGGAGGAAGGCCTCGACGCCCGCCTCGTCGAGCACGTCAAGTACCTGATGTACCGGCAGAATCCGGACCAGCTGCCCGCGGACAAGAAAAACCTGCTGTTCGACGCCCAGGATTCCACCGACGAGCAACTGTGCTTCGTGGTGCAGGACCGCGCCACCCACAAGCTGGAAGCGGTGCTGAATTTCGCGCGCGCCGACTACGAGGCGCTGGTCAACGTCTTCGATTCCGGCGACCAGCTCGCGCTGCTGGAGGAACAGTTCCCGGGCCCCTACTACAACGGGCGCCTGCGCTTCCTGCAGGACCAGGCGGAGGAAGACTAGGCGTGGTTCGGGAAACCCTCCAGCACCGCCAGGCGCGCGCCGCCGCGATCCTGCGCCGGCTGAAGAAGGAATATCCCGACGCGAAGTGCGAGCTCGACTGGTCCACGCCGCTGGAGCTGGCCGTGGCGACCATCCTGTCCGCGCAGTGCACCGACAAGCGCGTCAACCTCGTCACGCCCGCGCTGTTCAAGAAATACCGGTCCGCGCAAGATTGGGCGGCCACGCCGCCGGCGACGCTCGAAAAGGAATTCCATTCCACCGGCTTCTTCCGCAACAAGGCCAAGAACGTCCGCGCGCTGATGGCGCGGCTGGACGCGGAGTTCGGCGGCGACCTGCCGGGCGATTTCGACGTGCTGGTTTCCCTGCCGGGCATCGGCCGCAAGACCGCCAACCTGCTGGTGGCTACGGTGTTCGGAAAGCCGGGGCTGGTGGTGGACACCCATTTCATCCGGCTCTCGAACCGGCTCGGATTCGTGAAAAACGAGACCGACGCGACGAAGATCGAGCGCGAGTTGGCCAAAATCGTGCCGCCCAAGGACTGGACGGCCTGGTCGCACGCCATGGTCTGGCACGGCCGCCGGCGCTGCATGGCGCGCAAGCCCGATTGCGCGAATTGCCCGCTGGCGGACCTCTGCCCGGCGGCGGGAAACGCCGCCGCGAAGTAGGCGCATGGAAAACCGCAACGTCATCCGGTTCGCGTTCGCGGTGGGCGGGTTCACGATGCTCAGCCGCGTGCTGGGCATGGTGCGCGACGTGCTGACCGCGCGCCTGTTCGGCACCTCGCTGGCGATGTCCGCGTTCGTCGTGGCGTTCCGGATCCCCAACCTGTTCCGCGCGCTGTTCGGCGAAGGCGCGCTGTCCTCGGCCTTCATTCCCGTGTTCATGGAATCGCGCCGGACCGAAGGCGAGGCCGCGGCGTGGCGGCTGGCGCGGCGGGTCGTCACGCTGGTCGGCGCGTTTCTGCTGGGCGTCGTCGCGCTGGGCATCGTCGGCCTGAGCGCGGGGTTGCGGTGGCCCGATCTGGGCGAAAAGGCGGCCGCCGTGCTGCCGCTGGCGCGGATCATGCTGCCCTACGTCTTCTTCATTTGCATGGCCGCGCTGGCCATGGCCGTGCTGAATTCCTACCGGCTCTTTTCCGTTTCGGCCTTCACGCCGGCGCTGCTGAACGTCACGTGGATCTTGTCGGTCTGGTTCGTCCTGCCGGTGGTCCGCGGCGGAACGTCCGCGCAGATCCAAGCCTTGGCCTGGACGGTGTTCGCGGCGGGCGCGGTGCAGCTGGCCTACCAGATTCCCTCGCTGTGGCGCGTGGGCTGGCGGCCGGGCCTCGATTCCGATTGGCGCGATCCGCGCGTGAAGCAGGTCTTCCTGCTGATGGGGCCGTCCGCGCTGGGCCTGGCCGTCAACCAGGTCAACGTGATGGTCAACAGCCTGATCGCGCTGAAGTGGGTCGGCGATTGGGCCCCCTCGGCCCTGTTCTACGCCGAGCGGCTGATCTATTTGCCGCAGGGCATCCTGGCCACCGCGCTGGGAACCGTGCTGTTGCCGGTGCTGTCCGATTTCGCCGCGCAGAAAAAACACGACGAGATGCGGGGGGCCATCCACCACGGGCTGCGCACGCTGCTGTTCGTGATGACGCCCGCGGCGGTGGGGCTGTTCGTGCTGGCCGGCCCCGTCGTGCAGATGCTGTTCGAGCAGGGGTCGTTCGATCCCAAGAGCACCTGGCTGACGGCCCGCGCGCTGTCGTTCTATGCGCCCGGCCTGATGGTGTTTTGCCTCGCCAAGGTCTTCGTGCCCGCGTTCTACGCCCTGCAGGACACGCGCACGCCCGTTAAGATCGGGCTCTGCGCCGTGTCGCTCAACTTCACGCTCAACGTGGTCTCCGCGCTGACGTTGCCCGAATACTGGAAGCACGCCGGATTGGCGTTCTCGACCGTGGTTTCCGAAGGCTTCAACGGCCTGATGCTGGCGCTGTTCCTGCGCCGGCGGCTGGGCCCCTTCGGCCTCCGCGGCATCCTGGCGGGGCTGGCCCGCGCGCTGGGCGCGGCCGCCGCCATGGCGGCCGCGGCGTGGTTCGCGGAGCGCGAGATCACGACTTGGCTCTACGTCTATTTGCCGCACAAGGCCGCCCAGATCGTCGGCGTGCCGCTGGCCATCGCGCTGGGCGCCGGCGTCTATTTCGGGCTGGCGCGGCTTTTCCGCTTCCCGGAACTGGGCTTCGTCTTCGACGCCCTGCAAGCCCGGAAGAAAAAGAAGGTCGCGGCCCCGGCGCCATGAAGGTATTTCTGACGGGCGAGATCGGATCCGGCAAGAGCACCGCCGTGCGCGCGGTCCTGGCCTGGCTGGGCTGGGGGCGGCCCGCCGGCTTTTTCACCCACTGGGATGGAGCGGAGAGGGGTGCCGCCACCGTGTTCGCCGAGACGTGGACGGGCGAGAAGCAGCCCCTGGCCCGGCGCGTGGCCCGGCCCGTCGGATCCGGCGGGTTGTGCTACGAGCTCGACCCCGGGTTCGAGCGTTTTGCCGTCGCGGCGCTGGCCGGTTCGGACCCGACCGCGCCGCTGGTCGTGGATGAACTCGGGTTGATCGAACTGGCTTCGGGTCCATTCATCGAAGCGGTGGCCCGGCGGTTCCGGGACCCCGTGCCGGTGCTGGCGGTGGTCCAGGAGCGCGCGGCGGCGCGGTGGCGGCCGGTGATCGATCCGGCCGGCGATGCGCGCTGGTTCGACGTCGCGGCGGCGTCGCGCGCCGCGTTGCCCGGCCGGATCGCCGCTTGTTTCCGCGGCTGAACCGGCCGCGGACGCCGCCGATTCGGCGCGCGCGGCGGTTTTTCGGCTTTTCAAGAGGGGGGGGGTGGTGGACAATGCCGCGAAAACCGACTGTTTCCGTTTGGAAAGGAATTCACGCATGAAGATGAAGAAAATCTGGCTTGGGGCGGCCGTTTGCGCGCTGGCGGCGACGGGCTGGGCGGCGGAACTGAAAATCGCGACGGTGGACCTCGACAAGGTCTTCACGGCGCATCCCCGGACGGTGGCGGCCGAAGCCGACCTGAAGAAGGCCGAGGAAGCCATTGAAACGGAACTGGAGACCCTGAAGGCCGAAGGCCGCGCGCTGCAGGAAGAGGTGGCCAAGCTGCGCGACGCCGCCAAGAATCCGCTGCTGACGGACGAAGCGCGGTCCCTCAAGCGCGACGAAGCCGAGGAAAAGCTGACGGAATTGCAGGAATTCGAGCTGCGCGCCCGCCGCATGCAGGAAACCAAGCTCAAACAGATGCGCGAGCAGGTCTTGAAATCCCGCCAGTCCATCGTGGATGAACTGATGGAGGCGGTGAACCAGTTCGCGAAAGCCAACGAATTCGATCTGGTGCTGGACCGCTCGGGCCTGACGATGAACGCGGTGCCGCTGGTGGCGTTCGCGGATCCGGAATTGGACGTGACGGACAAGCTGATCGCGTACCTGCAGGCCAAGGCCCAGGTCAAATCCGAGTAGGCGGAGGACGGACGGTGTTTGCGCTGACGACGGGCGAACTGGCGGCGAAACTGGGCGCCGAACTGGAAGGGGCGGCCGACGTCGTCCTGACCGGCGTGGCCGATCTGCGCGCCGCGGGGCCGGGGCAATTGGCCTTCGCGACGGCGCCGCACTTCTGGCCCGCGGCCGCGGCCAGCGCGGCGGCGGCGGTCATCGTGCCCAAGAACGCCAAGCTTGAAGCGCCGAAGCCCGCGGTGCTCCGCGCGGCGGACGCCGACGCGGCGTTCACCGCCGCCTGCGTGATGTTCGCGCCGCCGCCCGTGGCGTTGCCGGGCGGGGTGCATCCGCAGGCCTGCGTTTCGCCCGAAGCGAAGCTGGGCGCGGACGTCGCCGTCGGCGCATTCGCCGTGGTGGAAGCCGGGGCCGAGATCGGTGCCGGCACGACGCTCCATCCCCAGACCTACGTGGGCCACGGCGCCAAGCTGGGGCGCGAGTGCCGGCTGTATCCTTTCGCGAGCGTGCGCGAACATTGCCGCCTCGGCGACCGCGTCATTCTGCAGAACGGCGCCGTGATCGGCGCCGACGGTTTCGGCTACGCGGTGGATGCCCAAGGCGTGCGCACCAAGATTCCGCAGGTCGGCATCGTCGTGCTGGAAGACGACGTCGAAATCGGCGCGAACGCCACCGTCGACCGCGCGCGCTTCGGCGAAACGCGGATCGGGCAGGGCACCAAGGTGGACAACCTGGTCATGATCGCCCACAATTGCGTCATCGGCGCGCATTCGGTGCTGTGCTCCCAGGTCGGCTTGGCCGGCACGACGACGCTGGGCAAGCACGTGATCTGCGCGGGCCAGGCGGGGCTGGCGGGGCATCTGACGGTCGGCGACCACGCCGTGGTCGGCGCGCAGGCCGGGGTGTCGAAGGATTTGCCGGGCGGCCAGATGTATCTGGGCGCGCCGGCGGTGCCGCGCCTGGAATTCGGCAAGTCGCTCGCCCACGTGGCGGCCTTGCCCAAGCTGAAAGAACAACTCAAGGCGCTGGAAGCCCGGTTGGCCCGTTTGGAGCAAAACGGGGTCAGCCCTTGAAAGTTGAATTTGGCCCCTTGAAATTCAAGATTCAAGGGCTGACCCCGACGAGATGAGGATGGGATGACACTGACCAAAGCAACGGAACAACAGGTCGAGAAACTGGCCAACCAGGCCCAGGCCGACTTCCTGGACAACCTGACCGGCGCCTTTTTCCGGCGCATCGACTGGGCGGCCTTCTGGATCGCGGGCGCGATCACCCTGGCGGTCTATTTCTTCACCTTGGCCCCGACGTTGACGCTGGAAGACTCCGGCGAGCTGGCCGTGGCCTCCGACTATCTCGGCGTGCCGCATCCGCCGGGCTACCCGATCTGGACGCTGGTGACGTGGTTTTTCCAGTGGGTGTTCCACTGGGTGACCTACAACGGGCATCCCAATCCGGCGTGGTCGGTGGGGCTGTCCTCGGCGGTGGCCGGCGCCGGTGCCTGCGCGCTGCTGGCGCTGCTGATCTGCCGCTCGGGCGCGGACCTGCTGCGGAGCATCCCGGCGCTGACGGACAAGATCGGGTTCCGCACGGAAAGCCGCCTGTGCCTGGCGGCGGGCATTTCGGGCGGGCTGCTGCTGGCGTTCAGTCCCGTGCTGTGGTCGCAGAGCGTGATCGTGGAGGTGTACAGCCTCAACGCGCTGTTCCAGATGGGCGTGCTGCTGCTGATCTACATGTGGATGTGCCGCCCCAAGAGCGATCTGTTGCTCTACGTGGCCGCGTTCCTGTTCGGCCTGGGCCTGACGAACCACCAGACCCTGCTGTTCCTCGGGCTGGCGCTGGCCGTCGCCGTGCTGATGAAGGACGCCGGCCAGTTCCGCGATTTCGCCATCGCCGCCGCCCTGGTGGGCGTCGTGTTCATCGTCGCCGCCAAGGGCTACGCCCTGTTCGCGTCGGAAGCGCAGCAGGCCGCGCCGGGCTTCGATTCCAACCTCTGGAAGTGGTCGCAGGGGCCGTCCACCGTGCCGTTCTGGATCTACAACGTCCTGTTCCTGGCGATTCCGATCGGATTGGCGTTCGTGCTGCCGCACGGCAAGACCGTGTGCGCGACGATCCTGCTGGCGGAACTGGGCGTGGCGTTCTACATGTATCTGCCCTTCGCGTCGGAACAGAACCCGCCGATGAACTGGGGCTATCCGCGCACGTGGGAAGGCTTCATGCACGCGGTGACGCGCGGGCAGTACGAGGCCATCGTGCCCACGGACATTTTCAGCGACAAGTTCATCCAGCAGCTCGGCGCGTACCTGACCGACTTGCGCAGCCAGTTCTCGCTGCCGGTGGTGGTGCTGGGCTTCCTGCCGTTCTGCTCGTGGGGGCTCGAGCTGGGCGGCCGCCGGCGTTCGGCGTTCCCGCTGGCGCTGGGGCTGGTGCTGGCGTCGGTGGCGCTGATCGTGCTGGAAACGCTGGGCTGGGGCGGGGCGGAGTCGCTCTACCGCCTGCTGATCGCGCCGGTCCTGCTGCTGGCGGGCTGGGGTTTCTTCACGTTCCTGGCGCTGTTCCTGCGCAAGCAGATCGCCGATCTGCGCGGCTATCCGCTCGGCACCCGGCTGATCATCTGGGCATTCCTGGCGGGCATCCTGCTCGGCGTCCTGTGGGTGGACGTGATGAGCCTGAAGGCGCTGTTCCGCGGCGATCTCTCGGCGGCCGGCAAGGGCTTCTTCGCCGGCGCGGTGTTCGGCCCGCCGCTGGCGGTCGCGCTGGCCTGGGCGCTGAGCGTTTCGCCGCTGAAGCTGGAAGCCGACCTGGGCACGTCGCAGCAGCGCTGGCTGATCGTTTCGGTGGTGGGCTTCATCTCCGTGAGCGTGATCTTCCTGATTTTCCAGAATCCGCAGCTCGACATCCAGAACCTGTTCATCGGCCGCGTGCAGTTCATCCAGAGCCACGCCTTCTACGCCCTGTGGCTGGGCTACGGCATCCTGCTGTCCGTGGCGTGGCTGGAGCGGATGCTGGGCCGGTGGGCGCTGGCGCCGGCGATGCTGGCGGGCCTGTTGCTGCCGGGCATTTTGCTGTGGCAGAACGCCTACGACGAAGACCAGCTGCGCATCGTCGGCGGCGCCGAGCAGAACGGCCACCACTATGGCTGGCAGTTCGGCAACTGGGGCCTCGAAGGCATCCAGGGGATCAAAGAAGATTTCGGCTACTGGTTTCCCAAGGTAGAGGATTTCGCCCGCGAGTGGGGCGCGCTGACCAATGCGCTGGGCATGGCCGAACCGGATTATCCCCCCGCCATGACGCCCAACGCCATCTTCTACGGCGGGACCGATCCGGGCCGGTTCGTGCCGACCTACATGATCTATTCGGCCGACGTCCGCCCCGACGTCTACCTCATCACCCAGAACGCGCTGGCCGACAACACGTTCATGAACATCACCCGCGACCTCTACGGCGACACCATCTACATCCCGTCGCTCGAGGACAGCAACGAGGCGTTCCGCAAGTACGTCGACGACGTGAACGCCGGCCGCATCCAGGCCGGGGCCGACATCAAGATCGAGAACGGCAAGGTCAGCGTGCAGGGCGTCGGCGGCGTCATGACGATCAACGGCATCCTGGCCGAGCTGATCTTCAAGGAAAACAAGGACCGGCACGATTTCTACGTCGAGGAAAGCTACGTCATCCAGTGGATGTATCCGTACCTGACGCCGCACGGCATCATGCTCAAGCTCAACCCGGAGCCGCTGGCGGGCCTGGATCCCAAGCTGGTCGAGAACGACCACGCGTTCTGGGGTTGGTACACGCAGTGGCTGCTGGACCAGTCCGGCTTCCGCCGCGACATCTGCGCGCGCAAGTCCTTCTCCAAGCTGCGCAGCGCCATCGCCGGCATCTACGACTTCCGGCGAATGTACGACGAGGCCGAGTACGCCTTCAAGCAGTCCATCGACCTCTATCCGCTCAGCCCGGAAGCCAACTTCCGCCTCGCGCAGATGTACATGAACATGCAGCGCTTCGACGACGCCGAGAAGCTCATCCGCGACTTCGCCGCCGCCGATCCCAACAACGACAGCGCCAAGGGCTTCCTGGGCCAGATCGAAGGCACCAAGCGGATGATCGACCGCCGCCGCGACATCGAGCGCAGGCAGCACGAAACCGGCAAGCTCTCGCCCGACGAGGCTTTGGAACTGGCCTCGATCTATCGCGCCTCCGGCATGCAGGGCGCCTACCAGAATTTGGCGATGCGCCTGCTGGGCGACGACAACCTGCCGCCGCAGCACGTGTTGACGCTGGCCGGCTTCTTCGCGCAGGAACAGCGCGTGGACGGACTGATCTACGCGCTCGAGCGCTACGTCCAGCGCGAAGCGGGCAACCTGGACGTCTGGCTGGACCTGGCCGCGGCCTACGCGTTCGTCCGGCGCGACGCCGACGCCGTCAACGCGGCCCGCCGGGCCATCGATCTGGGCGGCGACCAGGCCCGCGACGCCATCCTGCGCGACCAGCGCTTCCAGGCGCTGGTCACCAACCACGAATTCCGCGCGTTGTTCCCGCGCCAGGCCCGGCCGGCGGCCGCGCCCGGTCCGTTCCCCGGCGGCGGCGTCGCGCTGCCGAATCTGCCTGGCCTGGCCCGCTAGGGCGCGCCCGTGGCGGACCCTTCCGGCCCCGGCGATTTCGCCGCGCTTTCGCCCGACGCCGTCATGGATGGCGCCGAGCGCGTGGCCGCCCGCCGCGCGTCCGGCGTCTGCCGCCCGCTGGCGTCCTACGTCAACCGCGTCTTCGAGATCGGGCTCGAAGACGGCGGATTCCTCGTCGCCAAGTTCTATCGTCCCGGCCGCTGGACCCGCGCGGCGCTGCAGGACGAACACGATTTCCTGCGCGAACTCGCCGCGGCCGAAATTTCCGTCGTCGCGCCGCTGGCGGATGCCGCCGGCCAGACCCTGCACGAAGAAAACGGCATGTTCTTCGCCGTGTTTCCGCGCCTGGGCGGGCGGCCCTGCGACGAACCGTCGCGCGCCGAATGGCTCCAGATCGGCCGCCTGATCGGGCGCATCCACCAGATCGGCGCCGCCCGCCCCGCGGCGCACCGGCTCGTGCTGGGCCCGCAGGACTCCGCCTGCACGCACGTGGACTTCCTGCGCGATTCCGGCGTCCTGCCGCGGGAGATCGCCGGCCGCTACCTCGACGCCGCGCAACGGCTGCTCGACCGCATCGCGCCGCTCTTCGCGGACGTCGCGCGGCAGCGCCTGCACGGCGACTTGCACCGCATGAACCTGCTCTGGCGGCCGGACGAAGGCTTCCGCGCCATCGATTTCGACGACATGGCCAACGGGCCCGCCATCCAGGACCTGTGGATGCTCCTGCCCGACCGCCTGCCCGCCGCGCGCCCCGAATTCGAATGGCTGCTGGAAGGCTACGCCGTCTTCGCGGAATACGACGACGCCCAAACCCGGCTCATCGAACCCTTGCGCGCGCTGCGCTACCTGCACTACGCGGCCTGGTGCGCGCGCCAGCGCGCCGACGAAGGCCGCCGCCTGCTCCATCCGGAGTGGGGCACCGCCGATTTCTGGCGGCGCGAACTCGCCGATCTCCAGCGCCAGGCCGAAACCATCGAAGCCGCGCTCGCCGCGGACAATCTCGGCGGAAACGGCTGAGATGGACCGGGCCGACCTCATCCGCGCTTTGCGCGCCTACGGCGCGCGCTGGCCGGCCGAAGCGGAAACGGTCCGGCGGTTCGTGGATTTTTTGGAGACCCATCCGGACGCGTTCGCGCGGAGCCTGGCGTGCGGGCACGTCACGGGCTCCGCGTGGCTGGTCGACCGCGCCGGCGCGCGCGTGCTGCTGACGCACCACAAGAAGCTGGGCATCTGGGTGCAGTTGGGCGGGCATGCCGACGGCGATGCGGACGTGTTCCGCGTGGCGCGGCGCGAAGCCGAGGAGGAATCCGGCCTGGCGGATCTCGAGCCCGTCGCGGCGGACATCTTCGACGTCGACGTCCACGAAATCCCCGCGCGCGGCGCGGAACCGGCCCATTTGCACTGGGACGTGCGCTATGCGTTCCGGGCGACGGGCCGCGAGGCGTTCCGCGTCAGCGACGAATCGCACGCGTTGGCGTGGATCGACGTCGCCGCGCTGGAAACCGTCACGCGGGAAGAATCCATGCTCCGGATGGCGCGCAAGTGGCGCGCCGCGCCGCCCGGCGGCGCGGGTCAGCCCAGCAGCGTGCGGACGACGTCGGCCGCGGAGTAATCGCGTTGCCCGTCGGCGCAAAAGCGGCCGACGTTGGCGAAATCGTCGCCCAGCGTGACCAGCGGCAATTCCGCGGAGCCGTCGGCGAGCGGTTGCGGCATCCCGATGTCGGCCACGAGGGCGTTGCAGAGGCATTTGCGCCCGAGCAGATCCTCGGGCTTGCCGCCTTTGGCCAGATAGGCCTTTTCCGGTTCGGCGGCGCAGCGGTAGCCGAGGGTGCCGTCGGGCTTGCGATAGGCCTCGCGCAGGAACCCCAGATCGCAGACGCGCCGGCGCCGTTGATAGTTCGTTTCGTCCGACAAGGTGCCGGCGAGCTCGGCGACCTTGAAGGGAAATCCCGTCGGCGAGGCCTTGGAATCGGTAAACACCTTGGCCTTGCCCTCCAGGGCCTTGGCCACGAGCGCGCGGCGCAAGTTGGGCGCGAGGCCGGATTCCGCGCACAAGGCGAACGGCGTGCCGACCTGGACGCCGGCGGCGCCTTGGGCGAGCGCTTCCTGCAGCTGCTCGGGCGATCCGCGGCCGCCGGCCAGCCAGAAGGGCAGACCGAGCTGGCGGAACACGTCCAAATCGATCTCGTCGCGCGCGCCGTAGATCGGTTCGCCGTCGGCGGTGAGCTGCATGGGCCCCCGCGGCGGCGCGTTGTGGCCGCCGGCCACCGCGCTTTCGACGACGAAGCCGGCGATGCCGTCGCGGATCCGGCGCGCCAGCATCGTCGCCAGCGTGCCGGAGGAAACGATCGGCAGGAAAGCCGGGCGGGCCAGGAACGGGAGGGTTTGGCCGGGCTCCCGGAACGCGGCGGGATCCAGCGTCAGGACCGCGGGCGTTTCCGACCGGGGGCCGGCGACGTTCAGCGTGTAGGTGGCCGGCCGGTGTTCGGACAGGGCTTGGATGGCCGCGGGGAATTCGAGGGGGATGCCCGCGCCGACGATCACCACGGCCACGCCGGCCAGCATGGCGCCGTACAGCGAAGGCAGATGCGGCATCTGGATCTTTTCGAGGAAATTGATGCCGACCGGGCCGGCATGGCCCTCGCGGGCGAGGAATACCTCGACGAAATTCGCCGCGATGCACAGCTCCTGCGCCGGCACGTGGTTTTCAACCGTGTGCATCCGGACCGGGCGGTAGGGCTCGGCCGGCGCGCGGCCGCCCGGGACGTAATGCAGATCGAGGATTTTCTTGGCGATTTTGGGAAAAGGAAAATGCTCGAGGGCCCGCCGGACGTGGCCTTCGCGGTCGCCGTCCTGCAGGCGGCGCGAGAGAAGTTGATCCAAGGCCGTGCCCGCGACGACGCCCAGTTGGCCCAGACAGGACACCGCGCGGGCGAGACGCCAATTGGATACTCCGGCCCCCATGCCCCCTTGAATGATGATCGGCAACGTTTTATTCACCGCGGCAGAGTAGTCCTTTCAGGAAAAAAAGCGAGGCCCATCCCGTTTTTTTTCCGGGAGGGCGGGAAAAGGCGGATCCAAACAGGCGAGCTAGGCGGGAGGGAGGCCAGTTCCTCATCTTTCTGCCAAGTGCATCGCTCGGCCACTTGGCGGGCAGCTGGTCGCTCGTTCTGCCCTTGCGCCTAGCTCTACCCAAAGGCTACTGCAGAAAGCGGAACGTGCAACTCGTCGGCCGAAAAAAACGGTCAATTCGCATCCCGCGGATCGCGCTCGGGTTCGGTACGCGGCGGGCGGGAATTTCCCGGTGCCGATCTTTTTTTCCGCGCTTCGGCCCACAGGCGGTGGCCGACCAGGGCGGCGATCAGGACGGCGGTGAAGACCGCGGGGATCTGCGAATGGAGCTGCTCCAGCCAGCCGTACAGATAGTCGTAGGTGTACAGCCAGCACGCCGCCGCCGTCGCCGTGCCGGCCACCACGGTGGCCATGGTCGGCCAGGTCTTCAGGCCCAGCAAATAGCCCAGCACCGCGCCCACCACCACGCCCGTCATGAAAAACGGCAGCCAGACGAACAGGAAGATCCCGGCGATCTTGTACTTCGCGAAGCGCCCGACGTTCTTCTCCGCCGACTCGATCAGCCCTTTCATGCGCGGATCGACCGGGCGGCCCGCGACGAGGTTGCGCGCGGCCAGGATCAGCACCGGGTAGCACAGGAACACCGTCACGGCATCCACGTACGTCGCCAGGAACACGACCCACCCCGGATGCATGCCCATCTCCACCGCCTTGGCGATGGCCACGCCGCGCCCGAGAAGCAGCTCGGTGAAGCCCATGATGACCCATTGGTCCCAGGCCAGCCCGAAACGCCACAGCGCCGCCACCGCCAGCAGCCACGCGACGAGCATCAGGCTGCCGACCGCGAACACTCCGCTTTCTTCCGACAGCAGGATCTGCTGCCGCCACCGT
The DNA here is from genome assembly GCA_009930415.1 of Spartobacteria bacterium. Lineage (GTDB taxonomy): Bacteria > Verrucomicrobiota > Kiritimatiellia > CAIQIC01 > Lenti-01 > Lenti-01. The sequence continues at coordinate 2,727 of RZYG01000042.1, read as the reverse complement.
CCTGCCGACACCGCGCCCATGCCTCATATTACTATGACGCAGGCCGGAGAGAAGCAAACGCAATTCCCGCATCCTGCCGGTTATTTAATAACCCGGAAAAATCCGGCGATCCGGCTGGGTGGGCGCACCGAATCGCGGGCAGGCCGGGTTCCGCGGGCCATCCGGACCGACGATCCTGCGTTTACCGTAAAATGATGGGGTTTTAGCCGGGTTTTAACCTTCGGAAGATGCCGCTTCGGCATATTGCCCCATTGCACCCAATTGGTTTTTGGGCGAATGCCGGTGGGTCGCCCTTCGGGATGGCGCGCTCCGGCGAAGGATGGCATATGAAACGGACGATGGAATTCAGATGGTTGTTGGCCGGGCTGCTCGTGCCGCTGCTGGGCGGTTGCGCCTCGATCCACCAATCGGCCGATCTGGGCGATTTGGATCAGGTCGAACGGCTGCTGGCCAAAGGGATCGCCGTGGACGCGCGCGACGACTTCGGCCGGACGCCGCTGATGTGGGCGGTCGAGGATCTGGCCGCCGTCCGCTGTCTGGTCGAACGGGGCGCCGACGTCGCGGCGCGGGACGCCGGCGGCGAAACGGCGCTGATGAAAGCCGCCTTCGTCGGCTCGCTCGACGTGGTGCGGTATTTGGTGCGGCAGGGCGCCGACGTCGAGGGCCGCAGCGCGACCGGCCGGACGCCGCTGATGCGCGCGGCGGGCAATCTGGACGTGGTGAAATTCCTGGTGGCGCAAGGCGCGGACGTGAACGCGCGGGACGCCCAGGGCGATACGGCGTTGCGCTGGGCGGCCACGTTCGGAAACCTCGACGTGGTTCGCTATCTCGTGCGGCAGGGCGCCGACGCCAACGTCCGGGACAACCAGGGCCAAACGCCGCTGAAATGGGCCCGCGCGTTCGGGCATCGCGACGTGGCGGATTTCCTCGCGCGGAAGCGCGCGATGGAAAAGGTCGGCAACGACGAAAGCAAATCGCCGCGCCGGAACGTGGTGGCCGGGAAGACGCCCGCCCGCTGGCTGCTGGCCGCGGACGCGCGCTGATCAGCGCGCCAAGGCGTCGAATTCGGCGGCCCAGTCGGCGCGGGCGGGGAAGTCCGGCAGGCGCGCGGCGAGGGCGTCGGCGAGCGCGGGGGGCGGCTCCGCCAGGACGATGCAGCCGGCCAGGGGGGCGCTGTCCTCGTCGGCCGTGCGCCAGAGAACCAGCGTCGCGGCGGATTCGCCGGCGCGGCCGAGCCCGTACGACGTTTCGATGATCATGGCCGGCAGGACGGTGTTTCCGACCGTTCGCGGGGCGGGCACGAGGTCGGCGCGGGCGGCGGGGCCGACGTCCTTCTGGGTGCGGACGGTTTTCCAGGCGCCGGTCTTGGTGCGGTGGCGGCGCACGAGGTTGCCGGTTTCGCCGGGCGCGAGCTGGTCGGGCAGCATTTCGCCGCGCCAGTAGAGCAGGCCGTTGCGTTTCTGCACGTCGCCGCCGGGAGTGTCGAACGTCAGCAGCACCTGCGGCGGCAAGGGGCGCGGATCGGGGACGAACGCAAGGCCGGCAGCCTGCGCGGCGGCGACCACGTGTTCTTCGGCGGCGGTGAAGACTTCCGCGCCGGCCAAGGCGGCGGGATCCAACGGCACCCGCGCGGACCGGCCGGACGCCGCGGCGGCGGCGAACAGGAACAGGGCGAGCGGCAGCAGGCGGCGGACCATGGCGATCAATTGACGTCGTGGTGGCGGGAAAGGTGCAGGAACTCGTTGCGGGTCGCGACGGAATCGTGGAAGCTGCCGAGCATCGCGCTCGTCACCATCCGGGAATTCTGCTTTTCGACGCCGCGCATCATCATGCACAGGTGCTGGGCTTCGATGATCACGCCCACGCCTTCGGGCTGGAGCGTGTCCATGATCGTACGGGCGATCTGGTTGGTGAGGCGCTCCTGCACCTGCAGGCGCCGGGCGAACAGATCGGCCAGGCGGGCGATCTTGCTGACGCCGATGATTTTCCCGCGGGGGATGTAGCCGACGTGGCAGACGCCGAAGAACGGCAGCAGATGGTGCTCGCACAGCGAATAGATCTCGATGTCGCGGACGATGACCATGTGGTTGGCCTCGGCTTCGAAGACGGCGGATTGGAGCAGGGCGGCGGGGTCCTGCTGGTAGCCGCGGGTGAGATAGTTCCACGCGGCGGCGGCGCGTTTCGGAGTGGCTTTCAGGCCTTCGCGGTCGGGATTTTCGCCCATCGCGACGAGCATTTTGCGGAAAAATTCTTGCATGGCGGAGGATTTAGCCACAAGCGGGACGCCGGCGCAATGCCGAAACGGGGCTTGGCGGCGGCGGCGCGGCTGGGGTAGCATGGCCGCCATGTTTGCATGGGTTCTACGAGGATTGGCGCGGGCCGTGGCGGCCTTGCCGGCGGGCGCCGCGACGGCGCTGGGCAACGGCATCGGGTGGACGCTGGCCCGTCTCGTGCGCCTGCGCCGGACCTACGTCCTCGAAACGCTGGCGCGCTGCTTCCCGGAGAAAACGCCGGCCGAGCGGCGGGCGCTCTACGCCGCCGTCTGCCGCCAGCAGGCGCTCAACGTGGTGGACCTGTTGCGCTACGCAGGCGGGCGGGAAGCCGAACGGGCCGAGCGCTTCGCGGTGACGGGGCTGGAACACGTCCAGGCCGCGCGGGCGCTGGGCAAGGGCGTGCTGGTGTCCATCGCGCATTTCGGCAACTACGCGCTGCTGGCGCTGCAGGTGC
>RZYG01000235.1 GCA_009930415.1 Spartobacteria bacterium | reverse complement strand
CGTCAAATCCATCGCTCCCGACGTCCTCCGCCACCGCGTCATCCCCTCCTTCGAAGCCGAAGCCGAGGACATGACCTCCGAGAAGATCGTCGCCACCCTGCTGAACGAACTGCCCGTGCCGTAGGAATAAGGAATAATGGAATGATGGAATGGTGGAATGGTGAGAAGAGAAAAACAATAGAATGTTGGAATGATGAAATGATGGGTTTTCAATCTCCCATCTTCCAGTATTCCATTCTTCCACTCTTCCAATATTCCACACTCCCCCCCTAGCCGCTTATGATTCCCCGAGAGACATTGCGGAAGATCCGGCGGATCGAAATCCGCACCCGGCGATCGGTCAACGACGTCTTCGCGGGGCGCTACCATTCGGTCTTCAAGGGCCAGGGCATGGAGTTCCAGGAAGTCCGCGAATACGTGCCCGGCGACGACATCCGGTCCATCGACTGGAACGTCACCGCCCGCACCGGTTCCCCGCACGTCAAGAAGTTCACCGAAGAGCGCGAACTGACCGTCATGCTCCTCGTGGACGTGTCGGCTTCCAACCGGTTCGGTTCCACGGCGCAGCTCAAGCGCGACCTCGCCGCCGAAGTCGCCGCCGTGCTCGCCTTTTCCGCCATCGCCAACCACGACCGCGTCGGCTTGATTCTGTTTTCCGACCGCGTCGAAAAGCACGTGCCGCCCGCCAAGGGCGCCACCCACGTCCTGCGCGTCGTCTCGGAGATCCTCAATGCCCAGCCAACTTCCCCCAAGACCGACCTCGCGCCCGCCCTGCGCTACCTCAACCAGGTCGTCCGGCGCCGGTCCGTCGCATTCCTGATCTCCGACTTCATCGCGCCGCCCTGCGAGCACCTGCTGCGCGTCACCGCCCGCCGCCACGATCTCGTCAGCCTGGTGATCGGCGACAAGCGTGAAAGCGCGCTGCCCCCCGTCGGCCTCGTGGACTTCGAAGACGCCGAAACCGGCCGGCGCATCGTGGTGGACACCTCCCACGCGCCGACCCGCCGCGCCCTGCTCGCGCACCAGACCGAGCGCCGCCAGGCCCTCCTGCGGCAGCTCGCCCGCGCCCGGTCCGACGCCATCGAACTCCACGCCGGCGAACGCTACGACCGCGAACTCGTCCGCTTCTTCCGCACCCGGGAGAAACGCCGATGAACGCGCGCATTCGGGCTGTTTGGGTAGGGCGAACCCTCCGGGTGAGCCGGGATTGGAAACCCTCAATATCCAACATCCAATATCCAATATCCAACGTTCAAGGAAACAGCCCGGCTCGGCAGGGACGCCTCGCCCTACCCTTAGCCATCGCTCTGGCAAGCCTTCTTGCTGCTTGTTCCAAGCCCTCCCCGCCGCCGCCGGAACTGCCCGCCGGGCAGGAGGTTTCCGTTTCCGCGGCGATGTCCACCAACCAGATCCGCATCGGCGATCCGGTCGAGGTGACGCTAACGGCCCTCCACCGCGCCGACACGACCGTCGGCTTCCCCAATCCCGCCAAGGGCAAGGACGTCGTCGTGCGCGACGCCAAGACCGAAACGGAAACGCTCGCCAACGGCCTGTTGCGCACCGTCCAGAAAATCCGCCTGACCTCGCTGACGATCACCAACCACGTCGTCGGCGAAAACGCGAAGATCCTGCTCTCCACGCCGCAGGGCGTCGTCAGCAACGCCTATCCGTTCCTGGCGCTCGAAGTCGTCTCCGCGCTGAAGCCCGGCGAGCAGGAGATCCGGCCCGCCAAGGGCGGTCTCGCCCATTGGCCGGCGCCGCCGGCGCGGTGGTTGTGGATCGCGCTGGGCATCCTGGCGGTGTTGGCCGCCGCGTTCCTCGCGCTGCGCAAGGTCCTGACTACGCCGCGCACGATCCTGCACCTGGCGCCGCCGGTGCCGCCGCATCGGCTCGCGCTTGACGCCCTCGCCGATCTCCGCGCCAAGGGCTGGATCGAGGCGCTCCAGATCGAGCCGTTCTACGTCGCGCTCTCCGGCATCGTCCGCCGCTATCTCGAAGGCCGTTTCGGCCTGCGCGCGTCCGAACGCACCACCGAGGAATTCATCCGCGACGCCCTGACGGCCAAGAAGCTCTCCGACCCCCACCGCGATCTCGTCGCCGGGTTCCTCGAGCAGAGCGATCTGGTGAAGTTCGCGCGCCATGCGCCGGGCCAAGCCGACATGCGCAACGCCCTGGAATCCGCCGAACTCCTCGTCCACGAAACGATGCCGGTGGTTCCAGATCCTCGCCCCCTTGCGGAGCGGGTGAATCAGGTTGTTCCGCCTGCTCGTGCAGCATCTGAGGCTCAAACTCGTTCACCCATGGCACAAGGCCATGGGGGTCCCGAACCACAAGCTGCGGCACCCGAAGACCAACCTCGTTCACCCATGGCACAAGGCCATGGGGGTCCCGACTCTGATTCGCAAGGTCAGGGGAGACGATCAGGAGGCGGAGCATGATCGTTTTCCGCCATCCGCTCGTGCTGCTGCTCCTGCTGCTGGTGCCGGCGCTGGTTTGGCTGCGCTACGCCCGGCGGCGGCAGGCGCCGCTGGCGTTCTCCGACGGCGCGGCCCTGCTCGGCCTGCCGGTGTCGCCGTGGCTCGCGCTGCGTTGGCTGCCCCCCGCCCTCTTCGCCGCCGGGCTCGTTTTCCTGGTCGCCGCCGCCGCCCGCCCGCAGAAGGGCATGAGCGAGTCGCGCGTGGAAACCGAAGGCGTGGACATCGTGCTCGTCGTGGACACCTCGACGTCCATGCGCGCCGACGACTTTTCCACTGCGACGAGGCGCATGGACCGCCTCGATGCCGCCAAGTCGGTCCTCGCGCAGTTCATCCAGGCGCGGCCCGACGACCGCCTCGGGATCGTCGCGTTCGCGGCGATGCCCTACACCATCGCGCCGCTGACCACCGACCACGCCTGGCTGATGCTCCAGATGGACCGCCTGCAGACCGGCATGCTCGAAGACGCCACCGCCATCGGCGACGCCATCGCCTCGGGCGTGAACCGCCTGCGCGACTCGCAGGCGAAGTCGAAGATCGTGATCCTCCTCACCGACGGCATCCACAACGCCGGGCGCCTGACTCCGCCGGATGCCGCGCAGGCCGCCGCCGCCCTCGGCATCAAGGTCTACACCGTCGGCGCCGGCTCCGACCAGCCCCGCGCCTCCGGCATCTTCGGCTTCGTGCAGGGCGGCAACGAAATCGACGAGGCCACGCTCAAGAAGATCGCCGAAATCACGAAGGCGAAATATTTCCGCGCCACGGACCTCAAGAGCCTCGAAGAGACGTACAAAGCCATCGACGAGATGGAAAAGACGAAGATCGAGCTCGACCAGTACACGCGCTACGAAGAGAAATTCGCGCCGTTCCTGGTGCTGGGCCTGCTGGGCCTGGCCTTTGAAACCCTGCTGGGCTTCACGCGCCTCGGGAGGCTGCCGTGAAGTGGGGCCATGTCCAGCTTCTGGCCTGGCTGCCGCTGGCGATTCCGCTGGCCTGGGCGCTGTTCGCGCTTCTGCGCCGCCGGCGCCGCGCGCTCGCGCAGCTCGTGGATCCGGCCTTGCTCGGCGTGCTCGCCCCGGCCTGGAATCCGGCGCGCGCCAAATCGCGGCTCGTGCTGCGCGTGCTGGCACTCGCGCTGCTGGTCCTCGCCCTCGCCCGCCCGCAGTGGGGCTTCCGCTGGGAAGAAGTCCGCCGCAAGGGCCTCGATCTCGTCGTCGCGCTCGACACCTCGCGCTCGATGATGGCCTCC
>RZYG01000234.1 GCA_009930415.1 Spartobacteria bacterium | reverse complement strand
TGGCGGCCTCGGCGTTCTGCTTCCTCCATAGGAGCATCGTTTCGCGCTTCGCGTCCCGGCGCTGGCGCGTGTGGGCCTGTGGTGCGGAAAGTTCGCCTAAGTCAACGGTTTTGACGGTCCCTCGGCTCAATATGTGGTTGGGGGGTGTACTTAGCATTTCAAGGGGTCACGGTTCTATTTTTGGTGATTGCGAAGAATGGGGCTCAGCGTCGGATGTCCGAAAAAGAACCTATGGGGGGAGGGGTGGCCTATGGTGTTGTGTGTTCATTCGATCAAGTGCCCCGTGACAGGTAAAACCGGGCGGGGCGGCTCCGGGCCGTGGTGCGCCTGTCTCGCGTTTCCGTTAATCCTCGATCTGCTGCGCGTCCATCTGGCGCAAAGCCTTTTCGACCTCGGCAAGCCTGGCCTTGCTGTCCCAGATTCGCGCCTCGATTTCGCCGGGACCGTGCGCCGTCTTGCAAAGGTGCCGAACCTCGTGCGCCCGGCGCTCGTGCCATTCGTGGGCGGCCTGGTCCCGGAATTTCAACACCGGATAAACCGCCTGGAACGTCGCCTCGATTGCGGCCTCGTTTTCGACCTTCAGCCGCTCGATTTCCGCCGTGAGTGTTTCGACTTCGGCCACAAGCTCGGCACGCTGGGCGGCCCGGAGTTGGAGCTTCAACCTCTCGCCCTTCACATAGAGCAGTCCGATCCGCGTTTGCTCCCTCGATATGGCGTCAACGGTCTTGTTGCTGGGGTCGCCGGTCGCCATCAGTTCCGAGATTTTCGCGGATGTGGCCTCGGCTTCGGCGTTCGTCGCGTCAAGTTCCCGGCGCAATTCGGCGGATGTCTTGTTTTCGGTGTTCATCGCTTGCCACCTTTCGTGGCGAGTTCCGCGGCATAGGCCAGCGAGGCGGCCCGCATCCGGCGCTTGGCGGCGGGCGCGGCGGCCAGCAGCGGACAAGTCTTGCGGAATTGGACCGCACGATCAAAGTCCACCTCGGCTTTGCTCTTGAGCGCGGCGGACCTGGCCGCTTGCGCTTTGGCCGCGGATGTTTTCGCCAGGATGGCGGTCGGTCCCTTTGTCGCGGCCTTGCGCGTGGGTTGGGTCAATGCCCGCTTGGGGGCGATGGTGACTAGGTGCTTTTTCATGTTTCGGGTCTTTCTGCCGGGTCACGGCTCGGTTTTGCTTCCCGGTCGGCGTCGTGCTGGCCGGAAATGGGTTGCGCTGCTTGTGTGGGCTCGCCTTGGCTCGACGTTGCGCTCTGGCGCGTCGGCTTAGCGTGGACCGGCGTCGGGCGATGATCTCTCCCGCAATTCTTTGGAAGCCACTTCGGACGGCGGCGGGTGGTGTGCTCGTACAGGGCTCCACAAGTGGCGCAAAACGCGGATACGGTCACGGCGCAACACTCCCGGCCTGCGTCGTTCCTATAGCGGTCCAGGGCCTCGACGGTGTAGTCCTGGCCTTGGAAGGTGAACCGCTCGCCGGGGATGGCGCGGGCAAGGTTGACGACGGTGCGGGTCTCGACTTTGATCACGCTTCACCCCCTGCCGCATGGATGGCGGCCTTTAGGTGGCGGACGGTGGCGAACGTCTGCGCGTATGTGATGCAGCTCGAAGAATAGACGGGGAAGGTCTTGAACATTCCCAGGGCGGCGGGCGGCGGGGTGTCCCCATAGTTGGAGCAAATGAGCAAGAGCGCACCCCCCCGGAGAGCGTACACCTCGGGGTGGTCAAGCTCGGTCCCGGTGGTGGATGGAACGTCAACGCGGATTCCGGCCAGCTTCTCGACGTGATAGTCGGCGACAAGGCGGTCCCGGTTTTCGATGATTTCGCCGGTGATAACGTCGGCGTTTCCGTCCATGTCGAATCCTCCCCAGTAGGTGGGGCCGAATATGTCGGGATGGGCGGTCAAGTCGGCGACGGTGCGGGGAGTGTATCGGGCTGCGGTCATGGCGCGGGGCCTTTCTGGTGGGCGGGACGGGCGGGGCTGTTCGGTTCGGATTTCGACTGATTGGGCGGGGTGTTCCAACGTTCTGCGTTTTCGTTGCAAACCCCTACTCCCCCCCTCTGATTCTAATGGCATTACAAACTTACAGAACGTTAGAACACCTTTAGAAAGACCTTTATTTATGGGGGTCAAATTGGGGTCGGGTGTTCTAGGTTGAATTATTGGAACAGGGCGATTTGTTAGAACACTTGGCCGGAAATGTGTTGGAACACTTCGATTTTTAGAACACTTTGTTGGAACACCCTTCGAGCTCATTTGACGGCCTTCAAAAGGGTTCGGGCTCCGACCTTCTGGATGGAGATTTTTCCTCGGGCTTCCAGTTCGGCGAGGTCTTTGTCCCGTTCGGCGGCGGTGGTTCCCCTCTCAAAAAACCGATGGGAGAAAAGGCGCTTGGCGACGCCTTTGGGGTGCTTTTTGATCCATGCCAGCATCCGATCAAGCCGGTCCTCCATCTTCTTGACGTGGGCTCCCTCGCCGATGGTGGCGAGTACGGCCTCGGCCATGCCGTAGAACCAGCGAACCAGGACGGCGACTCTCTGCCAGTGGTCGGCGGTGATTTCGACGGTGCGGGGGTGGTTGGGGTCGGCTGCCAGCATGACGGCCAGCCGGGGACCGACCTCGTTTATCAATCTGTTATAGTGGCCGGGGAGGGGTGCGTCGTGGGCTAGAAGTTCGTCCATGACTTCCTGCAAGTATCCAGGCGGGACGGCGATTCGACCGGCCTTCATCTGCCTGTAGGCGCGGAATGACGACGACAAGGGCGCAAGGTCGACCGGGGATGTGTTCGGCCTCCAAGATTGAATCTCGGGCAGATAGGAAAAGACAAACCGGGGAAGGAAACCGGAGTCCATGAGCAAGGTGTCGCCGGTGGCGGCCAGGACTCCGGGCTGCACGGCGGCGATGAGAGACGGCGCGCAATAGCGGATGTCGCGGGGCTCGCCGTTCCGGTTGGAAAGTACGATCTTGGCCTGGCATTGGTTCCATGCCTGCGTCAAGAATCCGGTGGCTTTGTGCTGCCAGGATCGGGGGTCAAGATAGGGCTGCAATTCTGATAGAACCATGAGTCCAGCGCCGTTGGTGGTGTATGCGTCGGCCAGTCCCTCGGCGCTCCCCGCGTGGCCGATGGCGACTCCATGCTCCAGGGCAATTCGGAATGGCAGATTTCCGACGTCCTTACCGCAACCGGATGGGCCGACGATGCAAACCCATATATTGCAAAGCTGCCCGCCTGCGGTGCTGATGACGTTCCGGGCAAGGTCCAGACCTCGGCGCTCTTCGGTTTTGCGGTCATGCTCTACCGGCTGGGCCAGGGCGCAAGCGGCCAGGGCGATGGCCTTGGGGAGAGTGATACGCAACGGCAAGGGCGGCACGGTGACGGCGGCTAGGACGTTGACCATCGTTTCCAGGCGGGTCCCGGCGATGGCGGCGGCTGCGTGTCGGTCCGTGACTGTCTGCCAGGGCCTCGGGGCTGCCGGGGGCTCGGCCTCGACCTCGACCTCCCCCTCGCCGTCTGCCTGCTCTGCGGCCTGCTGGCGGCGGATGGATAGGGCAAGGCGTCCGGTCGGGTTAATCCATCCGGCATCCTCTGCCCGTTTGAACAAGGTTCCGACCGTGACTCCGCCGTCTGCTGCGATGGTGTCCCATAGCTTCCGGGTCTCGCCCGCGTCGTACTTGCCGGGGGCGGTGGCGCTCCATGAGTCGAAAATCTGGAAACCAGAATCCCCGAGGGCGTTTTTGATCGC
>RZYG01000233.1 GCA_009930415.1 Spartobacteria bacterium | reverse complement strand
GGATCCGGGCACGGAGCGCATCGACTACGACGCCGTCGAAAAGCTGGCGGCCGAACACAAGCCGCGGCTGATCTGCGCGGGCGCGAGCGCCTATTCGCGGATCATCGATTTCAAGCGGCTGCGCGCCATCGCCGACTCGGTCGGGGCGCTGCTGTTGGTGGACATGGCGCACATCGCCGGACTGGTGGCGGCCGTGGAATCCGCTGAACCCTTTGCTGGCGGCCGTGGCGCGCGCAGAGCGCCGGCGCGCGTCCGCCGTCGTCGCCCTGGGGCCGGACATGGCCGACATTCTGCGCGCCCGCGGCGCAGCCGAGGTCGTGGAAATCCCCGTTTGGAACGAACTCGTCGCCGATGAAGCGACCCGCGCCGCTGCGCGCGCGTTGCGCCACGCGCGCGGCTGGCGCGACGACGAGATCGTCTTGCTCTACAGCGGCAACATGGGCCGCGCCCATGGCGCGGAGGAATTCGCCGCGCTGGCGGAGACCCTGGGCGGCCGCTCGCCGCGGTGCCGCTTCGTTTTTTCGGGCATCGGACCGGTTCGGGCGGAGTGGGAGCGGCGGTGGGGCGGGCGGTTCGAATTCCTGCCGCCGGCGTCGGAGGAGGCCTGCGCCGCGCATCTGCTGGCGGCCGACGTCCATCTGGTTTCCCAACGCGCGGAATGGAAAGGCGTCGTGGTGCCGAGCAAGTTCCAGGCCGCCTGCGCGCTGGGGCGGCCGACGGTTTTCGCGGGGCCGCCGGACAGCGCCGTAGGCCGCTGGCTGGCCGCGGCGGATGCGGGATGGATCCTGCCGCCGGGAGATGCGGCGGCCGTCGCGGCGGCGGCGGCCGAGATCCGCGATACGCGGCGCCGGGCCGACGCGGGCGCCGCCGCGCGGCGCCTCGCCGAGCGGGAATTTGCGCGAGCCGGAAATTGCGGTAGATTGGCGGCTCTGGTGGAGCGCATCGGAGTGAAGCGTCCATGACTCTCGAAGCCATTCTCAAGTATCCGGCGGTCTTCCTGGCGGGTCTGCTGGCCGCGCTGGTGCTGACGCCGCTGTGGCGGCGGCTGGCGCCCGGGTGGGGTTTCCTGGACCGCCCGGGCGAACGCAAGGTGCATCTCCGACCCGTTCCGCGCGGCGGGGGACTCGCGGTGTTCGTCGGATTCCACGTCGCCTGCGCGGTCGTGTTCCTGTTTCCCTGGCAGCCGTTCGCGGGCCAACTGTCGATCGAGTGGTGGGTTCGCTTTCTTCCGGCCAGCGCCGGCGTCGTGCTGCTGGGCCTGCTGGACGACCGGTTCGATCTCAAGCCGATGGTGAAGCTGGCGGGGCAGGTGATCGTCGCGGCGACCGCCTACGAGTCGGGCATCCATCTCCAAAACATTCTCGGCGTCGCGTTTCCGGAATGGGTGGATGCGCTCGCCACGATTTTCTGGTTCGTCGCGCTGATGAATGCGTTCAATCTGATCGATGGCGTGGATGGGTTGGCGACGGGCATCGCGCTGATCGCGGCCGGCGGAATCGGCTTGTCGCTGGTGTTCCGCGACGCGCCGGGCGACGTGCTGCTGTTCCTGGGACTGGCCGGGGCGTGTCTGGGATTCCTGCGCTACAATTTCCATCCGGCCAGCGTGTTCCTGGGCGATGCCGGCAGCCTGTTTCTGGGGTTTACCCTGGCGGCGTTGTCGATCTCGACGAATTCCAAGGGGCCGTTCATGGCCGGCCTCGGCGTGCCGTTGCTGGCGGTGGGCGTGCCGCTGTTCGACGTGGTGCTGGCCGTGTGGCGGCGCGCCATGCGCCGGATGTTGAGCCGCGCCGACGGGCAGGGGCCGGCGCCGGGCCTGGACGAAGGCGATGCCGAGCATCTGCACCACCGGCTGCTGCGGCAAGGCCGGGGGCAGGAACAGGTGGTCGGGCTGCTCTACGCCGCCACGCTGGCGCTGGTGGCGGTGGGCTTGCTGGCCACCATTTTCCACGACCGCGCGCTGGGCATCCTGGTACTGGCGTTCCTGCTGGCGGCCTATACCGTCGTTCGCCACTTGGCGGGCATCGAAATGCACGAAAGCGGCCGCGTCGTCTTGCAGGGCTTGGCGCGTCCGGTCCGGCGCAACCAGACGCTGCTGTTCTACATCGCGGGGGACGTCTTGATCCTCAACCTCGTCCTGCTGGCGGGGCGGGCGTTGCTGGACATGCAGGACGGCGTGCTCGACGTCTCCCTGAAGACCGCTTGGCTGCGGGCCGCACCCATGGATCTCTTCGTGCCGTTCGTGGTGTTGCTGCTGTTCCGGTCCTATTCCCGCGTCTGGTATCTGGCGCGGGTGTCGGAATACGCGGCGACGGGACTGGCCGTGGCGTTGGGCTACGCCATCGCCGGCGGTCTCCAATTGCTTGTCGCGCGCGGCCGGGGCGAGGTGTTGTCGCTGCTGCTGTACTATCTGCTGCTGGCAGGCCTGGCTGCGCCCGCGGTGGTGCTGGCTCGGGCGGCGCTGCGCGTGGTGCAGGATCTCATGCAATGGCGGACGCGCGGGCTGCGGCCGGATGGCGTCGCGCCTGCGCGCGCCTTGATCTGCGGCGCCGGCTACCGCACGACCCTGTTCTTGCGGCAGATCGCCTTGCCCGCCGCGGAGAGCGCGCCCATCGACGTCGTCGGCCTCGTCAGCGAAGACGCCGCCATCACGGGGCATTTCGTCCACGGCGTGCGCGTGGTCGGCACGTGCCGCGATCTGCCGGCGCTGATCGTCCAGCACCGCATCGATCGGCTGTATCTCGTCGAGGCCATGAGCGCCGACGATTGGGAACGCGTGCGGCGCCTGATGGCCGGCCTGCCGGTGCGCGTGATCCGCTGGGACATCGTCGAGACGGACGTGTCGCCGCATGGCTAAGCTGCTGGTCAACGCGCTGTCGGCGACCAATCCAAGCGGGTTGCACGTGTTGCTCGGACACATGGACCGCGTCGCGGAGGAATTGCGCGGCCGCGTCCGCCTCGTGGTCGTGTGCCGCTCCGAGATGGCCGCGTTGCGCGCGGGGCTGGGCGATCGCGCGGACTGGGAATTCGCGCCGGCCGCCACGCGGGGCTGGTTGCCGCGCGCGCGGTGGGAACGTGCGCATCTGGCGAGTCTCGCCCAATCCCACGGTGTTTGCGCCTACTTCACGCCCAGCGGCATCGCCGCGCATTTGCCGGCCGCCGTCCGCCAGATCGTTTTTTGCCAGAATCCATGGGCGCTGGTGCCGGCCGCGCGGCGCTGGCGCGACGCTCCCAAGGCCTGGCTCCAGCGCCGGGCCTATCGCCGGGCGATGCGCGCGGCCGACGTCCTGGTGTTCAATTCCCGCTACATGCAGGCGGCCTATCGCGCCAACGCCGGGTGCGAGGAAAAACGCGGACTGGTCGTGTACCAGGCCGCGGAGGACGCCACCCGCGCTCGCGCGGCGGCGGCCGGAGACGTTCCGCGCCAGCCGAACCAAATCCTGTGCGTCTCCGTCATGGGACCGCACAAGAACGTCGAGACGCTCGTGCGCGCCTTGCGCGCGGTGCGCGCGGTTTGCCCGGAGGCGCACCTCGTGCTGGCCGGTTCTTGGCCCGATCCCGCCTACGAGCGGAACATCCGCGGGCTCGTCGCGGCGCTCGGTCTCGGTTCTGCCGTTGAATTTGCCGGGTTCGTTGCGCGCGAGCGGCTCGACCGCCTCTATGCCGAGTCGCGCGTCTTCTGCCTGATGAGCCGTTGCGAGTCGTTCGGCATCCCCGCCATCGAGGCCCAACTGTTTGGCACGCCG
>RZYG01000232.1 GCA_009930415.1 Spartobacteria bacterium | reverse complement strand
CCGCCGCTCCCGGCGCTCCTGCGGCACCGGCGGCACCGGCGCCCGCCGCGGCCGCCGGCGACGCCGCGGGCAGTTTCGCCCAGGCGCGCGACCGCTACCAGAACGGCGACTACCAAGGCGCCCGCGAAGCCGCCCTCGCCGCGCTGGCGGCCCAACCCGGCGATCCGGAGATCGAAGGTTTCCTGAGCGATCTGGCCATGCCCCTGCTGGCTTCCCAGCGCCCCATGCCTGAAAAGATCGAGCACGTCGTCCAGTCCGGCGACTATCTCGGCAAGCTCGCCGCCACCTACAACACGCCCGTCGCCCTCATCGCCAAGGCCAACAACGTCCAGGGCGCGACCATCCGCGTCGGCGAAACCCTGCGCCTGCTCGACGGCAACGCCCACGTCTTCGCGCTGACGATCAGCAAATCGCGCAACGATCTCGTCGCGACGCTCGACGGCCGGTTCTTCAAGCGCTACCGGGTGGCCACCGGCCGCGAAGGCAAGACGCCGGCGGGCACCTACAAGATCACCGACAAGATCGCCCAGCCCGCCTGGCACAAGCCCGGCGGCAAGGCCATCCCCTACGGCGACCCCGAAAACCAGCTCGGCTCCCATTGGCTCGCGCTCGATCTGCCCGGCTACGGGCTGCACGGCACCTGGGAGCCCGAGACCATCGGCGGCCAGACCAGCGACGGCTGCATCCGGCTGCTCAACGCAGACGTCGAAGAACTCTACACGATCCTCCCCAAGGGCACGATCGTCACCATCACCGAATAAAGGAATTCCGTGGCCGCCTACGTCCTGCCTTTCGAAAAGCCCCTCCTCGATCTGGAAATCCGGATCGACGAACTGCGCCGCGTCGCCCGCGAAAACGGCGTCGCCGACCCGCAGGACGCCGCCCGGCTCGAAGCCGAACTGGCCGAAACCCGCCGCCGCCTCTACGCCAACCTGACGCCTTGGCAGAAGGTCATGGTGGCGCGCCATCCCCGCCGGCCCTATACCCGCGACTATCTCGCGGCCTTCGTGAAGGATTTCAGCGAACTCCACGGCGACCGGCTGCTCTCCGACGACCCGTCCGTCGTCGGCGGCATCGGCTGGATCGGCGAGCGCCGCGTCATGGTCCTCGGCACCCAGAAGGGCCGCGACACCAAGAGCAACCTGGCCTGCAACTTCGGCTGTCCCTTTCCCGAAGGCTACCGCAAGGCCCTGCGCCTGATGCGCCTCGCGGCCAAGTTCGGCCTGCCCATCGTCGCTTTCATCGACACCCCCGGCGCCTTTCCGGGCATCGAAGGCGAAGAACGCCACGTGGCCGAAGCCATCGCCGTCAACCTCCGCGAAATGTTCCGCTTCCCCGTGCCCATCCTCGCCGTCGTCATCGGCGAAGGCGGCTCCGGCGGCGCGCTGGGCATCGGCATCGCCAACCGCATCCTGATCCTCGAGCACGCCTACTACTCCGTCATTTCCCCGGAAGGCTGCGCGGCCATCCTGTGGAAAAACCGGGCGCACGCCGACACCGCCGCCGCCGCCCTCAAGCTGACGGCCGGCGATCTCGTCGAACTCGGCATCGCCGATGAAATCGTCCCCGAACCCCTCGGCGGCGCCCATGCCGATCCCGCCGCCGCCGCCGATTTCGTCCGCGACGCGATCCTCAAGAATCTCGCCCAGCTCGACAAGCTGGGGCCAGACCGGCTGCTCGACCAGCGCTACGCCAAATTCCGCGCCATGGGCATTTTCAAGGAAGGGGCCCTTCCGCCCTTGACACCCCCCCCGCTTCCGGGAGATGCTGTATAAGAATGGACGCTGCCGGTCGGCGCGTCCCGCAACCCTTGAAGGAATCCCGTATGAAGAGCATCAAAGGAACCCGCACCGAAAAGAACCTGTTGGCCTCGTTCGCCGGCGAATCGCAGGCCCGCATGCGCTACAACTATTTCGCCTCCGCCGCCAAGAAGGAAGGCCTCGTCCAGATTTCCAAGATCTTCGACGAAACCGCCGACCAGGAAAAAGAACACGCCAAGCGCTTCTTCAGCTTCCTCGAAGGCGGCATGGTCGAAATCCAGGCGGCCTATCCCGCCGGCGTCGTCGGCTCCACCCTCGACAACCTCAAGGCCGCCGCCGGCGGCGAGCACGAGGAATGGACCGAGCTCTATCCCGAATTCGCCCGCATCGCCCGCGAAGAAGGCTTCGAACAGGTCGCCGTCCTCTGGGACAAGGTCTGCAACGCCGAAAAGCAGCACGAAAAGCGCTACCTCGACCTCTGGAAGAACCTGTCCGCGGGCAAGGTCTTCAAGCGCGACGGCGTGGTCGTCTGGCGCTGCATCAATTGCGGCTATCTGCACGAAGCCCCCGAAGCCCCGAAGCTCTGCCCCGCCTGCCTCCATCCCCAAGCCTATTTCGAGCTTCTCGGCGAAAACTGGTAAGCCCCTCGAAAAAAAACGAAACCCCGAAAGGAACGAACATGATGAAAGCCACCGTCGACGCCGGAACCTGCACGGGCTGCACCCTCTGCTGCGACATCGCCCCGGACGTCTTCGCCATGGGCGACGACGGCCTCGCGCACCCCAAGGCCGAGGACGTCCCCGCCGCCGCCGAAGCCTCCGCCCAGGAAGCCGCCGGCAGCTGCCCCGTCTCGGCCATCAAGGTCGACTAGTCCCGTCCGCTGGACGCACCGGCCGCCGCCCCCGCGGCGGCCGTTTTTGTTGGAGCTTGAAGGAAGGAAAATCGGAATATTGGAATACAGGAACGATGGGTAATGGAAGAACGAAGGCCGACCCGACGCGCCGCCCCTCCCATCATTCCCCCATTCCTTCATTCCACTCCTCTCTCCCGCCCCCATGAACCTCCTCCTCGGCATCGGCAATCCCCGCCAGGGCGACGACGGCCTCGGGCCCGTCTTCGCCCGCGCCTTCCGCCATCCGGATTGGCGCACCGTCAATGCCGCCGTCGCCCCGGAAAACTTCACGGGGTTGATCCGCCGGCTGCATCCGGATTGGCTCGTCCTGCTCGACGCCGCCGACATGGGCC
This sequence comes from Spartobacteria bacterium, assembly GCA_009930415.1. Classification (GTDB taxonomy): domain Bacteria; phylum Verrucomicrobiota; class Kiritimatiellia; order CAIQIC01; family Lenti-01; genus Lenti-01. The sequence goes on along the minus strand of RZYG01000232.1, from coordinate 746 downwards.
TGCCCCCCGGCACCCTGCGGTGCCTGGAACCGGCCGCCATCCGCGCCGGCGATTTCGGCACCCACGCCGGCTCCATCGGCCAGCTCGCCGATTATCTGGCGGACTGCGCCGGCCAGATCGCGATCGTCGGCATCCAGCCGGCCGAGGTCCGGCCCGGCGCCCGCCTGTCCCCGCCCGTGCGCGCCGCGCTGCGGGATCTGGCGGGCAGGCTTGCCAGCGGCCGCTGGCCGCCGTAGGATTTCAGCAGGAACGAGGAGACGCGCCATGAAAGTGCTTGCCGCATTGGATCTCGACCGCACGACGCCCGACGTGCTCCGCGAAGCCCGCCTGTGGACCCGCCGCCTCGGCGCCGAACTGTTCCTCATCCACGTGGCCGACCCCGATCCGGACTTCATCGGCTACGGCGCGGGCCCCGAAAGCGTCCACCTCGCCGTGGCCCACAAGTTCACCCGCGCCCACCAGCGCATCGAGGCGCTGGCCACGGAACTGCGCAAAGAAGGCTTTGCCGCGACGACCGCCCTCCTCATCCAGGGCGCCACGGCCGAGACGATCCTGCGGGAGGCCGACCGCCTCGGCGCCGACGTCATCCTCATGGGCACGCGTGCCCGCGGCGCGCTGCGCTCGCTGCTGCTCGGCAGCGTCAGCAAACAGGTGGTCGCCGGCTCCACCCGCCCCGTCCTGTTGATCCCGCCGCGCGCGGACGCCTAAAACGTCCACTCCGCCTGCACGACGAGATTGCGGCCGGG
>RZYG01000231.1 GCA_009930415.1 Spartobacteria bacterium | reverse complement strand
CTAGTAGTTGCAAATACTAGAGTCTAGTAGTTGCAACTACTAGTGGATCGGAATCGCCTGATTTGGTCGCCGGCCGCTCCACTGTCACGGTCCGCGACTCCGCCGCCGCCCCGGCCGCGAGCCGCACGTGCCAGCACGCTTCCGGCAACAGATCCGCCACGCGCTCGGCCCATTCGATGGCCACGATCCCGCGGAATCGGAACAGATAATCCTCCAGCCCCAGGCCGAACGCGTCGCCCGCGCCCCGCACGCGGTACAGATCGATATGCGCCAGCCCCCGCCGACCCTGGTATTCGTTGATCAGCGTGAAGGTCGGGCTGCCCACGGGCCTCCGCACGCCCAGGGCCTTGGCCAGGCCTTGCACGAAACAGGTCTTGCCCGCGCCGAGATCCCCGTGCAGGCACAGCACCGCGCCGTCCGGCAGTTCCCCCGCCAGCCGCGCGGCCAGGGCCTGCGTTTCCGCCGCCGAATTCGTTTCCAGCCGTTCCGTCGTCCGTTCCATGTCCGGGCAGACTGGCCGAAACCCGGCCGGCTTGGCAAGCGCCCAATTCAGCGGCGAGGCGAGGCGGACGTTGACGAACGTCCGCCGCACGCCTATTCTGCTTATGAAACCCTAATAGGAGGTCGCCCATGGCGCGAGAATCCATCCTGCTGGTCGAAGACGAACACGACATCCGAGAACTTCTCAAGTTCCACCTCGAGCGCGAAAACCTGGCGGTCGAGGCCTGCGAAAAGGGCGAAGATGCCCTGGCCCTCCTGAAAACGCGCGGGGTTTCCCTCGTGCTGCTGGACCTGATGCTGCCAGGCATCGACGGCCTCGAAGTTTGCCGCCGCCTCAAGGCCCAGCCCGACACGCGCGACATCCCGATCATCATGCTGACCGCCAAAGACAGCGAGGCCGACATCGTCACCGGCCTGGAGATGGGCGCGGCCGACTACATCTGCAAGCCTTTCAGCCCGCGCGTGCTCATGGCGCGCATCCGCGCCGTGCTGCGCCGGCCGGCGACGGACGTCCTGAACGACACCGCCGGCCCGGCGATCACCATCGGCGCGCTGACGATCGATCCCGGCCGCCACAAGGTCGAAATCAAGGGCAAGGAAATCCCCCTGACCTTCACGGAGTTCCGCATCCTGCGCCTGCTGGCGGAAAGCCCGGGCCGCGCGTTTTCCCGCGCGCAGATCGTCGACCACGTCCGGGGCGAATCCTATTCCGTCACCGAGCGCATCGTCGACGTGCAGATGGTGAGCTTGCGCAAGAAACTGGGCAATCTCGGCGACTGGATCGAAACCGTCCGCGGAGTGGGCTACCGGTTCCGGGAAACCTGAGTCCGTGCCCCGGGCGTATTCCACGCGGCGCTCCACCCTCGCCTGCGCCGGGGTCGTGGCCGCGCTGGTCGCGCTGGGCGCCGCCGGCCTCGGACATCTCGCGCCGGTGCGGCGGTTCCTCGCCGAGCCGGGCGGGATCTGGATCGCCGCCGCCGCGTTTTTCCTCCTGCTGCTCGGCATCTTCGGCATCTATCCGCGCTTGCTGCTCGGATCCCTCCGGCGGAGCGCCCGGACCCGCGGCGCGGCCGGCGCGGATCCGGCCGGCCCCGACCGGTTCCTCGAAATCTGGGCCATGCCCCGCGCCACGCCGGCGGCCGGCGGGATATCGGACGAGCGCGACCATTTCGACGCCCTGTTCGACCTGCTCCAGGACGGCACTCTCGTGCTCGATTCCGGCAACCGCATCCGCCGCGCCAACGCCACCGCCAACCGGCTGCTGGGCGCGACCGACGCGCCGCTGGCCGGGCGGGCCCTGGCCGACGTGCCCGACCGCGAATCCCTGGAAGAACTCGCGAGCGACATCCGCGGCGCGGGCGCGTTCCGCGCCGCCGAGATCCAGCTGCGCGGCGGCGAGTGCCTCTGCCAAGTGGCCGGCATCCCTTTCCACGAAGGCGGACCGGCGGGCGGGCACGTCCTGCTCGTCCTGCGCGACGTCTCCCGCATGCGCCAGCTCGAGCGCGCCGGCGAGGAATACGCCACCAACGTCTCCCACGAGCTCAAGACCCCGCTGACCCTGATTCTCGGCTACACCGAAACGCTGTTGTCCCACGCCGACATGGAACCGGATTTCCGCGACCGCGCGCTGCGCACCATCGAGCACCACGCGCGGCGCATCCTGCGGATCATCGACGACCTGCTGCGCCTGGCGTGGCTCAAGAACGAGGTCGAAGCGGTCGGCCAGATCCCGCGCGCGGCCGTGGCCGTGGCCACGGTCGCCGCCGAAGCCGTCGCCAGTTGCCGCGAGTGGGCGCGCAACGCCGGCATCGCCGTCGACGTCCACGTGCCCGCCGGGCTGACGTGGAGCCTGCACGCGGGCCTGATGGAAGAAGCCCTCGCCAACCTCCTCAAGAACGCCATTCTCTACGCCCTCGTCGGCCCCGTCGAAATCCGCGCGCGCGTCCTCGCCAACGGAAATCTCGAATGGGCCGTCGTCGACCGCGGCCCCGGCCTGAAGCCCGAAGACGCACAGCGCATCTTCGACCGTTTCTACCGCGCGGACAAAGGGCGCTCGCGCGCCGCCGGCGGCAGCGGCCTCGGCCTGCCCATCGTCCAGCAGATCGTCCGGGCCCATCGCGGCACCGCCCGGGTCGAGACCGCCCCCGGCGCAGGCTGCACCTTCCTCCTCGAAATCCCGCCCGCCTGACGCCGTTTGACGTGCCACGCAAAAAAACGTCGAGTGCGTTCTACGTGCCTCGCAGAAAGCCGAACTTGGCGATGGCGGCGCGGCTGTCGGCCGAACAAGAAGGATGCATCGGACGTTGGGATTTCATCATGCGGCTGAATCCGTCTTGATCGACGTTCAGCCAGAGGCGGCCGCGGAGTCGGCCGCAGCCTGAAGCCGGCACCGCCGCCGCCAAACCGAGAATTCCGCTCCACCGCCTGCGAGTTGCCGGCATGGCCCGACAGGTTCGCCCATCCGTCGGACGGCTTGCAAGCCGTCGCTGGCTGCGCGATGATCCCGCCCCCATGAACTCCATCCGCCGCCTCTGGATCGTCGCCGCCCTGCTGGGCTCTGCCGGCCTTGCGTCCGGCCGCGCCGCGGCGGGCGAAGTCCTGGAATACGACGTGACTTGGATGGGCGTGTCCGTCGCCGCCATGGAAGTCCGCAGCGGCACGAACGCCGCCGGCCAGCTGGTCCGTTCCCTGCGCATCCGGAACCGGCCATGGATCGCGCTGGTCTATCCGGTCTCCACCTTCGTCGAGTGCGTCGTCGAGCTTTCCGACCGCGGGCCGAAGCACACGGTCCGCAAGCTCGTTTCGGAGCGCGAATTCCAGCAGGACGACTTGCTCGTGCTGTGGCCCGACCAGCGCGCGGCGTACTGGAGCAACGCCGTCGCGCGCACAGCCCATTGGTCGCTCGTGCCGAAGGGCTCGCGCGACCTGGTGACGTTTTTCTTCGATCTGCGCGACGTGCTCGCCGGCAGCCCGCTCTCCGCGGGCGGCCGTTACCAGCTCGTCATGGACGGCGCCATCCACGATCTGGACATCGAAATCGGCGAGCCGAAAAAGATCCGCACGGATTTCGGGCGGCTGGAAGCGATACCGGTGGCGGCCGAATCGCGCTCGCCCACGCTGTTTTCGCGCAACCGTCCGAAATCCGGTAAGCGTCCGAAGAGCTACCGCACTGTTGCAATGCGGGCGGTCAACCATTCGGCGGGGGTGTAGAGCGGGGCGGTCTGGTTGGTCATGGTGGGCAGGCGCGGCAGCACGTCGAGCAGGTACTCCTGCGGAT
>RZYG01000230.1 GCA_009930415.1 Spartobacteria bacterium | reverse complement strand
GCGCTCGAGCGCCCGGGGTTCGGGCGGCTCCAGCCACGGATAGGCGGCGACGTCGCGCACGCCGAGCGCCTTGAGCGTCAGCAGGATTTCCGCCGGATCCACCCGCTTGATTTCGGGCAGGTCGTGGCCCGCACGGCCGGCGTGCTCGTTTTCCGTCCAGAGGCGGATGGCGCGGCCGGGCGCGGTGCGACCGGCGCGGCCGGCGCGCTGGTCGGCGGAGGCGCGGGAAATATTCTCGACCAGCAACGTGTTGATCCCGCGCCAGGGATCGAAACGCGCGACGCGCGCGAGGCCGGAATCGATCACGAGCCGGATGCCGTCGATGGTCAGCGACGTTTCGGCGACGTTGGTGGCCACGACGATTTTCCGCCGGTCGTAGCGGGCGACGGCGGCGTCCTGGTCGTTGGGCGGCAGTTCGCCGTGCAGCGGCAGGAGCAGCGCGCCCTTGGCGGCGGACGTTTGGCGCAGGGCGTCGAGCGTGCGCTGGATCTCGTAGGCGCCGGGCATGAAGATCAGCGCGTCGCCGGGCTCGCGGTCCTCGCGCGCGGCGCGCTCGTAGGCGGCCGCGGCGGCGTCCCACGGCGTGTCGCGGTCGGGATGCAGCGGCTGGACGAGGTGCTCGATCGCGACGGGGAAAGTGCGGCCTTCGGAATGGACGAGCGCGCACGGCTCCAGATAGGGCTGGAGCAGGCGGACGTCGAGCGTGGCGGACATCACGATCAGCAGCAGGTCCGGCCGCGTGGTTTTCTGGAGCTGGAGGGCCTGCGCGAGGGTGACGTCGCCGTAGACGTGGCGTTCGTGGAATTCGTCGAACAGGATCGCGGAGATGCCGGGCAGGTCGGGCTGCGAGAGCATCTGGCGCAGCAGGATGCCCTCGGTCTCGAACTGGATGCGGGTGGCGGGGCCGCAGACGGACTCGAAGCGGATCTGGTAGCCGACTTCGCCGCCGAGGGGTACGCCGCGTTCCTCGGCGACGCGCTTGGCCAGCAGGCGCGTGGCGAGGCGGCGGGGCTGGAGCACGACGGCCTGGCCCGTGCCCAGCGCGCCCAGCTCCAGGAGCATCTGCGGCACCTGCGTGGATTTGCCCGAGCCGGTCGGCGCGGTCAGGATGATCCGCCGCGAACGCTTCAGCGCGGCGGCCAGATCGTTGCGGATGGCGTGGATGGGCAACATGGAAACCCCCACGATAGGGCAAAACGCGGCGGCCGCCAACCGCCGTTTTCGGGGCGGGGCTGCCAACTCCGCGCTTGCCTCGCGGCGGAAAAGGGCGAGACTGGAAGCCGAACGCTTGCGTTCGGGAGGTGACCGTGAAAAGACGCATTCGGATGCTGACGCTGGTCGTCCACGCCACGGCGCTGCTGGTGGCCTTGGCGGCCGGGCTGGTGGTGGTGGGCATTTTCAACGAATCGCTGGACTGGGATCTGTTCGGCCCGAAGCTGGAGGCGATCCTGGTCGGGGTGTTCGGCGGGAGCATTGCGCTGGCGGCGGCGGGGGTGGCGCTGACGGTCGTGCTGGGCATCCAGGAAATCGTGCGCGCGTTCCGGGCGCTGCCGAAGGCCAAAGGCGCGGAGGACGCGGACGCCGCGCCGGAGGCCACGCGCTGGGGCTACGCGCGGGTCATGGCGGGGATCCTGGCCGGGTTCGCCGTGCTGGTCGGGGCGCTGACGCTGGCGAACGGACGCGTGCTGGCGCACCGCACGGCGACCTTCAAGAAAATCGCGGCCGAGCAGGTCGGGAATTTCGAGCCCAAGCTGGCCGCGCGGGTCGCGGCGCTGGGCGCGCCGCCGCGCAGCGCCGTGGACAAGGAGCTCTACGACCTGATCCGGACGCTGGACGGCCTGTCGTTCGTGCAGCGCGGCACGCTCTACGTGCCCGATCCCGAGGACCCGGCGGCGATGTGGGGCTACACGGCCTGGCGGGACTACAAGACGGAAGACGGCTTCGCGCGGTTTTTCGTGGCGAAGGATTTCGAAAAGGCCATGGCGGCCGCGCTGCGGGGCGAAAGCGCCGAACTGGACCGGCTCAACGCCGGGAAGGACTTCACGCTCTACCGCGTGCTCCGCGACGGCACCGGCCAACCCGTCGGCGTGCTGCGCATCGACGGCAATTCCCGGGAAAATTTCCGGGAATACCGGCTAGGATCGTAGTTTTACGTACTACGTAAAAATCGGCCGCGGATTTTACGTAGTACGTAAAACCGGGGGATCGGGGTCATTCGATCCGCAGGTCGAGGTCGTCGTTTTCTTCGAGGACGAGACCGGATTCGACGGGGACGGACCGGTGCAGAAGGTAGCCACGTTCCATTTCGCACAGCTGGAGGTCGTAGCGGCCGGGAGGCAGAACGACGGAAAATGTGAAGTTGGACTGGAGGCGGCAATTGTAGCTGCCGCGGTCGCCGTTGGCCCGCAATTCGAGGCGCATGCCGGTTTCCTCTTCGGGCCATGGGCCGTTGCGGACGACGCCGACGATGCCGTGGCGACGGCGGAATTCTTCGGTGAGCCGGCCCTTCAACGCGGCTTTGCCGATGCGGCGGATTTCAACGGGACCGGCGGAAACGTCCTGCAGCGGGACGTGGGCCGGCTCGAGCGCCCAAGGCGAGTCGAACCGGAAGCGGGCCGACGACAGCGCGACGTCCAGTCGGCGCTGCCGGTCGGGGAGGCCCAAAGAAGCGGGTGCGGAGAAAAACGGATCGCCGGCGAAATCCGGAATGGAACCGGAGAAGGATCCGTCAGCCCGCGTTTGTGCGGAGGCGAGGAGCAGGCGGGGAACGCTGCCGTCGGAATAGCCGAAATAATCCATGGCCTCGATCAAGTCGTAGGTGAAGACGAGGGTTTCGCCGGCGAGGGGCCGGCCGTGCGAATCGAGGAGCCGGCCCTCCAGCGGAACGGAATCCAGCGGCACGAAGAAGGGCTCCCAGACGTCGCCGGCGCGGAGGCCGTCGACGGGATCGATGCGGTAGCCGGGCAGATAGGCGAAGAGTTTGACGACGTCGGCGGTCGTGCACGGGACGTCGTATTCGCAGACGCCTTTTTCGCCGGATTGGGTGCCGGTTTGGAGGCCGTGGCCGTAGATGCCGACGCCGAGGCGGAAATTTTCCGCGTCCATTTCCGGGGGAATGCGGACGCGGACGGCGGCGGGGGGCGGTTCGGTGCCGGCGGCAGAAACGACCATGGCGAGACAGGCGAAAACCAGATGGCGCGCGCGCAGCATGGAGCGGACTTTCGGGTTTTAGTTCAGCTTGATCCAGCCGACGGTGTGCAGGAAGGCGACGAGGACCGCGACGGGGGAGATGAAGCGGATGAAGAGGCCCCACAGCGAGGCGAGGGTCACGACGTGCACCGGCGAGTTGTGGGACGGGTCGTCCTTGAGGCCGGCCAGCAGGCTCAGCAGGTGGACGTCGCCGAAGTTGCTGGAGCCGTGGCGGATTTCGTCGAGGGCGTGCTTGGTGCCCCAGATCCAGCCGGTGAAGAGGGAAATGAACAGCCCGCCCAGCGGCAGCAGCCAGTTGGAGGAGAGGTTGTCCATGACGTCGAAGAACGAGCCTTTGACGGAACCGAAAACCTTCAGCAGCAAGGAATGGATCCATTCGAGGCGCGACCAGTCAGCGACGCTGACGGCGCAAAAGGCGCCGAGCAGAAAGATCGCGCCGCCGAAAACGACGGCGGCCTGGTGCCGTTTCCATCCGCGCTCGTCGACGAAGTAGGCGGTGACGACTTCCAGCAGGCTGATGCCGGAGGTCAGCGCGGCGATCAACAGGAGCACGAAGAACAGGAACGCCCAG
>RZYG01000229.1 GCA_009930415.1 Spartobacteria bacterium | reverse complement strand
AAACCGAAACTGCGGCAAGCCCGTGGGGTCTGGGGCTACTTGCGCTTCGAGGGATACTGGCCCTTGATCTTCTTGACGTAGTAGGAGCCCTTGGAAGCGGCCTTCATCAGACCGTCGTACGTGGTTTGGGGCACGTCGGAATACACGTAGCGGTCGGAGCTGAAGTTCATCTGGATGACGAGGACCTTGGCTTCGGAATCGTAGCCGACCTTGTTCAGCAGGGACGACTCCACGGACGTCATTTCGACGTCGGCGGCGAGGGCCGCGACGGAGAGCAGCAGCAGGGAAGCGAGCGCCAACGCGATTTTTTTCATGGGCCAATCTCCTACGTAGCGGGAAAAGTCTACCGTTCGCGGCCGGCAAAATCAAGCATGGCCGCGTCAGGCGCCGACATAGCCGAATTTCTTGAGCATCCAGTAGTTGCGCGACCAATTGGGCTCGACCTTGACCCAGAGCTCGAGTCGGTGGGGTTTGCCGTAGATGGCGGCGAGCTCTTTTTGGGCGGCGTGGCGGATGTCGCGGATCATCTTGGCGCGCTGGCCGATGACGATCGGACGCTGGGAGTTCTTTTCCACGAAGATGGTGGCGGAGACGTTCACCTGCTCCTCGGTTTCTTCGATCTGGTCGACGGCGACGGCGATGGCGTGGGGCAGTTCGGCCTTGAGGCGGACGTTGATCTGGGCGCGGATGACGTCGGCGATGAAGAAGGGGCCGGGATCGTCGGTGAGCATGTCGGTCGGGAACAGCGGCTCGGCGGCGGGCAGCAGGTCCTTGATGGCGGCGAGGAGTTCGGGGAGGCCGGCGTCGGTGGCGGCGGACGCTTCGAACCAGCGCAGCGGCGGCGGGGCGAAATCCGGATTGCGCGCCTTGTTTTTCTCGAGGACTTCGATCCAGGCGGTTTCGTAGGCGGCGCGGCGGAGGCCGATTGAGTCCTGCCTGAGCGGTTTGCGGTTTTGGATCGGGCGGGCCCCGCCACCTTGTGTGGTGGGGGAGCCAACTTGGCCACCCACGGCGCAAGGCCGTGGGGGGGCAGAACCGCCGGGGGCGTCGTCCGTTCTCAGCAGATCGGTCTTGTTGAGGACGGCGAAAACGGGGGAGGCGTCGGCGGCGAGTTTCTGCATCCAGCCGCGGTCTTCGTCCTGGGGAGGGAGGGAGGCGTCGAGCAGGAGCAGGACGACGTCGGAGCCGGTGACGAGTCCGCGCGCGGTGCGGTTGAGCATGGAACTGAGCGAATGCGTGGCCTGGCGGATGCCGGGGGTGTCGAGGAAAACGATCTGGAGTCCGGGCTCGTTGTGGATGGCGCGGACGGGCCGGCGGGTGGTCTGGGCGACGGGCGAGACGACGGCGACTTTTTCGCCGATGAGGGCGTTGAGCAGCGACGACTTTCCCGTGTTGGCGCGGCCAACGATGGCGGCGAGGCCGGCGCGGAAGACGGCGGGGGGGGCGGGCGTTTCGGGAACGTCGGGCATGGGGGTTACGCGGGCGATGCCGGGAGGAGGGCGAAGAAATCGACGGCGTCGCCGTTGGCGGGCAGGGCGACGTCGAGGTGCAACTGGTCGCGCAGGAGGCGGGCGAAGGATTCGCGCTGGTCTTGTTCGCCGTGGACGAGGAAGACCTTTTTGGGTTTGGCGTCGCGCACGTAGCGGAATAATTCGAGGCGGTCGGCGTGGGCGCTGAACGCGTTGAGCATCTGCACTTCGGCTTTGACCGCGAATTCGTCTCCGAAAATGCGGACGGTTTTGTCGCCGTTCTGGATGCGGCGGCCGAGGGTATGGGCCGCCTGGTAGCCGACGAGCAGCACGATGTTCTTCTCGTTCTCGATGCCGTGCTTGAGATGGTGCAGGATGCGCCCGTGTTCGCACATGCCCGAGGCGGCCAGGACGATCGCCGGCTGCTTGGAGGCCGTGATGCTTTTGGATTCGTCCGTGGTTTCGGTGAACGTGAGCCAGGAGGGGGTGACGACGGAGCCCACCCGGCCGCGCAGCTCGTGGTATTCCTCGTCGAAGTATTCGGGATGTTTTTCGAAAACGGTGGTGACGGCCGCCGCCATGGGGCTGTCGACGTAGACGGGGACCTTGGGAATTTCGTCGCGGTCGCGAAGATGCGCGAGGTGGTAGATGATTTCCTGGGCGCGTTCGAGGGCGAAGGTCGGAATGATGACCTTGCCGCCGCGGCCGAGGGCCCGGACGATGCATTCGCGCAGCTCTTCGCGGGCGTTGAGGGCGTTGTCGTGCAGGCGGTCGCCGTAGGTGGATTCGCAGATGAGCACGTCGACGTCGCGGAGCTGGACCGGATCGTTGAGCAGCGGCAGGTTGCGGCGGCCGAGGTCGAAGGCCAGCGCGACGCGCAGCGGCGCGCCGCCGGGGCGGGGAATCTCCACGAGCGCCAGCGCGGCGCCGAGGATGTGGCCGGCATCGACATGCGTGACGGCGACTCCGCCGGGCAGTTCCACGCGTTCGTCGTAGGCGTGGGGGCGGGTCAGTTTCAGCGCCGCTTCGGCGTCTTCGACCGTGTAGAGCGGAATGATGGGCGGCAAGCCGCGGCGGTTGGTCTTTTGGTTCAGGTAGGCGGCGTCGGATTCGTGGATCCGGGCGGAGTCGCGCAGCATGATGGGCAGCAGATCGGCCGTGGCCGACGTGGCGTGGACGGATCGGGCATAGCCGTTTTTCGCCAGCGTGGGCAGGTTGCCGCAGTGGTCGATGTGGGCGTGCGATAGAACCATCGCGTCGATTTCGGCGGGATCGAACCCGAGGGTCCGGTTGATCTCGTCGGCTTCCTTGCGGCGGCCCTGGAAGAGGCCGCAATCGAAGAGGATGCGGGCGCCGTCGATTTCGAGGAGGTGTTTGGATCCGGTAACCTGGTCTGCGCCGCCGAGGAAATGCCACTTCATGCCGGATCCTTTCGTTGGTGCATTCGAATGCGGTTCACGGGAGCACGGTACCAAGCGGGGGACCGCCGCGCAAGCATGCGGAAAATCCAGGGGCGAAACGCCGCCGGGCAAGGAAGTCGAAAGAACATATGCAGAAAACCATGTTTAATTAATCATCGCATGCCGGGTTGGGGCGGAAAGCGGATGGGGCGGGGCGGGGATCAGGCCGGCAGCAGGCGCCGGAGCTCGGTGGGCGCGAGTTCGCGCAGCGGTTGGCCGCGGAGATCGGCTTCGGTCAGGGCGCCGATGCGGATGCGGCGCAGGCGGCGCACGCGCAGGCCAAGGGTTTCGAGCATGCGGCGAATGTGGCGGTTGCGGCCTTCGCCGAGGACGATGCGCAGAGTCGGCGGGCGGCCGGGGCGGGCGGCCTCGGGGACGACGGAGAGGGCGCGGAGGAGTTCGCCGTTTTCCTCGACGCCTGCGAGCATGGCGGCGAGTTGCTCGCGGGTGGCGAGGCGGTCGAGCCAGGCGCGGTATTCCTTTTCCACGTGGTGGCGGGGATGGGCGAAGGCCTGCGCGAGGGCGCCGTCGTTGGTCAGGAGGATCAGGCCTTCGCTGTCGTAGTCCAGGCGGCCGATGGTGTAGAGGCGCAGGTTGGGATCGGCGCCCATCTGCGCGGCCCACTCGACGATGGTGGGGCGGCCTTCGGGATCGAAAGAGGTGCACAGGATGCCGCGGGGCTTGTCGGCCAGATAGGTGCGGTGCGGTTCGGCCCGCACGGGCCGGCCGTCGAGCTCGACTTTTTGGCGCTCCGGATCGACGCGCGCGCCCAGTTGCGCGACGACCGCGCCGTCCACGCGGACGCGGCCGGCGACGATCAGTTCCTCGCAATGGCGGCGCGAGCCGACGCCGGCGGCGGCGAGGAATTTCTGGAGGCGGATGCCGGCGG
>RZYG01000041.1 GCA_009930415.1 Spartobacteria bacterium | reverse complement strand
CATCTTCAGCCGCTACGGTCTCGGCGTGGAATACGACGACGACTGGATGGGCCGCTACAACGTGCAGGAAGCCACCATCCAGAGCATCGACGTCAATCCGTCCGTGGCCTTCAAGGTGCTGGACAGCCTCTCGCTGGCCGCCGGCCTACGCGCCGAGTGGTTCGAGTTCGAACTGAGCAAGGCGCTTCCCACTCGTACCCCGTTCGTGGATCCCGACCTGCAGTTCCACATGAAGGGCGACAGTTGGGGCATCGGCTACAACCTGGGCGCTTACTACGAGGCGACCGACTGGCTTGCTTTCGGCTTGGCCTACGACAGCGAAATCGAACAGGAAGTCGAAGGCTCCTACGACGTCAACCATCCGGTGCTTTCCGGCGGCGACGGCAGCGGCGACGTCACCACCCCCGGCATCCTGCGCTTCGGCACCTCCGTCAAGGCCACCGACAAGCTGACCATCGATGCGGGCATCGTCTGCACGATGTGGAGCTCCTACGACGAACTGGCCATCGACTTCGACCCGGCGCTGCTCGGCCAGTATCCCGATTCCGTCACCGAAAAGGATTGGGACGACGCCTTCCGCTACCAGCTCGGCGTGGAATACGCGCTGAACGAGGAATGGGCGCTGCGCGCGGGCTACATCTACGACGAGACTCCGGATCCGGATGCGCACGTGGACTACATCGTCCCCGGCAACGACCGCAACCTGATCTCGCTGGGCGTGGGCTACCAGAAGGGCGATTTCTTCTGCGACCTGTCCTACACCTACCTGATGATCGAAGACCGCGACATCTCGATTTCCGCCGAACGCGCCGCCGAGAAGGATGGCGTGCTCCCCGGCAAGTTCGAGGACGGCGACGCCCACCTGATCGGCCTCTCGGTCGGCTACAAGCTGTAATCTCCAGCCCCTATCGGCTGACGCCCCGGGCTTCGCGGCCCGGGGCTTTTTGTTGCCCCATATGGATCGAACTTCCTGCGGCCAATATTCCAGTATTGCATAGATGCTACATATATTATAGCTTATATGCAGATCGGAATCGGTGATGAAAAGCAAAGCGGATAAGCTGTACGAGCTGGCGGAGAGTCAACAGGGGTATTTCACCTCGGGTCAGGCTGTGGCTTGTGGCTATCCGACCTCCAGCCACGTTTACCATATGAAGACGGGTTCCTGGCTTCGGGAAGGCCGGGGGATTTACCGGCTGGCTCGCTTTCCCGCGTCGGACGATGGGCAATACGTTCGCTGGGCGCTCTGGTCGCGCAATCGCCAGGGCGTTCCCCAGGGAGTGATTTCGCACCAGACCGCGCTAGCGCTTTTCGATCTGTCCGATCTGATGCCGGGCCAGATTCACATGACCGTTCCGCCGGGCTTCCGGCGGAACTCGGCCATCCCGGAGGTTCTGATCCTTCACCGCAGCGAGCTAGCGGAGGGTGACGTCGAAGTGCGCCAGGGGTATCGCGTTGCACGGCCGCTCAAGGCCGTGGCGGATCTTCTGGATGATCCAGCCGTTTCTTCCGGCCATCTTCGGCAAGCCCTGAACGAAGGTCTGGAACGCGGGCTGATCACCCGCGCGGAAATGAAAGCCCATCCCCGGGCCAAGGCCTTGAAACAACTGCTGCGAGGGAAACGGTCATGAAAAATGATGCCTATGCCACACCTGCGGCGTTTCGGCAAGCGCTGGAAGCCCGGCTCGGCGAATTAGCCCGAAGAAAGGGCGTCGATGTTCAGCGGCTTCGAAAACAAACGGCCTTCGACCGGTTGCTGTGTCGGTTGTTCCAGTTGCCCGGGCATCCGTGGGTCCTGAAAGGCGGCTACGCGATGGAACTGCGTTTGGCTGGAAGCCGCACCACGCGCGATATCGATCTCGTTGCGCGGGGATCGCTCCCTGGCGCCGGGCGTTTGCAGGAGCGCATTCTGCGTTTGCTGCAGGCGGGCGCCGCGCTGGATTTGAAGGATTGTTTCATCTTTTCCATCGGCCAGCCGACGATGGATTTGGAAGGTGCGCCCTACGGCGGAGCGCGCTATCCGGTTGAAGTCCGCATGGCCGGGCGAATTTTCGCTCGGTTCCATCTGGATGTCGCCTCGGGCGATCCGGTTCTGGAGCCGATCCAAACGGCCCGGGGCGGCGACTGGCTTGCTTTTGCCGGGTTGGGCTCGGTTCCGTTTCCGATGATATCCAAGGAACAGCAATTCGCCGAGAAGCTGCACGCCTATACCTTGCCTCGCGGCGGCAGGTCCAACTCGCGTGTCAGGGATTTGGTGGACATGTTTCTGCTGGTGCGGATGGGGATGGATGCCCGACTGGTTCGAGACGCCATCCAAGTGGTGTTCAAGCGTCGGGACACACATCCGCCGCCGGATCGCTTCCCTGCGCCCCCCGCCGATTGGTCCCTGCCTTTCGGCGCGCTGGCCAAGGAATGCGGATTGGATGCCGATGCCGAGAAGGCATACAAGGCGATTGCCGCGTTTTTCGATGCCGGTCTGAATTCTTGAAGCCGCCGTGCGGAAGACCTCCAAGGTTTTCGCGCCGGAATCCGGCGCGGAAAAGAAGGCTTGTTGCGCGGCGGGAAACTTTCCAAAGTGCGCGCATGAAATCGTTCCGGAAAGATCTGTGGATGGACGTGCCCGCGCGGCGCGGCTACGTCAATTTGACCCCCGACGTCGAACAGGCCGTGCGTGCCAGCGGCGTCCGCGAGGGCCTGTGCCTCGTCAACGCCATGCACATCACCGCCAGCGTCTTCATCAACGACGATGAAAGCGGCCTGCATCGCGACTTCGAGCGCTGGCTCGAAAAGCTCGCGCCGGAAAAACCCCACGCGCAGTACGACCACAACCGCACCGGCGAGGACAACGGCGACGCCCACCTCAAGCGCTCCGTCATGGGCCGCGAGGTCGTCGTGGCCGTCACCGCCGGTGCCCTCGACCTCGGCCCCTGGGAACAGATCTTCTACGGCGAATTCGACGGCCTGCGCCGCAAGCGCGTCCTGATCAAGATCATCGGAGAATGATGAAAAAAGCCCGCAAGGAAATCGAGATCCTGGCGCGCGGCGCCTGCGTGAAGAACGAAAAAATCCTCGTCTGCCGCAACCGCAAGCACGGGAACGTCTATCTGCCCGGCGGCCACGTCGATTGGGGCGAGGACTCCAAACATGCCCTCGCGCGCGAGTGGCGCGAGGAACTCGGCGTGCCGGGCAAAGTCGGCCGGTTACTCGGCGTCGTCGAGCAGATCTACAAGGCCCGCAGCGGCCGCACCTGCGAAATCTCGCTCGTGTTCGAAGTCCGCTGTCCGGAAATTTCGACGAAGGAGCATCCGCCGGCCGCCGAGGACCATCTCGAATTCGAATGGGTCCCGTTGAAGGATCTCCGCAAGTCCGGCCTGCTGCCCGTCGCGATGGCCGAACAAGTTCCCGCTTGGCTCGCCCGGCCCGCGACCGCCGCTGCCCGGTGGATCGGCTTTTCGCGCTGAAATCCGCGCCGCCGCAAAGTTTTTGCCGCTCCGCTCGCGGAGCCTCGCTCGCTCGCCGCGCCTGGCGCGGCGCTATAGACCTCGCGTTCGCCCTTCGCCTGCGGCTCGGGCTCGGCACTCGGCTATTTCCGTTCGACGTAAAACCGCGCGAAAGTTTTTACGTTCTACGTAAAATCGGGCGCGGGGGAGGCGCGGACCAGGGTGGAGTCGGCCAGCGGGGCAAGTTTTTCGAGGCGCAGGACCTGGCCGCGTTCGAGGTGGCGGAGGGTTTTGCGGCCGGCGAGGTCGAAATCGCGGTGCAGGAGCTGGAGGCGGTGGAGCTGGCCGTCGGCGCAGCAGGCCGGACACAGGGTCTGGCCCTTGGCGTGGCTCGGGGAGCCCACGGCGCGCGCGCGAAGCGTGTCGGCCGGCGCGGGCACGGCGGGCGTCAGCGCGAGGAAGGCGAAAGCCAGGTGGCGCAGGTCGCGGTGCAGCGCCGAGTTGAGGATCTGGAGGGCCTGGGAGATCTTCCAGGTGCGGACGTCGTGGCAGGGCTCGCCGAGCGGGCAGGCCTGTTCGTGAGGGCACGGCGCCAGCACGTGCAGGCCCAGGTCGCCGAGGGCGTGGGCGCGCAGGTCGCGCAGGTAGTCGCCGGCGTCGTGTACGAGCGGCTCGCAGACGATCAGGCGGCCGCCGGGCGCCAGCGCGCGCGCGGCGCGGGCCAGGAGCGCGCGCCGGGCGGCGGGCGCGAGTTCGTTGAGGACGTAGTGCAGCAGGACGACGTCGTATCGGTCCGCGCCGGGGGCGAATTCCTCGAGCGGCGCGCAGGTCGTGCGGAGGAGGGCGTCGGGCCAGCGCGCATTGCGGAGGTCGGTGAACAGGTCGTGCAGGCAGCGCAGGGCGGGGCGGGAGTGGTCCCAGGCGAGGAGCGCAACGGGCCGCCGGCCGAGATGGTCGAGCAGCGCCCAGGCGGCGGCGCCGGTGCCGGCGCCGAGATCGAGGATGCGCAGCGGCTGCGCCGTTTCGGGGAAGGGCGGCAGTTCGGCGAGGATATGGGCGATGCGGGCGTGGGTCTGGGGCGCGAAGAACAGCGAGTAGGCGGCGCAGGCGCGCGTGTCGCGCAGGTAGGGCGCGGTCGGTTCGTCGGCGGGCCGCGCGACGGTGAAGCGGTCGGCGAGGCGCCGGATGTCCGGCAGCAGGCGGTGCAGGGCGTCGCGGGGGGCGCCGCCGCGGGTTTCGGCTTGGGCGATCTTCAGCCAGTAGGTTTCGAGGGCGGCGGGATATTCGATGGCAGACATGTTAACGGCTCCGGTGGCTGAGGAAGTGCTGGTAACCGCCGGCCTGGAGGGGCACCGCGGGGCCGCCGGGGAAATGCAGGCAGCGGCGGTTCGGGTCGGCGAGGATTTCGCCGATGCAAACGGCGGACAGTTTCGGGAAGGCCCGCTTCCAGGCGGCGGCGAAGCGGGCGCGGTTTTTCGGGGACACGGTGAAAAGCAGTTCGAAGTCTTCGCCGTCGCAGAGGGCGTGATGCAGGGGCTGCGGGGTTTTGCGCGCGGCGCGGGAGAGGGGGATGGCGGCGGCTTCGAGGCGGACGCCGCGTTTCGAGGCGTCGAGCAGGCGGGGCAGATCGGCGGCGAGGCCGTCGGAGAGGTCCATCATCGCGGTGGCGAGTTTCTTTTCCGCGAGGAAGCGGCCGGCCTCGAGGCGCGGCTCGAACAACAGGTGGTGGCGGCAGCCGGACAGATAGGCGCCGCCGAGCGCGCCGGTGACGTAGACGAGATCGCCGGCGCGCGCGCCGGAACGGAGCACGGCGGCGCCGCGCGGGAGGCGGCCGACGCCGGTGATATGCAGTTCGAGCGTATCGCCCTCGGCCGTGTCGCCGCCGAGGATGCCGAGGTTCCATTGTTTCGCGGCGGCGATCATGCCGTCGTAGAGGCCGCGGATGCGCGCCACCGGCGTGGAGGCGGGCGCGACGAGATCGACGAGGATCCACAGCGGCGTGCCGCCCATGGCGGCGATGTCGGAGACGGCGCGGGCGATGGCCTTGCGGCCGACGAGGCGGGCGGGGGTCGAAGGCAGGAAATGGCGGCGCTCGATGACGGGGTCGGTCGTGAACAGCCAGTCGTCGGCGGAACCGGGCACGCGCACGACGGCGCAGTCGTCGCCGGGACCGACGAGCACGTCGGGCCGCTGCGGCAAAAGCGGCAGGATATTCCGCAGGAGGCCGTTTTCTCCGATGTCGCGCAGAGTTTTCATTGGACCTGATTCACCCACGGGGCAAGCCCATGGGGGTCTATTTCGTCCAGCGCGCATAGATGGAGAGGGGGAGGAGGCGGTCGGGGGCGGAGGCGTGGGGCAGGGCGAGTTCGCCGACGTCGATCCGGCCGCCGTAGGGCTTCATCAAATCGGCAACGAGGTTACGCAGCATCAGGGCGGAAGCTTCGACGTTGTAGGTGGTCAGCAGCAGCAGGCGCGGTTGTTCGGAAAAGGCTTCGCGGCAGAGCTTGAGCAGTTCGGGGAGCTGGCGCTCGACTTTCCAGACGTTGCCGTCGGGGCCGCGGCCGAAGGCGGGCGGATCGAGCAGGATGCCGTCGTAGCGGGAGCCGCGCTTGATTTCGCGGCGGACGTATTTGACGGCGTCCTCGACGATCCAGCGGATCGGCTTGCCGTCGAGGCGGGAGGCGGCTTGGTTTTCGCGGGCCCAGGCGGTGGCGGGCTTGGAGGCGTCGACGTGCGTGGGCTGCCAGCCGGCGGCGGCGCCGACGAGGGTGGCCGCGCCGGTGTAGCCGAAGAGATTGAGCAGGCGCGCGCCGGGCGCGGCGGTCTGCCGGATCGCTTCCCAGTGGGGCGATTGTTCGGGAAAGACGCCGAGATGCTTGCTGGTGTCGGAAATGCGGGCGAGGAAGGTGAGGTCGCCGAAGCGGAGTTTCCACTCGCGGGGGCAGCCGGGGCGCAATTCCCAGCCGGCGTCCTCGTCGTGGACGGCCTGGGCCTGGTCCCATTCGGCCGGCGGGAGCGTCGGCTCCCACCAGGCCTTGGGCTCGCCGCGGATGACGGTGACTGGGCCGAAGCGCTCGAGCTTGCAGCGGCGGCCGGAGTCGATCAGCTCGTAGTCGGGGAAACCGCCGAGGGCGGTCCGGATGGACGGGGCCTCAGGCATCGGACTCCTCGTCAGAAGCGCCGAACGAGGGGCGGCAGATGCCGCGCTTGGCCTGGTCGAGGAACGCGGCGAATTCGGCGGCGAACGGGTTGGCGGTTTCGGCGCGGAGGCGTTCCTTGGCCTGGGCGACGTTGAGCCCGGCGCGGTAGACGACGTTGAACGCCTGCTTGATCTGGGCGCGTTCGGCGGCGCCGAATCCGGCGCGGCGCAGGCCGACGAGGTTGAGGCCGGCGACGAAGCTGTTCCGGCTGCTGGGCGCGATGCAGAAGGGCGGCAGATCCTTGCTGATGAAGGCGCCCGAACCGACCATGGCCAGGCGGCCGATATGGCAGAACTGGTGCACGCCGACGTTGCCGCCGATGAAACAGCGCTCGCCGACGACGACGTAGCCGCCGAGGGCCGCGGTGTTGGCCATGACGACGTGGTCGCCGACCTCGCAGTTGTGCGCGGCGTGCGAATTGGCCATCATGAAGACGTGGTGGCCGATGCGCGTGGTCGTGCCGGGCTTGGTGCCGCGGTGGATCGTGACGCTCTCGCGGAACGTGCAGTCGTCGCCGACGACGACGTAGGACGGCTCGCCGCCGAACGACAGGTCCTGGGGCAGATCGCCGATGACGGCGCAGGAGTGGACCTTGCAGCGCGCGCCGAGGGTCGTGTGGCCAAGGACGACGGCATGGGGCGCCAGCACGCAGCCGTCGCCGAGCCGGACCGTGGCGGCCACGTAGGCAAAGGGACCGATCTGGACGTCGGCGCCGAGCTGGGCGCCGGGTTCGACGATGGCGGTGGGGTGGATCATGGAAACGTCTCCGGGTGCATTTTTTGCCATCCTAGCGCAGGGGCGGGGGGGCGGCAATGCGGAAGAGCGGCTCCGGCGTTTACAGGCCGGCAAAAATCGGGCATAAACGGAATCGCGGGCGCGCCCGCAGGCAAGGAGCGGTGCATGATGCGGATGCTGGTGGTGGTCCAGACGGCGATTTCGCTGGGGGTAGGCGAACAGGTGTTCCTGACGGGCAGTTCGGACGAACTGGGCCGCTGGGACGTGCGCGCCGTGCCCATGACCCGCGTGGACGACCGGCGCTGGGAGGCGACCGTGACGCTGCCGTCTCCCGAACCGGTCGAATTCAAGGTCACGCGCGGCAGCTGGGAAACGGAAGAAGTGGACGCGCAGGGAAAGCTCATGCCGAATCACGTGCTGCGCCCGGCCGAGGAAAACACGACCGAGATCCGCGTGGCGGGCTGGAAGGACACCCGCCTGGCCAAGGTGAAGGGCGGCATCACGGGCGATTACCAGCGGTTGCCGCAGGTGCATTCGAAATACCTGGACCACGACCGCGACGTCATCGTGTGGTTTCCGCCCGGCTACGACGCGCGGCCGACGAAGCGCTATCCGGTGCTCTACATGCACGACGGCCGGCAGGTGTTCGATCCGGCGACGTCCACCTGGGGCAAGGACTGGCAAGTGGACGAGATCGCCCAGGACATGATCCTCAACGGCGAGCTGGAGCCGTTCATCGTGGTGGCGGTCGACTGCACCGACGCGCGGCGCGACGAATATTCGCCGGGGGCCAAGGGCGACGACTACCTGCGGTTCCTGCTGGAGGAACTCAAGCCGCGGGTGGACGCGACGTGGCGGACGGAAGCGGACCGCACGGCGATCGCCGGCGCCAGCATGGGCGGACTGATCTCGTTCTACGCGGCGTGGAAGCGGCCGGACGTCTTTTTCGGCGCGGCGTGCCTGTCCCCGGCGTTCGTCGAGCGCTACGGGCACGATTGCTTCGGCATGGTCGAGCAGGCCCGCGGCCAGATGCCCGCGCTGCGCCTGTTCCTGTCGTGCGGCGGGGCGCCGGGGCTCGAGGCGGAATTGCTGGACGGCACGCTCAAGATGGCGAACCTGCTGCGGGGCGCGGGCTATCCGGAAAAGGACCTCTCGGTGCGCATCGAAAGCTGGGCGGAACACAACGAGGACGCCTGGTCGCGCATGACGCCGCATTGGCTGCGGTTCCTCTTCGGCCACCCGCAGGTTCCGGAGGACGAACCCGCCCCGACTTGGGAACGGGAATGAACGCGCGGTATTGGCTATTGACGGGGTTGCTGTTCGCGTCGGGAACGGCCGGCGCGGCGCCGGTCCTGATCGACCACCGGGATGTCGACGTGACCCGGCTGACGCTGCCGCAGATCGAACGGGCGAAGGAATCCCTCCATATCGCCTACGGGCACACCTCGCACGGCAGCCAGCTGACGGACGGCATGGGCGGGCTGGTGGGGTTCGCCAACGGCGGCGGCAAGGGCCTGGCGCTGCCGGAAAACGCCTTCGCCTGGAACAACGGCGGCAGCGGCGGTGCGCTCGATCTTCACGACTACGCGCTGTGCAACGACGTGGGCTACTATCCCGACTGGGTCGTCTGCACGAGCAACTACCTGGACGATCCGGCGAACGCGGACGTGAACGTCGTGATCTGGTCCTGGTGCGGCCAGATGGACGACAAGTATTCGGCGGGCACCCTGACGAACGAGTATCTGGCCCCGATGGCCGCGTTCGAACGCGATTATCCGCACGTGGCGTTCGTCTACATGACCGGTCACGTGGACATCTGGGACGACGCGGACAACAAGGCCGCCTGCGCAGCGATCCGCGCGTGGTGCGCGACGAACGACCGGATCCTCTATGATTTCAACGACATCGAGCACCATGATCCGGACGGAACCTATTTCGAGTTCGTGGGCGACGATTGTTCGGTCTACGCCGGCGCGGGCGGTGCGGCGATCGGCAACTGGGCGACGGAATGGCAAGCTGCGCACGTGCAGAACGTCGATTGGTACGACTGCGGTTCGGCGCACAGCCAGCCGCTGAACGCGAACCTCAAGGCCTACGCGGTCTGGGCGCTGTGGTGCCGGCTGGGCACCGACCGCGACCGCGACGGAATCGCCGACGTCTGGGAAGAGCGTCACGGCGGGATCGACCGCTTCGGCGGCGGGACGAACGATTTCGACGGCGACGGCACGACCGATTGGGCGGAATTCGTTTTGGACAGCGCGCCGACCAATGCCGGCGCGCGCTTCGAGATCGCCGGCCTCTCGCCGACAAACCGGCCGGCGCCCGTTTTCGCGACGTCGACGGGTCGGGTCTATTCGTTGGACGCCTGCGCCGATCTGGTCGCGGGAGATTGGTCGTCCGTCACGAGCCGTCCGGGAACGGGCGCGGCAATGGCGCTGGAGGACGGATCGGAATTCGAGGGCTTCCGCGCCTACCGCGTCGGCGTGTCGGTGCCGGACTGATCCGCGTTCCTAGGGGAGGACGACGACGGGGAGGTCCTTGCGGACGGCGCGCACGAGCTTGAGCGCGTCCCAATTCGTCAGGCGGAAACAGCCGTGCGATTCGGTTTTGCTGATGTCCTCGGGCGCCGGGCTGCCATGGATGCCGTACCCGGGGCGGTCGAGGCCGATCCAAGCCAGGCCGACGGGATTGTTGGGGCCCGGCGGGATGCGCAGCCGCTTGCCGATGGCCGCCGCTTCGGGATCCTCGGCGAACAGCTCCGGATCGAAGGTGTATTCCGGATTTTCGGCCCAGACGACGACGCGCAGGGTTTCGCCGGCGGGCCGCTTGGCCTTGTCGGCCGCGATGGAACAGGGGAAGTGGGCCACGAGCTGGCCGTTCGTGCCGTAGGCGCGCAGCGTGCGCGCTTCGAGGCGGATTTCGATCTTGGACAGCGGCGGCAGCGGCTTGGCGGAAACGTCGGGTACCGCGATTTTCGTGCCGACCGCCGGATTGGGCCAGTCCACCTCCGGATTCAGGCGGCGCAGCGTGGCGCGGTAGACGTGGAATTTTTCGGCGAGCATTTCCTCGATGGTCGCATAGCCCAGGCGGTCCAGCCGGGACCGCTCGACCCAGGATGCCGGATGCGGCCGGCGCGCCGCGTGGTCGGCGGCGGCGACGACGGCGGTGGTCAGAACGCCGTTGGTCTTGCCCAATGCGGCGACAATGGCATCGTCGATTTTTCCGGTAACCGGTTTCTTGTGCTTCCTCTGCCAGGCGGCGAGGGCTTTTTCGCTCTTGGCGCCCCAGCGGCCGTCGATGCCGCCGGTCGAGAAGTTTTCCCGGTCGAGCCGGGTCTGGATGGCGAAGGCAACCTCGACGGCCACGGCCGGTGCGCCGGCCGGCGCAACGGCCGGCGGCGGGAGCGGTTTGGCGACGGGCGGCGGCGGCCGGGGCGCGGGCACGGGCGGCGGCAACGGCCGCGGCTCGACCGGCACGTGGACGCAGCCCGCCAAGCCGAACAGGAGGACGACGGCAGAAACGAAACAACGCGGTCGAACTTTTATGCGCATGCGCGCAATATGGCCGAGGCCAAAGCCTAAGGCAACCGCAAAGCGGGGGCGGACAGCAAATGGGCCAGCAGGTCTTCCTGCAGGCGGTGGAGCGCGGCGTAGCGATCCGGCGCGTCCGCCAAAATCTCCGCTTCGGTCTGGACGAACGGACCGGGAGCCAAGTCCGCCCTGGCGTGTTCGACGAGCGCGCGGGCGGTGGCGGGCGTGGTTTCAAGGTGGAACTGCAGGCCGATGGCGGCGCCGATCTGGAAGGCCTGGTTTTCGCAGGCGCGGCTGCGGGCCAGCTGGACCGCCCCGGCCGGCAATTCGAAGGTCTCCCCGTGCCAATGGAAGACTTCGGCCGTCGCGGGAAAACGGAAGACGACCGGATCGCGGGCCGGAACGCCCTCGATCGGGAACCAGCCGATTTCCTTTTCGCGCTGGGGATAAACTCGCGCGCCCAAGGCGCTGGCGAGCAGTTGCGCGCCGAGGCAGATGCCGAGAAACGGTTTGCCCATGGCGACGTGGCGGCGGATGAATTCCTTTTCCGCCGCGAGCCACGGCCATGCCGCCTCGTCGTTGACGCTCATGGGGCCGCCCAGCGCGACGAGAAAATCGACGTCGGCGGGGGTGGGCAGGGGATCGTTGGCGAAGAACCGCGGGGCGGCGATTTCGCACCCGCGTTTGCGGAAAGCGGGTTCGAGCGCGCCGAGGCCCTCGAAGGGCACATGCTGGAAAACGCGGACGCGCATCGCCGCGTCAGGTCCGATCGAGGCCTTGGCGGAGGTCGCGGATCTTGGCGACCATGCGCGCGGGGAGGTCGGAAGCGGCGGGGGCGGAACCGACGACGTTGCAGAGGGTGGAGCCGACGATGACGCCGTCGGCCATGGGCGCGAGTTTTTGGGCGTCGGCGCCGTTGCGGATGCCGAAACCGAGACAAACGGGCAGCGGGCTGACGGCTTTGACTTCGGCGGCGTGCTGGCGGATCGCCTCGTAATCCAAGCCGCCTTCGCCGGTGGTGCCGGCTTTGGTGACGAGATAGAGAAAGCCGCCGGTTTCCTGTGCGATCTTCTGCACGCGGTCGGGCCGCGTGGTGGGCGCGACAAGAAAAACGATCTGGATGTCGGTGCCTTTCAAAGCGGCGCGCAGCGGGCCGGCTTCCTCGGGCGGCAGATCCACGACGAGCAGGCCATCGACGCCCGCGGCATGGGCGGCCTTGGCGAGGCGTTCGAGGCCGTACTTGAAGAGGGGGTTGTAGTAGCCGAAAAGCAGGATCGGAATTTCGGACTCGCGGCGCAGGCGCGCGGCGAAATCGAGGGTCTTCGTCAGCGTCATGCCGGCCTTGAGGGCGCGTTGCGAAGCCTCCTGGATGACGGGGCCGTCGGCCGTAGGGTCGGAGAAGGGCACGCCGAGCTCGAGGACGTCGATGCCGGCGCCGCAGGCGGCGCGCAGGATCTCGAAACTCGTCTCCGGATTCGGGTCGCCGGCGGTCAGGTAGCCGACGAGGGCTTTGCGGTTCTCTTTGGCGAGGCGCTGAAAGGCGGAAGTGATTCGGTTCATAATTTTGAAAAAGACATTTTCACCACAGAGAACACAGAGGGACACGGAGACGAATCTTGTTTCATCCTCTGTGATTCTCTGTGCTCTCTGTGGTTCGCATGGCTGTTGGGATTATGGCGCACCGTGCTCCTTCATCCAGCGGGTGACGTGGTCGAGGTCCTTGTCGCCGCGGCCGGAGAGGTTGACGAGGACGTTTTGCTCCGGCGGGCGTATTTTCGCCGCGCGCATGGCGGCGGCGAGAGCGTGGGAGCTTTCGAGGGCGGGGATGATGCCTTCGTATTGGCAGAGGGCCTGGAAAGCGTCGAGGGCTTCCGTGTCGGTGACGCCTTCGTAGCGGACGCGTTTGAGATCGTGGAGGAGGGCGTGTTCGGGGCCGACGCCGGGGTAGTCGAGGCCGGCGGAGATGGACCAGGCTTCATGGATCTGGCCTTCGTCGGACTGGAGGAGGTAGGTGAGGGCGCCGTGGAGTTCGCCGGGGGAGCCGCCGACGAGGGAGGCGGCGTGGCGGGGGGTATGGAGGCCGTCGCCGGCGGCTTCCGCGCCGATCATTTCGCAGGGGTCGTCGAGGAAGGGATAGAACAGGCCCATGGCGTTGGAGCCGCCGCCGACGCAGGCGACGAGCAGGTCGGGGAGCCGGCCGATTTTCTCGAGCATCTGGGCGCGGGCTTCGTCGCCGATGACGCGCTGGAAGTCGCGGACCATTTCGGGATAGGGGTGGGGGCCGGAGACGGTGCCGATGACGTAGAAGGTGTCGGCGCTGGCGCCGGACCAGTAGCGGAGGGCCTCGTTCATGGCGTCCTTGAGGGTGGCGGTGCCGGACGTGACGGGGACGACCTGCGCGCCGAGGAGTTCCATGCGGCGGACGTTGGGCGCCTGGCGCCGGATGTCCTCGGCGCCCATGAAGACCTTGCAATCGAAGCCGAAACGGGCGGCGATGGTGGCGGTGGCGACGCCGTGCTGGCCGGCGCCGGTTTCGGCGATGACGCGTTTCTTGCCCATGCGGCGGGCGAGGAGGCCCTGGCCGACGACGTTGTTGATCTTGTGCGCGCCGGTGTGGGTGCAGTCCTCGCGCTTGAGCCAGAGCCGCGCGCCGCCGACGTGGGCGGAGAGGCGCTCGGCGCAGTCGAGGGGCGTGGGTCGGCCGGCGTAGTCGCGCAGCATGGCGCGGAACTCGGCCATGAACGCGGGATCGTGCTTGGCCGATTTCCAGGCGGCCTCGACGTCGAGCAACGCGGACATGAGGGTTTCGCCGACGAAGCGGCCGCCGTAGGGGCCGAAGTGGCCGGAAGAATCCGGATAGCGACCAATCAGTTTATTCATGGGGCAGAGGAGCGGCAGTGGGGATTGGAAGGAGGACGGAATATTCAATATTCAATGTCCAATATCCAATGTTCAATGGATTGAAGATTGAAGATTGATTATTGAATATTGAAAATCGAGTTTTCACTTTGGATTCTGCCGCCTGAGCTTGCTCAGGCGGCCATGCGCTTCGCGCAGGAGGGATTGGGTGGTGGGCCAATCGATGCAGGCATCGGTGACGGAGCAGCGGGGGTTGAGATTCCGGGGGTCGGCCAGCATGGGCTGGGTGCCCCACTCGAGGTTGCTTTCGAGCATGAAGCCGCGGATGCCGCGGTTGCCGGCCTCGATCTGCGCGAGGACGTCCTGGAGGACGGGGCCCTGGCGTTCGGGCTTCTTGCCGGAATTGCCGTGGGAACAATCCACGACGATATTCTGCGGCAGATGGGCGTCGCGCAGGGCCTTTTCGCAGGCGGCGACGGATTCGGCGTCGTAGTTGGGTTTTTTGCCGCCGCGGAGCACGACGTGGGGATAGGAATTGCCGGTGGTGGAGAAAACGGCGGGCAGGCCGTCTTCGGTGACGCCGAGGAAGTGGTGGGGGCCCATGGCGGAGCGGACGCCGTTGATGGCGGCGTCGAGGGAGCCGTCGGTGCCGTTCTTGAAGCCGATGGGCGTGGAAATGCCGCTGGCGATTTCGCGGTGGGTCTGGGCCTCGGCGGTGCGCGCGCCGATGACGTTCCACGAGACGAGGTCGCCGATGTACTGCGGCATGAGCACGTCGAGCAGTTCGGTGGCGGCGGGCAGGCCGATTTCGGCCACGCGGAACAGGAAGTGGCGCGCCATGCGGATGCCTTCCTCGATGTGGAAGGTGTCGTTCATGTAAGGGTCGTTGATGAGGCCCTTCCAGCCGAGGGCCGAGCGCGGCTTCTCGAAGTAGACCCGCATGACCAGAAAGATCGAATCGGCGACTTCATCGGCGAGGGCCTTGAGCCTGAGGGCGTATTCCTCGGCGGCGTCGAGGTTGTGGATGGAACAGGGGCCGACGACCGCGAACAGCCGCGGATCCTCGCCGTCGAGGATGCGTTCGAGGGTTTCGCGGCCTTTCGCGACGGTGGCGATGGCGGCGGCGGAGAGGGGAATGGCTGTCTTCATCTCGCGCGGGGTGGCGAGCGGAACGACGGACTCGATGTTGACGTTTTCGAGGCGGGGATGGCTCACGACGGGGTTCCTTTCCAGGAAAAAAGCTGGGGGCGCGGCGGCAATTCCTGCGCGGCGCGCAGGAAAGCGCGGACGGCGGCTTCGTCCTTGAGGCCCGGGGCGGTTTCGACGCCGGAAGAGGCATCGAACGCCGCGGCGAGGCTGTCGCGCGCGACTTGGGCGAGATTCTGGGGGTTCAGGCCGCCGGCGATGGCGAAGGCGCGGAACTGGGCGAGCGGCGCGGCTTTGCTCCAGTTCCAGGCCAGGCCGTTGCCGCCGGGCAAGGCGCCCCGGCCGCATTCGACGAGGATGCCCACTTGCGGCGGCAGGGCGCGGGCGGCGGCGAGCAGTTCCGGACCGGTGCGCTTGATGGCCTGGACGACGCGGAAGCCTTCGCGCACCAGGGCTTCGATCGTTTCGATCGTTTCCTCGCCGTGCATCTGGATGACGTCGACGGCGGCGATGCGCGCGGTGCGCAGCATGACGTCGACGGAGGCGTTCACGAACACGCCGACGCGGGCGATCCGCGGATCGAGCCCGGCGAACAGCTGGCGGACGGCGGCGGGTTCGACGTTGCGGGGGCTCTTCTCGTAGAAAACCGCGCCGAGCGCGCCGGCGCCGGCTTCCGCGCAGAGCACGGCGTCCGGCTTCCGGGTGATGCCGCAGATTTTGACGTGGGGGAGGAACATGGGGACCAAGGGTTCAGGGTTCAGAGTTCAGGATAGGGGGCACGGGCAGGGCCGTCCACTGTTTCAGGAGGGCCGTCGGATCGGGGGCTTTGACGAGCGTTTCGCCGACGAGGAAGCGGCGGATGCCGCCCGCGAGGGATTTCCGGATATCGGCTTCATCGTGGATGCCGCTGGCAGCGACGACGTCGGCGCCGCGCGGCAACAAGGCGGCGAGGCGCGCCGCGCGGTCGACGTCGGTCTGGAAATGGGCGAGGTCGCGGTTGTTGATGCCGACGACCGGCACGGCCAGGCCGGCGAGGCGCCGGGCGTCCGCTTCGTCGTGGATTTCGACGAGCGTTTCGAGGCCGACGCCGTGGGCGAGCGACAGCAGGGAGGCCAACTGGTCGTCGTCGAGGATGCGCACGATGAGCAGCAGGACGTCGGCGCCCATGGCGGCGGTTTCGTAGACCTGGTAGGGGTCGAGAATGAAATCCTTGCGCAGGACGGGCAGTTCGACGACTTCGCGGGCGCGTTTGAGGTCCTTGGCGGAGCCTTTGAAGAATCCCGGCTCGGTCAGGACGGAAATCGCGGCGGCCCCGCCGGTCTGGTAGGCCAAGGCGAGATCGCCGGGATGCAGGTCGGGACGGATGTCGCCCAGCGAAGGGGACGCGCGCTTGATTTCGGCGATCACGCGGACGCCGGGGCGGGCGAGGGATTCGGCGAAGCCGCGGAAATCCTCGCGCTTGGCGGCGAGACGTTCCACCTCGGCTTGCGGCTTGAGGTTGCGCGCAACGGCGATTTCGGCGCGCTTGGCCACAATGATTTTCTCCAGGAAAGACATAAGAGTTTCAACTACGAAACACGCGAAAGACGCGAAAAGGAAGCAAAGAGAGATGGAACCATGGTGTTCATTTCGCGCATTTCGTGTCTTTTGTAGTTAAACGGCCTGTTAGGTATTGGAGAATGCCACCAGTTTCTCCAGTTTGTCGAGCGCGGCGCCGGAGTCGATGGCGGCGGCGGATTGGGCGATGCCCTCGGCCAGGTCCGCGCAGCGGTTGGCGGAGAGCAGGGAGGCGGCGGAATTGAGCAGCACGATGTCGCGCTTGGGGCCGGTGATGTTGCCTTCCAGGATGCCGCGGGTGATCCGGGCGTTGTCGGCGGGGGCGCCGCCTTCGAGATCTTCGTTCGTGCAGGTGTTCTCGAAATAGACGGCCGGGTCGATGTCGTAGGTCTTGATGCGGCCGTCCTTGAGCTCCGAGCAGCGCGAGGTGGTCGTGAGGGTGATTTCGTCCATGCCGTCGTGGCCGTGGACGACCAGCACGCGGCGGGAGCCGAGCTTTTTCAGCACTTCGGCGAAGGTTTCCGTGAGTTCCGGGGCGAAGACGCCGAGGAGTTGGCAGGGGGCGCCGGCGGGATTGGTCAGGGGGCCGAGCAGATTGAAGAGCGTGCGCACGCCCATCTGCTTGCGGACGGGCCCGGCGAAGCGCATGGCCTTGTGGAAGGAGGGGGCGAACATGAAGGCGATGCCGATTTCGTTGAGCGCCTGTTCCATGAGTTCCGGCGCGGCGGCGAGGTTGAAGCCGAGGCATTCGAGGCAGTCCGCGCTGCCGCTCTTGCCGGAGCTGGCGCGGTTGCCGTGCTTGGCGACGACGGCGCCCGCGCCGGCCGCGACGAACGCGACGGTGGTGGAGACGTTGAAGGTCATGCCGCCGTCGCCGCCGGTGCCGACGGTGTCGAGGGTGTCG
>RZYG01000228.1 GCA_009930415.1 Spartobacteria bacterium | reverse complement strand
CCGCGAGGGCGGCGGCGCGGAGAAATCCTTTCCAGCTCATCGCGGCTCCTTGCCGGCGTCCAGCCGGCGGTAGAGATTGCCCAGATCGCGCCGGGCGATCCGGTGGTTGTCGTAGACGTCCAACGCCCGCTGGCGCGCGCAGGCGACCAAGGCGGCCGCGCGCGCCGGATCCAGCAGCAGTTCGACGACGCGGTCCGCGAACGTGTCCGGCGCGTCGGCGACGAACACGTCGCGGCCGTCCGCGAAACCCAGATCCTCGACGGCGATGGACGTGGCGACGCACGGCCGGCGCAAGGCGGCGTATTGCACCACCTTGGTCCGCAGGCCCGCGCCGGAAACCAGCGGCGCGATGCAGACCGCGGCTTTCTGGATCCAGGGGCGCACGTCGGGCACGCGGCCGGTCACGACCACCCCGGCGCCGTCGTGGTAGCGCTGCAGATCGGCCGGCGGATGGGCCCCCACCAACCAGACGCGCAGGTCGGGCACGGCGGCCAGGATGCGCGGCCGGACCTCCCGCATGAACCAATGGACGGCATCGACGTTGGGATAGTGGATGAAATTGCCCGTGAAAACGAGCGAACGGGGTTCCGCCGGCTGTTCCGGCACGTCGAATTCGGGGAGGTTGATGCCGTGGTTCACCACGTAGAACGTCTGGCCGGCCGCGAACCGGGACAGGAATTCGCCGTCCTTGGCGGTGACGACGATCTGGGCGTCCGTCTGGGTCACGTCCAGGATCTCGGTTTTCAGCATGACCAGCAGCTGGGCCAGGCGGCGAAGCCAGTCGGGCGAGAGCGGTTCCATCCGGCGCAGGTCGATCCACAGGCTGCACGACACCGCCTCCATGTGCGTGTAGACGTGGTGGCGGCCCAGCCGGCGGTCGAAACTGTTCAGGGCGCGCGGCCATTCGTAGTGCACGACGTCCGCGGGTTGCCCGGCGAGCAGTTCCAGCAGCTTGTCGGCGCAGCCCGCCTCGAGATTCTCGAAGCTCAACTTCAGCAACCGGCAGCAATGCGGTTCCAGATCCGCACAAGCCGCGTGGTCCCGGAGCGGATCGTACCAGGCGGCCACGTAGACGTCGTGGTCCGCGGCCAGCGCCTTGATGAAATCGGCCACGCGGCTGCCGCCGCCATGCACCGGGTTCGGAAATTCCCCGCACACGAACAGGATGCGCCGGCGCGCCGGCGCCGCCGCGGCGTCCGGCTCCAAATCCGCGGCGCGCACCACGGCGGATGCGGCGCCCGCGGCGGCCGCGCGCAGTTCGCCGATCATGGCGCCGTAGACGGCTTCGTCCGCCCGGGTCAGGTAGGGTCCGATCCGGGCAGCGATCCGACCGGGATCGACGTCCAACTCCAGTTTGCGCAGCACCCAATCCAGATCCGGCAACGCGACGGCGCGGTTGCGCTGGCGCCATTCGGCCCAGCGCCGCGCCAGGGCGTTCAGGGCCTTGGCGCGCAAGCCGGGATGCAACGCGTATTGAACCAGTCGAAACGGCAAGGCGAACAGCCCCGCACCGACGGCGGCCAGCGGTCGCAAGCGAGCATAGGCGCGGTGCAGCGCGCGCTGCGCGCCCGGCGGCAGCGCGCCCACGAGCCGGTGCCGCACCGCCAACGCCCCGCGATGGAGTCGCCGCACCCCGCGGCCCAAGGCCCGCACCGGGGCGGTCAGCCGCCACGACCAGCTGCGGTGGACGGCGGCCAAGTCTTGAAGCGCCGCGGTCTTTTCGGCCGTCAGCCGGGCGGTTTGCGCGCCCATTCGCCCGATCTGCTCGGCGCATTCCGACTGGAGCCGGACGATTTCCGCTTCGTAGATGGATCCGTTGCGGGCCAACTGGTCTTCGCGTTCGGCAACCCGCCCGGCCAACGTCTCGGTCTGGTGGCGAGCCAACTCCTGGAAGGTCCGAGGCGGCACCCCCAGCAGCGCCATCCGTTCGCCTTCGGCATGCGCCGCCTGCACGGTTTGTTGCCACCGCCGGCCCTTGCCGGAGACGGTCCCCCGCAGCGCGGCTTGAACCCGCTCGCGATGGCGTTCGAGGCGTTCCCAGACCTGCGCCGAAAGGCCGACGTCCCGCTGCGCGCCCAGCAATTCCGGCGCGGCGGCCCAGGCCGCGGCCAGATGCCGCGCCGCGGCGGAACCCGTTTCCTGCAGGAATCCGGCGTATTTCGGGGAGGCCTGGTTGTGGGCGGGCACGACCAGCACCCCCGGAACGCCATAGGCCAGAGCCGTGACCAGGCCGTGCAGCGAATTCCCGACGTACCCCCGGGCGGAACCGATCAGCCGCGCGACGGATTCCAAACTGGCGCATTCCGTCGCCACCCGCGCTTCGATCCGCGCATCCCGCAACGCGACGGCCATCGCCTCCGGATCGAACTCCCAGCGCATCAACGGCAGCACCGCGACGTCGTCCGCGCCCAGGTCCCGCCGCAACCGGAGCACGGCTTGGCGGACCTCGGCGGGCCGCGTGCGCAGGTCGTGCTGCGAGAGGCTCACCACCACGTGGTTGCGCCGGGCGGTTTCGGGCCAGAGGCGCGCGACCGCGATCGCGGTATCCGCGACGACCGCGATGGGCTTGGACGTCAGGTCGGCCAAATGCCCTTGGCTGCGCCGGTCGCGCACGGACAAGTAATCGACGCACTCCAGCGCCGCGCGGGCCGGCGGCGCGAAGAATTCCGGCACCGGCCCCGGGACGCCGGGCGCGTTCCAGGCCGCCGGCACGTCCAGCTTGGCGGCCAACAGCGAAGCCCCGGCCCAGACGCTCGGCAAGGCGGCGAACGGCACGTCCAGATGCCGGACCCATTGGGGGGCGCTCCACCCCCCCGCCTGGACGATGTCGCCGCCGCCGACCAGGATTCCGTCCCAATCCGTTTGCGCGATCGCTTCGTTCACGCCCACGACGGGCCGGGCATCGGTCCAGGCCGGAGCCCGGCCGGTCGGGGCCACGTGGGTGAAGGCGAACTCCGGCCACAGGTATTCCGCCACGAACGGAAACAGCAAATCCCCGTAGCTGTCGTGGTCGAAGGCGCCGAAATGGGCGATTTTCTTCATGGCGCCGCCGGCCCGGCCGCGATGTCCGTTTCCAAGGCGCAAAACCCGACGAACCGCTTGCGGGAATGGATCGTCAGGGCGGTCAGGTTGTAGAGCCGGTGATGGGCGACGATCTCCCCATCCACGTATTCGCTGCAGCCGACGTTCAGCAGGTACGCGCCGGGCGCGACCGCCAACCGCTGCCGGAACCGGACGGCGACCGTCTCGCCGGCCCGGCGGGGCCCCAGTTCAAAGCCTTCGAATTCCGTGTTGGTGCCGACGATTTCCCGGCCCTTGGCATCGGTCAGGAAATAGCCCGCGATGGGCCGGCGGCAGTCCTGGTTGAAACGCAGGACCACCCGGATTTCGATTTCGTCGGCGTTGTCGATCAGGGCGGTGGGTTGGCCGGCCGGATCCAGCACGCCCCAGTCCAGGATGGTGGCCACGCCGCCGCCGTATTCCTCGGTGCATTTCTCGCGCTTGAAATGCGCGTTCAGCGCACCGGTCCAGGCCGCGGCGGCGGGCGCGGCCACGGCGGGCGGCGGCGCCGCTTCCAGCGCGTGGGTGGACATCAACTGCTTGAATTTGTTGACCACTTCGCCGGCGCGGCCGCGGGCGACGATCCGGCCGTGGTCGAGCAGGACCGCGGCGCCGCAAAACTCGACGATCGAGCCCAGGTCGTGCGAGACGAGCAAGACGGCGGTGCCGGCATCCCGCAGCCGGCAGATGGCCTGGTAGCTTTTCTGCTGGAATTCGACGTCGCCGACGGCCAGGGCTTCGTCCACGATCAGCACGTCGGGTTCGACGTGGATCGCGCAGGC
>RZYG01000227.1 GCA_009930415.1 Spartobacteria bacterium | reverse complement strand
AAAAATTGATGACCGCCTTGCGCCGGCCCAGCAGGCGCAATTCGCCGTCGGGCAAGAGCTCTCCCAGATCGCCGGTGCGGAACCACCCGTCGGGCGCGATATCCGCCCGCAACTGCCACGGCGAGAAGTAGGCGTCGAACATCCCCGGTCCGCGGATCTGGACTTCGCCGTCGTCCAATCGGATCTCGTAGGCCGGCAACGGCCGCCCGAGCCGGCCGTCGTAGGCGCCCGCGGCGGGCGCATGGATGAAGGGCAGGCCCACTTCGATGATGCCGTAGGCTTCGGTCAGCGGCCGGCCGAAGCGCTCGAAGAACCGCCGGGCGATCGCTTCGGGCAACTGGATGGCCGTGGAAACCGCCAAGCGCAGCGCGCGGAAGGCGCTGGGTTCAAGCGTGGCCGTTTCGGACAACAGCCGGTAGTGGATCGGGCTGGCGTAGAGCACGGTGAGGGGATGCGTCTGCAACGCCGCCACGAGGGCCTGGGGCAGGGGATCGCCGCAGAGCACGATCGTCGCGCCCTTGCGCAGGAACAACAGGATCGTGACGACGAAATGGAAGCTCATGGACAGCACCCAGCCCACGACGTCGTCCCGGGTGATTTTCAGTCCTGCATTGGCCGCTTCGGTGCGCGCGTGGATCGTCTCGTGCGACAGCACCACGCCCTTGCTGGCGCCGGTCGTGCCGGAGGAAAAGCGGATGAAGGCTGGATGGAGTTCGGCATAGCCGGCGGGCTCGGGCCGACGGGACGCGAACGAGGCCAAGCGGAAGGTCCGCTCCAGATCGGGGGTGCGGAACGGTTCGCCCGCCGCGGGATCCGGCGCCACGGCGACGTCCGCGAGAAAGTGGCGGACGTCCAGGTGTTCGAGCAGCGCCGCGCATTCGTCCAGCATCAGGCCCGGTGAAATCGGCACGATGGCCGCGTCGAGGGACAGAATCGCCAGCGAGAGCAGGACGTAGTCGATGCTGTCCGCGCAAAGAAATGCCACGCGGTCGCCGGGCCGCATGCCGCGGCGCTCCAGCTCGGCGGCGAGCCGGCCGGCGGCTTGGACGAAATCGCCATACGTCAGGATGCGATCCCCGGCGATCAGGGCGGGCTTGTCCGCCCAAGCTTCCGCGGCCCGGAAGAGGGTCCGGGCGATGTTGGCGTGCGCCATGGTCCGATCAGCGCAGGCCGTAATGCGCCTTGAGCTTCAGGACCGTGTTGTCGTTGAGCTTGTTGACCAGCCGCTGCCAATGTTCGGACGTGCCGCAGCCGTCTTCCCAAGCGAGGAGTTGCCGGTCGCCGTCGAGCAGTTCGCAGGAAATGTCGAGCGAGGCCGCGCCGGCGCCGAAGCCGACGATGATGCGCGCGGCCGTCGCGCCGGGATTGTAGCGCTCGTAGTGCACGACCAGCAGTTGGCGGCCTTCGCCGGCATAGTCGTTCTTTTCGCCGATGATCCGGCCTTCGATGCCGTGGCGGCCCAGTTTCACGGGCAGCGTGCGAACCATGTAGTTTTTGAGGTCGGTGCGCTGTTCGAATTGCTTGGGCGTCAGTTGCGCGGAATCGCCCTCGTCGATCAGGATATCGATCGCGGGGCCGGCGGCGGAGGCCGCCCAGGCGCCCAGCAGCAGCACGGCGAAGACGAATAACGCGCGGAAACGGGACGGGATTCGCGGAGTTGTTTTCATGTCCGCAGGATGCCGCGAAGCGCCTCGCGAGGCAAGCCCATTTGCCGGGAATCCGGGGCTACAGGGAGGAGTAGGGACTCTTCTTTTCCGAACGGTGGATGTTCCAGATCAGGGCGAGGCCGACGATATGGTTGTTTTCGGTTTTGACCAGGGGGCTGTCGGCGTAGGCCGCGCCCGCCTGGTTGTCCCAGCGGTAATAGGCCCCCAGCGTGAGGCGGCGGTTCAGTTTCTTGGTGGCGTTGGCGGACAGGCTGAAGCCGGAATAGCCGCCGTCGGGGGAATAGGCCGGCCGGTCGTCCGCGGCGTAGCGCGGCGCGACTTCATAAAAATAGCGATGGAAATCCCGATCGCCGAATTCGACGGACGCCTGGATGCCGACGATCGTTCCCCAGCGCGCGAACCCGCTCATGTTGCGGTAGATCAGCTTGAGCTCGCCGCGGTACCCTTCGTGGGCCGTGTGCAAATCGTGGCGATCCACGGAAAAAGCCGTGCGGACGGCGGCCACGGCAAAGAGCGGATTGGGATTCTTGGGATCGAGGAGCGACCAGCGGAGACTGGGACCGAATTCCGCGACGGCGCCCAGTTCGGGCATGCCGTCGCGGGCGTCGTTGTCGCCGTCCACGGGCGGATTGCCGCTCAGGGAAATGCCGCTTTCGAGGCGGTCGGTTTCCCAGAAGACGCTTTTCACGCCTTCCCGGTTGGCCCGGAATATCTTGCCGCGGTAGATGAAGAACGGCAACGGCAGGGCATAGGTCTTGTATTCGTCCGACCCCCGGTAGTGCGGCAACCGGCCCCCGCCGCCGAAGAGGCCGACTTCCCACAAGGGCAGCAGGGGAGACGGGGTGGCCGGCGGAACGGCGTTTGTTTGGGCCGAGGCGCGGAACGCGGCCAGCGCCAGTAAAATGAATGCGATGCGAAACGACATGGCGCGCAAGATACCACGCCAGCCGAATCAGAACAGCAGAATCGAAGAATGCGCCTGCGGTAATTTCGAACGGAGATCCAGTCAAGCCGGAGGGCGGCTTACCAGTCCATGGATTCGTTTGGATCGGTGGGTTCCCGCGGACGCTCGGCCGGCGCTCTTCCACTTCCAGATCGGCCGGCGGACCGTTGGCCGCCGCCGGACCGCCCGCCGTCCATAAACCGGATGGCGGTGCCTTCCACCATGATCGTGTTCTTGGAGAAGATGATCCAGAACTGGGAATAGGACTCCGCCGTCACGTCGATCAGCGCGTCCGCGTTTTGCCTCCGGATGGCCGCATTCTTGGCGTCCCGGAGCGAACTGGATCCGCTGACGGGAATGAAGTTGAACAGATAGACCGCCGTGCTGGTGGCCTTGGCCGGGCCAAGAACCATGTACTCGCGGCCATCGATGGGCACGGTGGAGGCGGCGATGCCGCCGGGGGTGTGCGCGCATCCGGCGGCAAGCAGCAGCAGAAGCAAAAAGGCGATCAACGGGGTGGCTTTCATCGATGGCTTCCTTTCATGCGGTGTTGGGTTCGTCCTACGGCACGATTCAGCCACGCCAAGTGCCTCCGAGTCAAGCCGCCGGTTGTTCGGGTTTGACGTTGGGGCGCATCTGCGACTGGGTTCATTCTTGGCGTCATCGGGACGCAACGGCTTGCCTTGCTGAATGGTTGCAGGGGTTCAATGGAATCGGGGCGGCGGGATTTGAACCCGCGACATCAAGGTCCCAAACCTTGCGCTCTACCAGGCTGAGCCACGCCCCGTCATTCACTTGTCAAAACTCCGTTGCCCCATGCCGAACCCTGCGCGAACGGCGGTTCGGCGTCAAAGAAAAACCTCCGCTCGCGCGGAGGTTTCCGTTTTCAAGTGGCGGGGTCGACGGGACTTGAACCCGCAACACCCAGATCGACAGTCTGGTACTCTAACCAATTGAGCTACGACCCCGTGGCTCGAAAATCACGCAGAAGATAGCGGAAACGAGGGGGCATGCAAGCCGAAAAATGAAACGGACCCAACTTTTTGCGGCCGAAGCGGCAAGACCGGCGGCGGTCCGCTATTTCCCGCCGCGCTGGCGGACGACTTCGTAGAGCAGGATCGTGGCGGCGGCGGCGACGTTGAGGGAGTCGGCTTGGCCCAGCATGGGGATGCGCACCAGCTCGTCGGCCTGCGTCAGCCAGGCGTCGCTCAGGCCGAATTGTTCGGCGCCGACGAC
>RZYG01000040.1 GCA_009930415.1 Spartobacteria bacterium | reverse complement strand
TGCCGGCTCCATCGAATCCCGGCGCGCTGGGCCAGCGCGCCCTACCTTCCAACCCCATTGAAGATTGAAGATTGATTATTGAATATTGAATATTGAAATGATCCGAACAGCCCGGACGGCGCGGCGCGCCGTCCCTACCTTCCAACCCCATTGGACATTGGAT
This sequence comes from Spartobacteria bacterium, assembly GCA_009930415.1. Classification (GTDB taxonomy): domain Bacteria; phylum Verrucomicrobiota; class Kiritimatiellia; order CAIQIC01; family Lenti-01; genus Lenti-01. The sequence continues at coordinate 17,311 of RZYG01000040.1, read as the reverse complement.
ATTGGAAATTGGAAATTGGCTATTCGATTCCATCTTCACTTCTTCACGGCCTTGACGCCGATATAAACGCGTTCCGCCCACGGGCGGTTCACCCGCGTGCGCACGGTTTCCATGACGCCGTCGGGATCGGCGGCGGAACCGACTTCTTCCAGCCGGGCCGGATCGTCCGACCAGGTTTCCAGGTCGTGCGACAGGAACAGGCGATATTCGACGTCGGCCCGGCGGATGCGCCGCTTCCACCGCAGGATGAAGCCGTCTTCCGCGCCCTCTTCGGGCAGCGCATAGCCGAATTCCGGCAGTTCGGCCTCGATGGGCGCGCCATCGGCCAGCGCATATTCAAAGAAGTTGGCATCCGTCGCGCCGCCGATTTCCGGAGCCGCCAATTCGGCGGGCGCGAACCGGTCCCAGCGCCACTGCGCGAAATTCTCGCTGGCGGGGTGCGCGCCGAGGTTGTCCGCGATGCGCAGCGCCGGATCGCCCAGCAGGTTGTAGATCGCGAGGGTCTCGTGCGCGAACCGATCGCCCGTCAGGCTGCGCCGCGCCTGCAGGATGGCCCGGCCCAGGGTGCCCGCGTTTTCCTGCAGCACGGCCCGATAGAAGGCGGCGCCTAGATCCGCTGCCGGATCGTGGCGGGACAGCCCCGAGGGGCCCCAGACCGCGACGGACCCGCCGCCGGCCTTGCGCATCAGCAGTTCGCCGAGGCTGTTCATCCCGGGCGCCTCGTAGCGGCCCACCAAGCAGCTCAAGGCCACGGCGACAGGCGGGCGGGTGGAGTTGTTCATCCCGGCGACATCCGTTGCCTTCAGCAGGTTCTTGCCGCTCCAGTTGGCGACGCCGCCGTGGCCCACGTAGTGGATGAGCCCCACGCCGCTGTTGAAATAGGCCAGCAGCCGGTTGCGCGCGGGCAGCACGGCCATCGCGTTCAAGTCGATCCGGTCCACCACCGCATGCCTCGCATCCGTCAGCCCGGCAACCCGGTCGTTGGCGGTCTTGAAATTCCCCGCGGCGTCGTTCACGTCGTTGGCCAAGACGATCTGGTTCTGCCAGTTCTGGCCGAACCCGGACTCGTAGGCCTTGATCTTGGCGATCATCGCCGCCAGATCCGCCGCCGCCAACGCCGGCAGGCGGCCGATGGCGACGTCCGGCAGGCCATCGCCGTCCGCATCCGCCAGCAGGCTGTCGGAGGAGAAGATGCCGTCGGCGGTCTGGAGCATCAGCGGCGGAACGTGGTTCACCTCGGTGCCGAGCGCGTCGAGATAGTCGTAGTGGCCGTTGCCGGCGAGCACCACCAGCCACGGCGCTTCGGCCCAGGTCGCCTGCGCGTAGGCCAGCAACTCCGGAATCGCCTCGGGCGTGCGCAGGCCGCCGGCGAGCCAATCGCAGACGTCTTCGAAGGTGGCGACGCCGACGCGCAGGCCCTGCCCTGCGCGGTAGTCCGCCAGCTCCTGCGCCGCCGGTTCCAGCGCGCGCGACGTCAGCACGAGATAATCGATGCGGTTGGTTTCGGCCAGGAACCACGGATCCGCGGCCACCGCTTCGGGCGTCAGCGACGGAATGGAGTCGGCTTCCGCCACGGCGAAGCGCTCCTCCGAAGCGGTCGCCGCGGCCCAGGCCTTGGCGGGCAGCGCGCCGCCGGCATCCGCGATCCAGGTCGGATTTCCCGCCTCGTCCAGCGCCACGGCCAACGGATCGGCGAAGGCCGCGGCCGAAACCGATTCCGCGCCGGCGGCGCGGAAGTACGCGGTGCCGGCCAGCGGCACCAGCTCGCGCGCGAACGAGGCCGCGACGCCGTCCACCACGAAATAGCTGTGCGAACGGCCCGGTTGCAGCACGCCGCGCACGGAAAGCGCATTCACGCCGTTCGAGACCGAAGCCAGCGGAATCGACAGCTCGGCCTCGGCGACGTCCTGCCCGTCGAAGGAAACCGAACCGACCGCGACGCCGTTGAAGCGGAATTCGGCGAGATGGTCCGGAGCGTTGGTCGTGCTCGACCAGCCCTGCAGCCGTATTTTCAGCTCCACGGCGCCGGTCGCGCCGGCCAGATCGAGCGGGAAATCCCGCCGCGAGGTCGCCGTGTCGTTGGTCGCGCTCAGCACGTAGTCCCAGTAGTAGAAGTCCGCCGGCATCACCGCCGCGCTGTCGAAGGGATACCGATCCACCTCGAAATCCACCGCCGCCGGGAAAATCGTGGCGCCGCCGGCCGCGCCGGGTTCGCGCCGGGCCATCGCGAGGCCCGGGCCCCGCGAAATCAAATAGGCGTTTTCGCGGGCGTACCAGTTGTCCGCGCCGCGCCCGTGGAACAGGATCCGCGCGCGCGCCGCGTCATGGATCGCCGGCACGGCGACGCCCTGTTCCGAAATCTCCAGTTCGCCGGCGGCCGCCAGCGCCCGGACGTCGGCGAGCGCGATTCCCATGCCGTCCGCGATGGCCGGCAGGGAGACGCCGTAGAGCCCTTCGTCGCGCACCATGACTTTCAGGATCGGCGAAGGCCCGGCCAACTTCGGCGAGGCCAGCTGCGCCTTCGACAGCGTCGGCGGCGCGGCCTTGGGCCGCCGCCGGGGATCGCCGAACGCCACCGCGTGCGTGCCTAAATCCAGCGTGCCGCCGGAGAGTTCGGTTTCCTCGATGCGGTAGGTGCCCGCTTCGTTTCCGGCTGCGGCCGGATCGACCACTTCGTAGATCGCGCCGTCTGCGCGGAAAGCCGCGGGAACGAGGACGTCGTTCAGGCGCGTTTCCGCTTCCGTTTCCGGATCGACGCGGTAGACGAAGAATCCCGCCGTGTTCCATTCCGAACTCGTTTGCCAAACGATCTTCCCGCCGTCCGCCGTTGCCTCGCCCCAGACGTCGGCCACTTCGGCGCGGGTCGAACCCAGCAGCTTCACGCCCAGATCGATGGCGGCCTCGGCGGCAGCGGGCGCCAGCAGGATCGGATCCGTTTCCGCCCAATCTCCTGTATTGCCGCTGGTCACGTCGCTGTCCAGCCCGGGATCCGCGCCTTGGAAGGGCGCGGTCACGACCGCATTGCTCGACACGCCCCGCAGGTCGAAGCGGACGACGTACGTGCCGGGGAAGAGCTGGGTGAAGAGATACGCTCCGTTTGCATCGGTGTCGGTCGAAGCCACCGGCGCCCCGTTGGTATCCACCAGCACGACGGGAACGTCGGCGATGCGGTTCGTTTCGCCCGCTTCCCGGATGCCGTTGCCGCTGGCGTCGAACCAGATGAGGCCGCCGATCTGCGCCCAGGCGACGTCGACGGGCGTGATCGCCGAATCCGTCCGGGGCTGGGTCATCTGCGCACTGGTGACCGAGGCCGTATTGACCACCTGCGTCACGGCACCGAATTCATCGACCTCGACGTCGAACGTCGCCGTGGCGGTTTCGCCCGGCTCCAGGGTGATGCCCGAAACCAGATTGGACGGGGCGAAGGCCGGCCACGCCGCGGGCTGGCGAAGGATGGATTCGATCTTCACGTCGTCGATCCACACGACGTCGGTGGCATCCATTCCGGCCGGGCTGATGAAGCGGACGGCCGTCGACGTGGACACGTACGCCGAGATGTCGGCGCTGAACGACGCATAGGCCGCATCGGTCGCCGCGCCCGAGAAGCGGCCGATCTCGGTGAACGCTCCGCCGGTGCCGCCGCTGGACGCCTCGACGGCCACGTATTCGCCGGCTTCGAGACCGTCGCGGCGAACCACGAAGCTCAGGGTGGCGTTGTCGAAGGCCGACAGGTCGGCCGCCCGCGCCAGCGTCCGGCTCGCACCCGCGAACCGCAGGGTGAACGTGGCGCCGCGGACGGAATCGAACAGGATCTGGACGTCGCCGGCCGTCGGTCCGTCGCCTTCGCTTTCCGCCCAGTTCGCCAGCCAGTTCGTGGTGCCGGCGTTGTTTCCGTAGCTGCGGGTGCCGAACCGATCCAGCACGACGTTGGTGGTGGCCACCGGCGCCACGGCCTGGACGCTTCCGGGAACGTAGGTCGCGCCTACGGGCAAGGCATCCACGAGCGCCACTCCCGTCTGGGTCTGGATGCTGGAATTGGTCAGCACGATGGTATACGTCAGCGTGTCGCCGGGATCGACCGATCCGGTGGGCGAAACCGTCTTGGAGATCTCCAACGGCGCTTCGTCGACGTCGACCTCCGCCGAAGCGACGTCGTTGGCGGCGTTGCGATCGAGCTGGTCCACGGCGGAGACCGTCGCGACGTTGGTCGGCGTGGTCCCGGTGGTGCCCGGCTGCACCGTCGCGACGAGGGTCAGCGTCTCGACCTGCGAAACCGCCAGGGCCCCGATCGTCCACAGCCCCGTGCCGTTGTCGTAGGTTCCTTGGGAGGCCGAGTGGGAGACGTAGGCCAACCCCGCGGGCAGCAGATCGTCGACCACCACGTCGGTGGCCCCGTTCGGGCCGAAGTTGGTCGCCGAAACCGTGAAGACCACGGTTTCGTTTTCATAGGTCATGGACGGCTGGACGGACTTGCCCAGGCCGACGTCGACGCCGTAGACCGTGAGGAGCGCCGAATCCTCGTTGTTGTCCGGATTGGAATCGGCCACGTCCGAGGCCGCCAGGTGCGCGACGTTGGTGAGGACCGTCCCGGCCGTCCCGGCATCCACGGTCGCGGTGATGGCCAGTTCCGCGAAGGCGCCGGCGTCGACCGCGCCCACCGTCCACAGCCCCGTGCCGTCGTCGTAGGTCCCCTGGCTGGCGACGTCCGACGCATAGGTGACGCCCGCCGGCAGGAGATCGCCGACCACCACGCCCGTGGCGTTGTCCGGCCCCAGATTCGTCACCACGACGGTATAGACGACGGAAGCGGTTTCCTCGGGATTGGCAGCGCTTACGGATTTGAACACGCCCAGATCGGTGCTGGCCAGCGAATCGGCGACGGAAGCGGACAGCGGGATCGTCTGCACGGAGCTGGTCACGGACGCCACGTTGACGATCTGGGTCACGACGGCGGGATTGTCCACGGTGACGTCGAAGGTGATCGTCAAGACGGATCCCGTCGGCAAGGTCCAGCCCGTGGCCAAATGGGGGGGGGCGTTGGTGGTTCCCGCGCCAACGCCCGGGAGCGTATAGGCCACGACCACGCGTCCGGCGGCGCCCGCACCGCCCACGGCTCTGTTGCCGCCGCCGCCGCCGCCGCCACCCGGCGCTTGGCCGGGGTTGCCATTGACCGCGCCCTGCGTGCCCGCGCCGCCGTTGCCCTCGCCCACGCCCCCGGCCCCGCCCGTATTGCTGCCGCCGGCCGTGCCATCGCCGCCCACGGCCGCGGCCGTGGCCGAACCGCCGCCGCCGCCGCCGCGACGGGTGGCCGGCTGGCCGCCGCTCGCGCCCGCCCCGCCGCTGCCGCCGGCATACGTGGCCGCATTGCCGATGTTGGCGCTTCCGCCCGCACCGGCCGCACTATCGCCGCCGGCCGCGCCGCCCTGGGCAAACACCGTCGCGGTGGAGCCAAACCAAGAGTCGCCCCCGGCGGTGGCCGTGGCCCCGGCACTGCCCACCGTCACCGCATTCGTCGCGCCGGGCGTCACCGCGAAAATGCCGCGGGCATATCCCCCGCCGCCGCCGCCGCCGCCGGCGTTGTTGCCGGTCCCGGCGGCCTTGCCGCCGCCCCCGCCGCCGCCCCAGGCCTGCACCGTCACGCTGGTCACGCCGGCGGGCACCACGAACGACGTGCTGGCGTTATACGTGAGCGTCGTGCTGCCGCCGGGAACGGGCGGAGGGTTGAGCGCGATGGCGGCGCTGCCGGGCACGTAGGTCACTCCGGGCGGCAGCACGTCGGTCACGGCCACGTCCGCATGCGTCACGCTGCCGCCGTTGGTGACCACGATCGTGTAGGTGATCGTGTCGCCGGGCTGCGTCGAGCCGACCACGTCCGACGTTTTCGCGATCCGCAGCGCGCTGACCGCCACCGTCGCCGCATCCTCGTCGTTGGCGGCATTGGAATCGGGCTGGTCGCTGGCCGCGATCTGCGCCGCGTTGGTCAGCACCGTGCCCATCGTGCCCGGGTTGACCATGGCGGAAAGGATCAGCGTGGCCGTCTCGCCGACGTCCAGCGAGCCGACGGTCCATTGGCCCGTGCCGTCGTCGTACGCGCCCCGCGAAGGGGCGGCGTCCACGTAGGTCAGCCCCGCCGGCAGCGGATCCGCCACCGTCACGCCGGTCGTGTCCGCCGGGCCGAGATTTTCGACGGTGACCGTGAAGACCACCGCGTGGCCTTCGCTGGCGGCCGGCTGGTCCACGGTCTTGGTCACGGCGAGATCGGCGCCGTTCACCAGCACCGCCGCCGCATCCTCGTCGTTGCCCGGATTCGGATCGTCGTGGCTCGAAGCCGTTACGGCGGCGACGTTGGTCGACACGGTTCCGCCCGCGCCCGCCTGGGCGATCGCCGCGATCGCCAGCGTGGCGCTGCCGCCGTTGGTGAGCGCGCCGACCGTCCAGATGCCGGTCCCGTCGTTGTAGCTGCCCTGGCTGGGCGTCGATCCGGCGTAGCCGAACCCGGCCGGCAGCAGGTCGGCCACTTCGACGCCGGTCACGTCCGCCGGACCGAGGTTGGAAATCGTCACCGTGAACTCGACCGGAGCGCCCGCGTCCACCTGCGGCACGTCCGCCGTCTTGGTCACCGCCAAATCGGCATAGGGGACGTAGAACTCGGCCGCATCCGCGTTGTCCGCGGCGTTGGTGTCCGGCCGGTCCATCCGCGCAATTTCCGCCACGTTGGTGATCGTCCAGCCGCCGAAGCCGCTGGCCACCGTGCCGGTCACGCTCAGCGTGGCGGAGCCGCCCAACCCGAGCGTGCCGATCGTCCAAAGGCCCGTTCCATCGTCGTAGGCCCCTTGCGTCGCCCCGTGACTGGCATATAGAAACGCCGCCGGCAACGGGTCGACCACCTCGACGAGGTTCACGATCTCCGCGCCGACGTTGGTGACCGAGAGGGTATAGACCACCTCGTCGCCGCGCTTGGCCGCCAGCGGCGCCACCGACTTGGCGAGACGCAGGTCGCCCGGCGCCAGGTGCATGCCGGCGTCGATCGTCCGGTTGGTCTGGCCGCCGCCGATGGCGATCAACTCCGTCCGGCCCGTCCCGGCGTCGGCGTCGCTGTCCACCGCCGGATCGCTGCCCGCAGATTGAATCGTGAACTGGTAGCCCGTCGGCAAGGTGAACTCAACGAAGAACTGCCCCGGTCCGATGCCCTGCGCGAACCAGGCGCCGTTGCCGTCGGTGCGCGTCACCGCCGCCAGGTTGCTGGCCGCGCTGTAGACCTCGACCAGCACGTTGGAGATCCCCGGCTCGCCGGCGTCCTGGATCCCGTCGCCGTTCCAGTCGTCCCAGACGTAATCGCCCAACGTCACGTTCAGGTCGGACTCGAAGAACATCATGCCGCCGCTGATCAGGTCGAGGCCGCCGAACGAAGCGTCCGGCGACGTGTTGGTCGGGAAATAGGCCGTGTTGGCCACTTCGGTCCAATAGGTCCCGTCCGCCGTGGCGTCGTTCGCCGCCAGCGAATAGCCGTAGATGTAGTCGTTGGTCTGCAATCCCAGCGACTGCCACGTCACGAAGACGCCCGTCAGCGCCTGCGGATCCACGTTGGCCGAGGGACGAAGCACGCCGCCCCCCTCCGTGTAGCCGCGCAGGACCATCGTGTTGATGGTGATGCCCGAATCGCCCCACTCCGTATCCAGCACGCTGACCGGATCCATGAACGCCGAAGGCAGGCCGTTGCCGTCCAGCGCCGTGATCGCCGCGATCTTGAACCGGTCGTTGCCGCCCCGGTCCATGATCAGGAATCCGCGCTGGCTGATGTTGTTGAACACCGGGAATCCGTCGGGGAAGACGTAGTCGATGCGCTGGATGTTGTTGTTGTTGCCCGACCCGTCGCCAGTGTTCGCAAACACGTTGTCCGCCCCCCGGTTCACGATCGGGCTGCGCAGCGCCGCCTCCATCGTGTTCACCCGCGACGTCTTCAGGAACACGTTCGTCCCCGCAACGGAAGCGTCCTCGAACAGCACGATGTGGTGGTTGCCCGTCGTCGTGAGGTTGTCCACCCGTTCGAGATTGATTTTGTCCGCCAGCAGCACGAAGTTGAACGCTTCCCCGTCGATTTCGAATCCGGTCAGGTACAGGTTGTTTTGGCCGCCCTGGTTGAACTTGACGTCATAGGTCGTCCCCGCCGGAAATCCGCCGCTGCCCCCGCCCGGCGTCGAGTAGTCCCCGCTCGCGTCCGTCACGTCGTCGTAGGAGGCCATGATCCCGGAAATCGGCCGGACCTGCGCCCAAGCAGACGAAACCCCCACCCATCCCGCCAGCCAAGCCAACGGTAGAATTCGCCAGTATTTGTTAAGATCGGATGTTCCCAACGACATAAAACGTTTCATGAGGTTGTTTTCCCTATGACGCGCATTCTATGCGTCGGTGCTTATATTGGCAAAACCTATACTGTTAAAAATTCATTAAGGCCTGATTAATGCCCGGTTAGCCCCGGGGCGCGCTACCCCGATAGGACGGAAGGGTCTCCGGCCAGCGGGACTTGCCGCGCGGAATCGCTTTCGCGGTTGCGCGCCCATTCCAAAACCAATTCTTGCCGGCGTTGCCGGGCGACGTCCAACCCCAGCACGCCGACCAGCAGGCCGGTCTCGGCCTCCACGACCGGGGCCTCCCTCGCGTCGGCTTGCTCCATTTCCCCGATGGCTTCGTCCAGGCGGACGCTCGTCGTCAGCACGACCGATGCCGGTTCGAGGATGTCGGCGGCGATCACGGTCGGCCAGGCATGCTCGCTGGCCAACAGCGGCCGCAAGGACGCCATGCGGACGAGCCCCGCCAAACGACCCTGCGGATCGACGACCGGGCAATCCGTGAAATGGCCCGCCGCGAACGCTTCCATGATCGTCCGGAGCGGATCCGTTTCCCGCGCGACAACCGGATCGCGGTCCATGACGTGTTCGACCGGAGTCTGGGCCGCGAAGGTTGCCCCGTCCGCCTCGGCGCCGGCCGTTGGATCGCCCCCCTCCTGCCGCAAAATGCGGTTGCCGGAGTAGGCGATGGCCCAGGCCCCGAGCGGCGCGGTCAGCAAAATGCTCAGCACCGCCACGGCCAGGATGACTTGTCCGGGGCCGGTCGCCATGCCGGCGGCCTGCATGGCGACCAGCGGCGCGCCGCCGATGGCGGCCTGTACCGTCGCCTTGGGCAGATAGGCGATCACCACGAACAGCCGCTCCGCCGGAGTCAGCTCGCTGCCCAGCAGGCACAACCAGGTGCCCGCGCTGCGGGCGACGAGCCCCAGCCCGATCAGCGCGCTGCCGGCCAGGCCGGCCTGCCACGCGACGCCCACGTCCACCTGCGCGCCCACCAGCGTGAACAGCATGATCTGCGCGAACACCCAGATCTTCGCGAGCTTGGCGGACAGCTCGTGGGCCATGTGCTCGCTCTTCTCCAGGATGATCGCGCCCACGGCCATCACCGCCAGCAGCGCCGCGAACGGCACGAATGCCTCGACGTGCCGCTCCGCGCCGACCAGCAGGATCGATATGCCCAAGATGGCCAGCAGCCGTTTCGTGGCGCGCGGATTGAAACGCCGGAAGACGCGGTACAGCGCCCAGCCGAACGCCAGGCCCGCGGCGATGCCCGACAGGATGGAAACGGGAATCCCGGCCAGCTTCCACGGCAGGTTCACCTCCCCGCCCACGTAGAGCCCCAGCAGGGAGCTGAACACCACGATGACGAACACGTCGTCGATCGACGAGGCGGCGATGACCAGCGTGGGGATGGCCTTGTCCGTCCCCTTCCGGCGCGCGGCGAAATCGAGCATCAGCGGCACCACGACCGCCGGCGAGACCGCCCCCAGCACCGTGCCCAGGATCGCCGATTCCAGATAGGACAGCCCCAGCAGGCGCGGCCCCAGCGCCGTCACCGCCAGCGCCTCCAGCGTGGCCGGCACGAACGACAGCAGCAGCGCCTGCACCCCCACGCGCCGCAGCGTGTCCTTGCGCAGCTCGAAGCCCGCCCGCAGCAGGATCACGATCAGCGCGATCATCCGCAGATCGGCCGAAAACGCCAGCAGGCCGGGCTCCAGCGCCCCCAGCAGGCAAGGGCCGAGCACGACGCCCACCAGCATCATGCCGACCAGTCCCGGCACCCGCAGTTTCCGGAAAAGGAAATCCACCAGAAGCCCCAGAATCACCAACGTGGCCAGACCCAACGCCATGGCTCAGCCCTCCGCGCCGCCGTTGACCCGCGCCAGCCGGCCCCCCGCCGGGAAAATTCTCCGCACGTCCAGGATTTCCATGGCCGCGCTCGATTGAACTTCTGCCTTCACTTGGCCTATTCCTGCCGGACAGCCCGGCTCGTTCGTTGAAAACGCTTGCGCGCCGGCGCGGCCAACGAAAAACCCCGCCGACGGCGGGGCTTCCACAACGCTCCCGCCACCTAAACCTTCGGCGACAGGAGTCATCAGTCCGGGCAACCCGGACGGTTCAGCGGGGGACTCCATCCCCTTGCAACGACGCCATATATCTGCCAAACCACCCGGAAATGCAAGGACAATCGCGGGGGCGCGGGGGCGGTTCTCAAAGTTTTTACGTTCCACGTAATTTCCGCGCAAAGTTTTTACGTTCCACGTAATTTCCGTAGGGGCCGAGCTTGCTCGGACCGGGTTTGGAGAAATTTGGGAACAGTTGCGGTCTCAGCAAGCTGAGCCCCTACAAGCGAGGGCCGAATCTACCGTGAAGAATCCGGTCATGCGCCCGATCGCGGCCACCGCCGCGCCGGCGCTTGACTTGGCGGCGCGGGCTTTGGCATAGTCCGCGTCTCGTTGGCGCCAAAGTAGCTCAGCTGGCAGAGCACCGCATTCGTAATGCGACGGTCGTCGGTTCGAATCCGACCTTTGGCTCCATCTTTTTTTGCCCCAAAACCGCGCGATTATTGCTTATTATTGATGTTTTTCGGCGTTCAGGCTTCCTTGACCATTGACACCCATAAGACTGGTTAATGCCCGATAATCCCGCTTTTTTTATACCCACATTCTACCCACGACGGCCACACCAGCACGCTCAACGATCCCCGATCCGAGGAAAAGACGCATTCCAGCCCCTTTTGGCCTAACCCCCGCGATTTTTTTTGCCCCTATCCCCGCTTGCGTTTACGCGGCCGCATCTCCAGCCCGCACCGCATGATCTCGAACCAGGCCAGGCCTAGGCTGATTCCGCCCTTTTGCCCTCCCGGATCCGCGCAAAGGCATCCCACCACCCCCGAGCCGCCCCTACGCGCGCTCCCGGGAGATATCCAGGTCGATGCCCCTGTCCTTGCAGAGGTCCTCCAGCCCGCGCCGGAGGATCTCTATCCATGCCAACCCGGGACTAAGGCCCGTCCGCTCCGGCTTGCTGCCCTTGCCTTTTGCCGGGGTTTTCGCACGCCGCTCCTCGGCCATACACTTCCAACGTCGGTTAAGCTTGATGCGCTCGAAAGCCGCCAACCATTCCTTTAGCTCTGCCTGAGTAGCTTTCTTCAAATAGGCAGCCCAGGCCTCGTCGAGCACCCGGGATCGGACCATGGCCACCAAGCGCAGGTAGAGCGGATTGGGGCTCGGGTAGCGATCTTCCTTTAGATCTCGCATCGCAATGTTGTGCCGGACCATGTAGAGCGCTGCCTCGAAAACCCGTTCGTCCTCGTAATCGAGTTGGCCTTTCGCCCGCTTTGTACGTTCCGGCACGTGCTTGGCGATCTTCTTCCAGATCTTGCGGATGCGTTTCTGTACGACGGGCCATTCCATGTTGCCACCGTACCATTCCTGACCGGCCGGTGTCACGCCCCCGCAGACGATGTATGTCCGCCAGCCCACCCGGCCTGTTATCCCGCCCATTCGCCTTTTACGGCCGCACGCCCCTCCTGTATGATGGTGTCATGAAATGGATCTTTTCTTTCGTGGCACTGGCCACCCTCTGCGGATGCTCGACCGTCGTATCAACCCGGCCTGTCGGCCAAGCCCCGCTCGACCTCACCGGTCAGGCCGACAAGTGGACGGGCACGTGGCGGGCGCCCAACGGCCCCTGCATGCTTACCGTCGCCAATGCCACCACTGGCGTCCTCACCGTGACGAGCACCAAGCCCGTCGGTTGGTGGCGGTGGAGCAACGAGACGATGAACGTGTACTTGCGCACGGCCGGCGACTGGACCTATGCCAGCATCGACTGCACCGAGGGCACGAACGCCTGCTACTTGTGGGGCAAGGTCGCCAACGAAGAGGGCCTCATCCTCTGGTGGGCGCCCGACCCCGACAAGTTCAAGCCCCTCGTCGAATCCGGAGCGCTCCCGGGCGCCATCGGGAAGATGATTAAGAAGAAAGAGCCGGCGGCGCAGCCGGTCTTCCCCATTCTCGGTTATACGCCCACTGGCGAGCCCGTGTATGAGACGGGTGTGCCGGGCGGTCCGTCAGAGCCCTTCACGTGGGCGCTAGATGTCCCGGAACCGGAGATGCCGCCCGAGACGGATGAGGAGGCGTCCGACATGGCCACCGGTGCGGCCGTAGAGGCACCGCACATGTCCGTGGGGTCGGCAATGTCGGGCTTCGGTGGCGACCAGATCACCCTGGGCGACCTGAAGCCCGCGCACTATGAGCTGATCGCGGCGACGTCCAACGGGGTGATGTTCGCGTGGGAGGCCCCGCTCGTGCTGGTCAAGGAGTCGGCGCGCGCCGACCTCAGGTACCTGCGGGCCGCCACGAAGCGGTGGATGCGCGAGCAGGGCAAGTAACTGCCCCTACAAGCCTGGACACCGATGGCGTGATACACGAGAGAATGTCAGTACTGGACCATTAGTGTACCGGAGACAAACTGATAAAATTCTTTTGCCAGTTGGATCCCGCGCTTATGAAGTTCATCCGCGGTTATCTGCCCCGTGGCGAACTTTTGATTGAGATCCGCCACTGCCACCTCAATCCGTCTGATTTCATTCTATGTTGGTCTGTGCCTAGCCTATAGCCATCTCCTATGATACTGACCTGCAGGCGCCGCCATCGCGATGCCCGTCAGGATAACCGACCCTATATGACTCCCCCGCCCTATCGGTTTCAAGCCAAATCACCCCCGTCCGGGCTCCAGGACGCGATATAGGCCATCATGGGGCCCCGGGCGCCAAGGGCCCGTCAGAGGCTCCCACGGGGCATCCTAGCCGCCTGCTGCCCCCCCGGCTGCCACCACCCCGAAGCCCGTCCGACTGGTTTGTGGAACGCGTTCCACAATCGTTTTCGGGAGTACCGGGGAACGGCTTTCCCATCGCCCGGCTTCTCTTATGGCCACCGACGGCTACAATGTCCCCAATGAACACCCTGCCATCCGACCATACCCACTCGAAGCCGTCTGCTGGTCGCACTCTGGCCGCTCTGGCCGGCTGGCTGCTGCTGACCTTCAGCGCGTCGGCCACGGCCGTCTTCGTCTCCACCGGCGGCTGGTATGCCGGACTGGCCAAGCCCGCGTGGAACCCGCCGGGCTGGATCTTCGGCCCCGTCTGGACGATTACTTATTCGTTGCGAGAGATTGCGTTCCGCCAAGGGTGTAGCAAATACCTACACCCTTTTCATCAGCGCCCAAGCCTAAAACAGGCTGGCGAACCGCCCCTCGGCCGTCTCCCCCATCTCCAGGGCGTCCCCGAGGGCTACGCCGCCGGCCTTGGGCCGGACGACAGGTCTGATCCACATCCGCTGGCTGCCGTCCCGGCACTCGTAGCGAACGACCAGGACCTCGGTCTTGTCCCCCTTCTTCAGATCGGACACGGCCATCTCGCCGGCCAGTATGCCCCGCGCCAGATTGCTAGTCCGGCTTTGCCGCATCCTTTCGCATAGCGGGCTTCGGGTGGGGGCGCGAACTTCTTCTTTGTTCTAACTGCTTCTGTTTTTACCTGTCGAACTGCATCGATTCTGGGTAGCAGAAGTTCGTGGAGTCCCTCATTTTTTTCGCTTCCGCCACGCCAGCCCCGCCGCGCCAAGCAGCATCAACCCCGGCGTGGACGGTTCCGGGATGGCGCAAAGAAACTGGTCCGGCGTCAGCGCCGTATCGCTGATGCGGAATTCGTCGAGATAGCCCCGAAAGGTCCCGTAATTGCCTCCGATGGTGCGGTCACCGGTGTTGTCCGTACCAGGGAAAAAATAGTTGCCCTGTCCTGCGGGAGGAATTCCTCCGCTGTATTGCATCAGACCATTGATGTAGATGCTGTATTCAGTTGGTTGCATGACAAGGGCCACATGCTGCCACTGGCCAATCTGAACCATATTCGCAGATGCGCCGCTCGGCTGGCCATTGAATTGGGTGTACCACTCAAGCTGACCAACATCTAGAATAAGTGATAAAGACAGCCCATACAAAGGGGAAAAGCCAAAAATCGACGAACCGATAATTGGCTGATCTGGGTTCATATAAAATTCTATCGTGAAATTCATGCCCAATGACAAATCGTTATTATTACTAAGATCAACGAACTCTGACCCTCCGGCGAAACGCAGTGATCCCGTGTTTGGCTGTCCCGTTTGGGGAACCGTTGAGGCGAATACATTACCGCTCCACCCCTCGTAATCAACATCTCCATCGAAATTTAGAGGCTCGCCATCCATGAGTCCGGTTTCGTCCAGCGCATTGCCTTCGAAGCGGAAATAACTGACTACATCCGCTGATGCTGCAAGACAAAGCAATCCCGATATGAGAAAGCATAATTTCAGACGACCGATAATCATAAGTCCCCTTGTCGAATATATACTCGGTATCCTCGGGCCGGCGCATGTAGGCTTGCGTTTCCACTTCCGTCGGTGGTCACGGTCACATTTGTGTTGATGAAATCCACTAAATCGGTATTTGCCCAGCCGGTATTTACAGTATTGGAAAGCGTCATGGTTGCGTGGTCATTCAAGACCAGAACACATCCCGGTTTTGAAGCGTTTCCCATCCGTTTCATGATGAAAAGGTCGTTCGTGTTCGATGTAGAAAGATAAGTGGTTGAACCTCCCGCGAATTGCCGTCGCGCATCAATCAACCGATCAATCTCGTTCGTGAGAGGCGAACCGGTCCAGCCGTCATCCACTGGATCTTCGGGCGTCAGAGGATCGGCATAAGGACCTACGAAATAGTCGTTGTAGGTCACTATCGGAACGGGCTCGGAAAGAAGGATAAAGGCGTATGCCATTGCTTTGTCTTTGGTGATTCCGAGTTTTGGCGGATCACCTTCGCCATATGGCCTTATCTTGTCATGATCTCCTGCGACTGTTACCGACCATTGCGGACATACATGGCTCAACCCGCTTTTTGCAAGCTTCCACATCTGGAAGGTGCCGCTTTCATTGCACATGCCCTGCAAATCGTTGTAGAGGAGCTGGTCAAACATAGCCGCCCGGCGGTCAGTCAACTCAATCCATGTCTTAAACTCGCCAACTGTTGCCTCGTTCGTTGTGGTCCAATACTCCATCACACTGAACTGGTCTTTCATCGCGGGGGCGCTCATTAGCTCGGAAATAAACCACGGCTCGATGTTCTGCGCAACGTCCCAGCGGTAGCCTCGATAACCCGCTTTGCTGCTCGCCCAAGATGCCCAATTCTTCAAGCCTTGCCGCTGATAGGGATGCCGATGGTTCACGTCCGCCGAGGTTGCCAAAGGGTACGGGTCCCATGCATTCACGCCGTCGGGGTTGCCATAACCCACGTCAAACGAGAAGGGCTGGTTGCCGTAGTTCACGTTGAAATACTGGTTCGTGTTGTTGCCCGCCGGGTCCGGCTTCTCGAAAATCTCGTGGTACTCCGGCTGGTAGTTATAGCGATTTGTTCCGCCCTCCGACGTATAGCCACCATTCATGTGGTTCATCACCAAGTCCACGATGGGCAGGATGCCTTGATTCTGCATTGCATTCACGCAGGCTTTGAGGTGCGCCTCGCTCCCGTACCGCGTTTCTACGCTGAACTTCTCGGCATAGGTCCCAATGTCGAAATAGTCGAACGGATCGTAGCCAACGCTGTTCCGTCCGCTGTTGCACTTCTGCGGCGGCGGCATCCAAACCATTGTGAACTTGGACAGGCGCCCGGTTTGCGCAAGCTGCGTGAGTTGGGGATACCAGAAGTTCGTGGAATAGCCTTGGAACAGTTTAGTCACCGTGCCGTTCGTCACCGACTCCACATCGTACCGCGCCGAGTCCGTATTGATGCGAAAGCGGATCAACCCGCTCACCGTCCCCGGAATTGTGATGTTGGAGCCGCCCGAATTCGCCAATTCGTTCATAATGGGCAGGCTGGCGTTGGTCATCGAGTTGTCGCCCCAATTCGAGTCCCAAGATCCATTGGCCGTGAACTTGAATATGACCCCGGAAGTCGGTGCAGTGAAGTTATGGATATATTCCCATGTGTAGTTCCCGACCAGAGCCATATTGTTTAGGCTGGGATTCCAGCCATTGAGGTTGCCCGTCAGAGTCATCGTGGTCGTGTTGCTCGTAGGCACGAACGGCACCTTCCAGTAGTAGCCTTGCAGCATGACATCATCGTCGTCCACCGGCGGCGCGGCGCTCTGCGCAGGTGCCCGGACGCCGGAAAGGAACACTCGTGCCCCGATCAGCGTGATGGCGCTGCCCGCGAAGTTGTTATTCGTCAATGTTCCGCTGGCGCTCTCGCCGTAGCATTCGCCCGAAAACCAGCGGTCGTTCGCCCCCCAAGGGCCGCCGCAGATGATGGCCGCCGCCTTGAACGTATTGCTGAAGGTAAGTCCGAGATTGGTCAAGGCCAGCTTGATTTCAATGCCGGCGTTGGCGGAATCGTTTCCGCGATCACCCCATTGCGAAATCGCGCCTGAGCTGGATGTGAATCCTGGGAAGTTGCTCACCGTCGTCGGCGTCAGCCTATAAACGCCCTGACCAACGTCTTCACCGCCAACTGTAAAACTGGCGTAGTTTTTGCCGTCGCCATACCGACTGCCCACCAGAACTCCCACGTTCGGAGTGAAGTTGGAACTGCTAAAGGAAAGGTTGTTTGCCTGCCCGAAGGCATTCGGTGCACCGGTGATGCTTCCCATCGAGGCGACACCACCGTTGGTCCCGTCGGTATCGAGATAGATCATCAGTGCTTTCTCTCCGCTTTTCTCGAACCCCGCGACCCCTACATACAGATTGGTGCCGTCGTGGTTGAAATAGATGCCACCGTGCAACTGGCCATTGCCGCGGGCATCGCCTCCCGTGGCATAGGGCAGCATCCGGCCCGAAGAGGAAACGTCGAAAACTTCCGTTCCACTGTCGTCGCCGGCTGGATCGGTGCTCTCCACAACGACAACTTTGAACGGTGCCACCGTGATGGGAATGATC
>RZYG01000226.1 GCA_009930415.1 Spartobacteria bacterium | reverse complement strand
CGGAGTCGCCTTCGACGAGCACGACGGGGCAGGCCACGCGTTTCGCGACGGCCGCGCGCCAGTCCCGCTGGACGCGGAGACAGCCGACGTCGCCGACGAGCAGCGCGGCGTTTTTCGCGAGGTCGGGGATGACTTCCTCCGGTGCGCCCTGCCGGAGGCAGAACCCGAGGCCGCGGGCGGCGAGGCGTTTTTCGGTCTCGCGCAGGCCTGCGAGCATAAACCGGTAATGCCGGCCGTTCGCGCCGGGAAACGCCGTCAGCGCGAAGCCGACGAGCGTCGGCAGGCGCAGGGCGTTGGCCTGCTCGACGGCATATTCCAGCGCGGGATTGAACTCCGCGCGCTGGGCCTGCTGCATCCAGTAGAGGACGTATCGGCCCCGCGCCGGCGGGCGGTCGTCCAAACGGTGGATGCGGGCGGCAGGAATCATGGTCCATCTTTATCCCATTGCCGGGTCCGGCGCAAACCGGAATCCAGCCTAAAAGGGGCGGAAACAAAATGCGTTTTAGACGGTCTGGGGCGTTGACGCAGGGGTGGGGCGCTCCCTACACTTTCACCGTCGGCAGACAACATTTGAGAATCCAAACGGAAAGGAGAAATCCCATGAGCACGACGGTCGGCGATTTGTTGCGGATCAAAGGCGCCAAGGTGGAAACCATCACGGCGGCGGAAACGGTGCTGGACGCGATTCGGCGGATGAGCGCGAAGCACATCGGCTGCCTGGCGGTGGTCACGAAGGCCGGCAAGCTGTCGGGCATCGTCTCCGAGCGCGACTGCCTGTGGAAGGTGATCGCGGAAGGCAAGTCGCCCAAGACGAACCGGGTGAAGGACGCGATGACGCCGCTGAAGCAGATGAAGACGGTGGCGCCGGGCCAGACGGTGGAGGAGTGCATGTCGCTGATGACGGGGCGGCGGCACCGCCATCTGCCCGTGTTGGTGGATGGCAAGCTGACGGGGCTGATTTCCATCGGCGACGTGGTCAAGTTCATGCTCGACGCCCAGCAGTCGACGATCGACAGCCTCGAGAAATACATCACGGGCACGTTCTAGGAACGGGCCGGAGCCATCCATGCCCGCCATCGCCCAGACGGTCAAGCAGGTCGTCGCCCGGTACGGCGGCGACGCGACGCGGCTGATGGACGTGCTGATCGACGTGCAGGACGAGCTGGGCTGCCTGTCCCACGTCACGGCGGCGCGGATCGCGGACGAGCTGGGCATCCCGCAGGTGGACGTGGAACAGACGACGTCCTTCTACCACTTCTTCGCGCGCGCGCCGCGCGGGAAATTCGCGTTGTATCTCAACGACAGCGTGGTGGCGGAGTTCTGCGGCCGCGCGGAAGTGGCGGCGGCGTTCGAGGAAGCGGCGGGCTGCCGGTTCGGGGCGGTGTCCGCCGACGGCGTGGTCGGGCTGTTCCACACGGCCTGCATCGGGATGAGCGACCAGGAGCCGGCGGCGCTGGTCAACGGCCAGGTGTTTCCGAAGCTGACGCCGGAGAAGGCGCGCGAACTGGTGGCGGGCATGCGCGCCGGAAAGACGGTCGAGGAACTCAAGGGCGAAAAATTCGGCGACGGCCAGAACGCGCATCCGCTGGTCCGGGCGCTGGTGCACAACCACGTCCGCCGGCGCGGGGTCATGGTGTTCGACCATTACCGGCCCGGCGAGGCGCTGGCCAAAGTGGTCAAAATGAGTTCCGGCGAGGTGATCGCGGCGGTCAAGGCCGCGAGCGTGCGCGGCCGGGGCGGGGCGGGTTTCCCGACGGGCATGAAGTGGGAATTCGCGCGCCGGGCGGCCGGCGACGTGAAGTACGTCTTCTGCAATGCGGACGAAGGCGAGCCGGGCACCTTCAAGGACCGCGTCATCCTGACGGAGCGGCCGCAAATGGTGATCGAGGGCATGGCGATCGCGGCCTTCGCGGTCGGCGCGCGGCGGGGCGTGCTCTACGTGCGCCACGAGTATCTGTATCTGCGGGCCTATTTGGAGCACGTGCTGGCGGATTTGCGCGCGCAGGGCCTGCTGGGCACCGCCATCGGCGGGCTGGCGGGCTTCGATTTCGACGTCAGCCTGCAGTTCGGCGGCGGCGCCTACGTGTGCGGCGAGGAATCGGCGCTGATCGAATCGGCCGAGGGCAAGCGCGGCGAGCCGCGCGACCGCCCGCCGTTCCCGGTGGAAAAGGGTTATTTGCAGAAGCCGACGGTGGTCAACAACGTCGAGACGCTGTGTTCGGCGGTGCAGGTGCTGTTGAAGGGGCCGGAGTGGTACAACCGGCTCGGGACGGAAAAATCCAAGGGCACCAAGGTGCTGTGCGTGTCGGGCGACTGCGACCGGCCGGGCATCTACGAGGTGGAATGGGGCTTTTCGGTCGACGACATCCTCCAGGAAGCCGGCGCGCGCGACGTGCAGGCGGTGCAGGTCGGCGGACCGTCGGGGTCGTGCATCGGCCCGGACGAATTCAACCGCGTGCTGGCCTACGAGGATCTGGCGACGGGTGGTTCGTTCATCGTCGTCGGCAAGCACCGCGACCTGCTGAAAGACGTCGTGCTGAACTTCGCGCGATTTTTCCGCGAGGAATCGTGCGGCTCGTGCGTGCCGTGCCGGGCGCTGACGGGGATGGCGCAGGTGGTGCTCGAGCGGATCGTCGCGGGGAAGGGCACGGCGGAAGACGTGGAGCGCCTGCAGGCCTGGCAGAAGATCATGCGCAACAACCGCTGCGGGCTGGGGCAGACCGCGCTGAATCCGATCGTCACCACGGTCCGGAACTTCCGGCCGCTGTACGACGCGCGGCTGGCGCCGGGCGATCCGCGCTTCGTGCCGTCGTTCGACCTGGCGGCGGCGGTTAAGGACTACGACGCCGCGGTCGGGAAAGGGTAGGGAGGCGCGCGATGGCCAGCTTCGTCCGGTTCACGCTCGACGGCAAGACCTGCCTGGCGGAGGAAGGCGCGCAACTGGTCGCGGCGGCGCGGGAGGCGGGGGTCTACATCCCGACGCTGTGCAACTATCCGGGCATTCCGCCGAAGGGCGCGTGCCGGATCTGCACGGTGCTGGTCAACGGCATCCCGCAGACGGCCTGCACGACGAAGGTGGCCGAGGACATGAACGTGGCGACGAGCACGCCGGAACTCGAGGCGTTCCGCAAGTCGGTCGTCGAAATCCTGTTCGCGGAGGGCAACCACCTGTGCCCTTCCTGCGAGCGCAGCGGCAACTGCGAACTGCAGGCGCTGGCCTACCGCTACCGCGTGACGGTGTCGAACTTCCCCTACCTCTTCCCGAAGCGCGACGTGGAGGCATGGCACCCGAAGCTCGTCAAGGACCACAACCGCTGCATCCAGTGCAAGCGCTGCATCCGCGGCATCCACAACGCGCAGGGCCAGGCCATCTTCGCCTTCGGCAAGCGCGGCGACAAGGTCGTCATCAACATCGATCCGGACACCTCGAAGGACATCGACGACGAACTCGCCCAGCGGGCGATGGACATCTGCCCCGTCGGCGCGATTTTGCGCAAGGGCAAGGGCTTCGACGTGCCCATCGGGCGGCGCACCTACGACCGGAAACCCATCGGCAGCGAGGTGCGGCCATGAGCGCAAAAGCCCCCAAGAAAATCGTCGCGACGACCTCGCTGGCCGGCTGCTTCGGCTGCCACATGTCGCTGCTCGACATCGACGAGCGGATCCTCGACCTGATCGAACTGGTGGAGTTCAACAAGTCGCCGCTGGACGACATCAAGACCTTCACGAAAGAATGCGATATCGGCCTGATCGAAGGCGGCTGCTGCAACGACGAGAACGTGCACGTGCTGACGGAATTCCGCAAGCACTGCAAGACGCTGGTGGCATTCGGCGAGTGCGCGCTGATGGGCGGGTTGCCGGCGCTGCGCAACGT
>RZYG01000039.1 GCA_009930415.1 Spartobacteria bacterium | reverse complement strand
AGACCAAGCCACCGATTCCTACCAGTTCACCCTCGAGGCCATGGCCGACATGCTCGACACGCGCGAAAAAAAAACGGGGGCGCACAGCAAGCGCGTGGCACGCATGGCCGTCGTCCTGGCCCGCAAGATGGGCGCGTCCCTCGAGGAAATCGAATACATCGGCACCGGCGCGCTGCTCCACGACATCGGCAAGGTCGGCATTCCGGACGCCATCCTGCTGAAGGAAGGGCCGCTCACGCCGGAAGAGCGCGAGATCATGAAAACCCATCCGCACCTGGGCTACAACATCATCAAGGCCGGGCCGGGGCTCGAACCGGCCTCCGAGATCGTGCTGGCCCACCAGGAGCGCTACGACGGCACCGGCTATCCGCGCGGCCTCAAGGGCGAGGACATCTGCCTCGGCGCGCGCATCTTCGCCGTGGTGGACACCTACGACGCCATTCGCTCCGACCGACCCTATTCCAAGGGCCGCGGTCCCGCGGAGGCCTTGGCGGAAATCGTCCGCAATTCCGGTACCCAGTTCGACCCGGCCGTGGTCGAAATCCTGAAAACCTGCCAAACCGACATCGAAGACGTCGGCCAGTGGCCGGGGCCCTGACCCGTCGCGGGATGCACGTTCGGAATAAGCACCGGATTGACGCCGCCCGTTGGCTTGCGTAAGTTGCGCGCCTCATGAACAAACATTCTACGCTGAACGAACTGCTGGCGATGGCCTTGGCGACCGGACTGCTCGGAACCGGCCTCGCGCTGGCCCAAACGGACGAAACGAATGCGCCGGACGCCGTCGTCGCCGCCGAGCCGGAGACGCCGGCGGCAGCCCCGGCTCCGGCTCCGGAACCCGCCCCCGACGCCGTGCCCCCCGTCGCGCCCGAACCGGAAGAACCGCCGGAGCCTGAACCGCCGGTGAAGCCCGCGAAGCCGACGCCGACGTATCGCGGCGCGGACATGAAGGAAGCGTTCAAAGGCGCGGACAGTTCGCGTTTCGGCGTGTCGGGCCGCGTGAACAAGATGCCCGCCAAGAAATCCGCGCGGAAGGAAAAGGGCGCGTGGAGACGGGTCGTCGAGGCCGGCATCAGCACCGCCAGCGGGAACAGCGATCTGCTGCGCTACGACGGGTCGGCCAGCGCCGCCCAGGAAACGGAGATCCACTACGTGTATCTGGAGGCCGCCGGCCGCTACGGGGAGAGCGACAACGAAACCGACGCCGCCAACGCCACGGGCGAAGCCAAATACCAGCACAAGCTGACGGAGCGGACCTATGCGGCATTGGACGGCTTCGCGAAACACGACCAGATCGCCGATCTGTCCTATCGCCTGCGCGGCAGCGTGTCGCTCGGCCACCGGTTCGTCTGGACGGAACGGGCGGTGCTGAGCGCGGAACTGGGCCCGGGCTACGTCGCCGAAAAGAAAGGCGGCGAAAAGGAAGGCTTTTTCGCCGGTCGCGCCGGACAGTATCTGGAAATCCTGATTTCCGACAATCTGCAGCTGTGGCAATCGGCCGAATTCGTCCAGAACCTGGAAGACAACGCGGTCTATTTCGTCAATGCCGAGGTCGGACTGGAAACCGTGCTGCTGGACAACCTGAATCTGCGGTTCTCCGTCGAGGATGCCTACGACAGCCAGCCGGCGGCCGGCAAGGAAAGCAACGACGTGACGACGAAGACGACGCTGGTCTGGAAGTTCTGACGTCCGCGGCCAGGCGGGCCTACCAGACGACCGGCTCGTCGAATTCGGTTTTCTTCGCCGCGGCGGGCCGCGCCGGTTTCGTCCGGCTTGCACTCGGCCGGTCCGCGGCCGCCGCCGCTTCGGGCACCGAAGCCCGGACCTTGGCCGGGGAATCCGCCGCGGCCGAGGCCTCGGCCGGAGCGGCTTTGGCCGGCGCCGGGTTCGCCGGGGCGGGTTGCGCCGGTGCCGCGACCTTGGCCGGCGCCGGAACCTTGTCCCCGCCCGCATCGAGGTAGGCGAAGCGGACGCCGATGGGGAAATGATCGCTGTAGCCGCCCTGGTAGTCTTCCTGGTTTTCAAAGGTGGGCACGGGGGCGCCTTTGTCCCGGCCGCGTTCTTCGACCATGAAGGCCGGCTTGTCCACCCACAGCGAAATTTCGCTGCGGCGGCCGCCGGCGTTTTGCAGCAGGGCGCCGGAGGCCATGATCTGGTCGTACATCCGCCATTCCACGTTGCCGCGGAAAGAGTGGTGAAAAGAACCCCAGCCTTCCTCGGCTTTGCCGGAAGCGAGGTTGTAGATCTTGGCGGGATCGTACTCGCCGGAGGCCGAGGGATAGAATTCCACGTCGAGGACGTCCCGGATGGAACGGTCGGACGGCTCGTCGTTGAAATCGCCGAGGACGACGATGCGGGCTGCCGGCTCGCGCCGGTAGATGCGTTCGATGGCCTTGGCCAGCGCCCGGGCGGCCACCACGCGCTTCATTTCGGATGCCTCGATGCCGCCGCCGCGCGAGGGCCAGTGGTTGACCAGGACGTGGAGTTTGTCGTCGTCGCGGTCTTCGAGGACGGCATGGAGGATGTCGCGCGTGTCGCCCCACTTGAGGGGAATCTTGTAGGCGTGCGATTCCAGCAGGGAAAACCGGCCGCGGTTGAAGATCATGGCGGTGTCGATGCCGCGGAAATCCGGGGAATCGGAGTGGACGATGCCGTAGCGCTTGTTCGGCAGGCGGTCGACGAGGTCGCGCACGACGTCTTCGTTTTCGACTTCCTGGAGGCCGAGGACGTCGGGCCCTTCGCCGCCGTTCATGCCGGAAATCACCTGCGCGAGATTGTCGAGCTTGGTTTCGTAGCGCACCTGGGTCCAGCGGGTGGTGACGTTGTTGGGCAGGAATTCGTCGTCGCCGTCGTTGTCGGGATCGTCGACGGCGTCGTAGAGGTTTTCCACGTTCCAGTTGGCCACGAAGAAGGGCGCCGGGGTGGGAGCCGCGGCGTCCGCCGCGGCCGATCCCGCGGCGGCGAATCCCGCGGCAAGAAGCAGGAGGGCGAACGGCGCGGAACCGGTAAGGGATTTCTTCATGGGCGGAATTCTCTCAGATGCGGTCGGGCGTGTCGATGCCGAGCAGAGCCAATCCTTGGCGCAGCACCTTCGCGACGAGGTCGCACAGGCGCACGCGGCTTTCGCGGAGGCCGGGTTCGGCTTTGAGGAAGGGCACGTTCTGGTAAAAGCTGGAATAGGCCTGCGACAGGTCGTAGAGCGCGTCCGCGAGCAGCGAGGGTTTTTCCTGTTCCGCGGCGTCGAGGACGGCGTCGCCGAAGCGCGCCAGGCGCACGGCCAGGCGCCGGGCCTGCGGGGCGTCGAGGACGAGCGGTTCCTGCCGCCAGTCGCAGTCCGGGAACCGCTCCGCGTGCTTGTCGATGACCGACGCGATGCGCGCGTAGGCGTATTGGAGGTACGGCGCGGAATTGCCGTCCATCGCCAGCGCCTTTTCCCAGGTGAACGTGACGGCCGACTGCGGATTCTGCGAGAGATCGGCGTACTTGACCGCGCCGATGCCGACGGCGCGGGCGACGGCCTGCTGCTGCTCGGCGGGCATGTCGGGCGAGGCCTGCCGGACGAGATCCAGCGCGCGCTTCTCGGCTTCGTCGAGCAGCAGATCGAGCTTGATGGCGGTGCCCTTGCGGGTCGAGAGCAGGCCTTCGGGCAGGCGCATCAGGCCGAACCAGATGTGCCGCAGCGGGGTCTTCGCGCCGGCCTTCTTCGCGAGGGCGAAGAACTGGCGGAAGTGCAGTTGCTGGCGCTCGTCGGTGACGTAGATGATCCCGTCGGGGCGGAATTCGGCTTCGCGCGAAAACACCGTGGCGACGTCGGTCGTGGCGTAGTTGTAGCCGCCGTCGGACTTGCGCACGATGCACGGCGGCAGCTTCTCGTCCTCCAGGAACGCCACCAGCGCGCCTTCGCTCTCGCGCACAAGGCCGAGGGCCTGGAGCTTCTCGACGACGCCGGGCAGGGCGTCGTTGTAGAACGACTCGCCGCGGACGAGCTCGAACGATACGCCGAGGCGGCCGTAGATGCGGCTGAATTCGATCATCGAAAGATCGATGAACTTCTGCCAGAGGGCGCGGTTTTCGGGATCGCCCGCCTGCAGCTTGACGAGTTCGGCGCGGGCCTGGTCCTTCCAGGCCGGATCTTCCTCGCACTTCTGGTGCGAGAGGACGTAGACCCGCTGGAGTTCGTCGACCGGAGAGGATTCAAGCGCGGCGGCATCGAGGAAATTCCGGTAGCCCATGATCAGGATGCCGAACTGCGTGCCCCAGTCGCCGAGATGGTTGTCGCCGAGGACTTCATAGCCCAGCGCGCGGTGGATGCGCTTGAGGGCGTCGCCGATGACGGTCGAGCGGATGTGCGCGACGTGCATCGGCTTGGCGACGTTGGGCGAGGAGTAGTCGACGATGAGCTTCTTGCCGGCGCCGGGTTGCGGCACGCCCAGCAGCGGATCGGCCTGGACGGCTTCGAGGTGGCGCGCGAGGGCGGCGTCGGACAGCGTCAGGTTGATGAAGCCGGGGCCGGCGACTTCGGCCTTGGCGATCCGTCCGTCCGTCGGCAGGTGCGCGACGACCGCTTCGGCGACGGCGCGCGGCGGCCGGCGCAGGACCTTGGCGGCGGCCATGGCGCCGTTGCACTGGTAGTCGCCGAACGACTCGTCGGCGGCCGGCAGGGCGTTGAGCGGCAGCGCCGAGAGATCGGCGTCGGGAAACGCCGCGGCGAACGCGGCGCGGATCTGCGCGGACAGGATTTCTTTGATCGTTTGCATAACAGCCTAGATAAACTACGAAATACGCGAAAATCGCGAAAGGGGATCGTTGACGAACCGTTCGTGCTCCAATTGAGGGTAATGGCCGAAATTGACGAGCAAGGCCAGCTGTTTCTTCGTGGCTTTGAGATAATTGATTGTTTGCGCCCGGAAATCGTCGATCAGATTCTTGGCGGCCTTGATTTCGACGATGATCTCGCCGAAGCAGAGGAAATCGGGTTCGTAGGTTTGTTTCAGAGGCGTCCCCTTGAAGTCGAGTACCAGGCGGGGATGCTCGACGAAGGGAATCCCTTGCGCCCGGAATTCGATGGCCAGACACTCCTGATAAACCGCCTCCAGAAAACCGCAGCCCATGGTTTTATAGACTTCAAAACAAGCCCCCATCATCCTGTAGCTTTCATTCTTGAAAAGGATCTCTGTTTCCATTTCGCGTCTTTCGCGTGTTTCGTAGTTTGGTTTTTATTTATCACCACTCGGCGAATTCGCTGGGCTTGTCGGGATGGGTGGGCAGGACGCGGATGCGGGCGAGGCCGGCGGATTCAAGGTGCTTGCGCACGACGTGGAGCGCCAGGTCGAGGTTGTTGCATTCCCGGCTCAGGTGGGCCAAAAACACCTGCTGGAGGGTGTCGCCGGCGATTTCCGCCAGCAGCGCCGCCGCGGTTTCGTTGGAGAGATGCCCCTGGCGGCCCAGGATGCGCTGCTTGAGCGACCACGGGCGAAACGAGCTGTGGACGAGCATTTCGTCGTGGTTGGCCTCGAGCACGAGGGTCTGGCAGCCGCGCAGGCGCTCGCGCGCAAGCTGCGTGGGCATGCCGAGGTCGGTGGCGATGCCCAGGCGGGCCGCTCCGCAGGTCAGGACGAAACCGACGGGGGCGTAGGCGTCGTGCGGCAGCGGAAACGGCAAAATCTCAATGTCGCCGACGGCGAAAGAGCAGCCGTCCGTGAACAAGTTCCACGGCAGGTCGGCGCCGCCCTTCACGCCGCGCGCGGTGTCGCCGTTGGCGTAGAGCGCCACGCCGAGCTGCTTGTGGAGCTGGACGAGGCCCGCGACGTGGTCGGTATGCTCGTGCGACACGCAGATGGCGCGCAGCTTGGCGGGGTCGAGCCCCGCCGCCGCCAGGCGGCGCAGGGTTTCGCGCGCGGAAAGCCCCGCGTCGATCAACAGCGCCGTGGTCGGGCTTTCGACGTGGATGCAGTTGCCGCTGCTGCCGGAGGCAAGCACGCAGACGCGGAGCTGGGAGGAGGGGGGCATGGGGGCGTTGGGGACGGAATATTCAATATCCAATATTCAACGTCCAGTTTCCAGGCGGGGACGGTCAGGAGGGGGCGCCTTCGGGGGCGGCTTCGTCTTTTTCGGCGGCTTCGAGGGGGGATTCTTCCGCGGGGGCTTCGGCGGCTTTGCGGCGCTTGAGGAATTCGCGGGCGAGCTGGCGGTAGGCCGCGGCGCCGGTGCAGTTGGCGTCGTAGGCGATGATCGGCAGCCCGTGCGACGGCGCCTCCGCCAGGCGCACGGAACGGGGAACGAGGGATTCGTAGATTTTGTCCGGGAAGTGGCTCTTGATTTCGCCGACGACCTGTTGCGACAGGTTCGTGCGCATGTCGAACATCGTCATCACGATGCCCTCGACGGCCAGGCGCGGCGCCGCGCCGGAGTCGTGCAGCTTGCCCACGGTGTTGAGGATCGTGCTGATGCCTTCCAGCGCGTAGTACTCGCACTGCATCGGAATCAGCAGCCCGTCGGCCGCGCACAGCGCGTTCATGGTGAGGATGCCCAGCGACGGCGGGCAGTCGATCAGGATGAAGTCGTAGCGGTCCTGCGCGGCCAGCGGCTCGAGGGCCATCGTCAGCCGCTGCAAATAGTGGTCCGCGCGGGCGACGTCGATTTCCGCGCCGGCGAGATCCACCTCGGAGGCGACGACGTCGAGGCGCGCGTCGGCGGTCTTCTGAACGATGTCGGCGATGGGCTTGTCGCTCAGGAGGATGTCGTAGATGCTGGCGCCCTCGGTCTTGGCCAGGCCGAGGCCGCTGGTGGCGTTGGCCTGCGGGTCGAGATCGATCAGCAGGACCTGCTTGCGTCGTTCGGCGAGGCACGCGGCGAGATTGACGGCGGTGGTCGTCTTGCCGACGCCGCCCTTCTGGTTGGCGATGGCGATGATGGGGGTGGGCATGCTCGGATCCTCTCGGTGGAAATGGTCGGGGGCATTATAGCGGCCGTACCCGCCGCGCAAACCTTTTTCCGAGCCCGGCCCGGTCCATTCCGACTGCCAGACGTTTTATGAAACATCAGGTTTTACGTGGAACGTAGAAACTCATGGGCCGTTTTACGTGGAACGTAGAAACTTTCAGCGGACGAGCAGGACGGGCGTTTCGCCGCGGGCGACGACGTGGGCGGCCACGCTGCCGATCAGCTTGTCGTAGATCCACCCGTGGCCGTGGGAACCCAGCACGACCAGGTCGCAGCCGGTCTCGGCGCACTTTTCCATTACGGTCGGCGCGGGCACGCCGACGGCGGGAATCGCCGCCGCCGCGCAATCGTGGGCGCGCGCGATGCAGTGGGCCTCGAGGTTGATCTGCTGCGCGCGCGGCAGGTCGGCTTCTTTTTCCGCCACGGTCAGGATCACCAGCGGCAGCTTCAGGGCGTTGGCCAGGTCGACGGCCTCGCGCAGCGCGCGGCCGGAAGAAGGCGAGCCGTCCACGCCGACGAGGATCTTGGAAACGGGCCGGGCCACTGCCGGTGCCACGAGGCAGGGCCGGTCGGCGCGCCGGATGAAACGCTCCATGGTCGAACCGGTGATGTCCGGAGCGGTCTTGGCATGTTCGCCTTGGCGGCCCAGCACGACGAGTTCGGTGCGCGATTGGATGTCCGCCAGGACTTGCGCGGGATGGCCGAATTCAAGGGAAGTCGTCAACGGCACGCCCGCCTGTTCGGCCGCGGCGGCGGTGTCGCGCAGGAGGGTCTCGCCGCGCTGGCGCAGGGCTTGCTGGAGCCCGTTGACCGCGCCCGGATTCCAGCCGATCACGCCGGCCTGCGGCGCCACGAGCGGAAATTCCAGCATCCGCGAATCGACGACGTGGACGGCTTCGAGCCGGGCGTCGAGCCGCGCGGCCAGGTCGATGGCGAGATCGCGGGCGACGTCGCTGCCGGGAGAGCCATCGACGCCGATGAGGATGTTCTTGATCATGGCGGCACCTCGTTCCTTGACGGCCGGAATGATGGCGCGCCACGCGCCGATTGGCAAGACCGGAACTCAGAGAAGATGCACGAGGGCGCGGCGCAGGGCGTCGGGCGTCCAGGCGCGAACGAGGAAGTCCGCGCGCGGCACGAACGGCGCACCGGGCGGCACCGGCAGGACGGCCGGCTTGTCCAGCAGGGTGTAGAAGCGGCAACGGCGGTTGACGGTCCGGACCGCCTCGCCGGCCTTGGACGTGAACGCCTGCTCGGTGAAATCGCAGTTTTGCGGGCCGGGACAGCGGCCGAGCTGCGCGGCATGCGGGCAGGATTCGGAAATGAACAGCGGCGGATCGCGATGCACGGGCCAGACGAGCGCGAACGGGTGGCGCGCGGCGAGCAGCGCCGCGTTTTCGGCGGTGTCTTCGGGCGACACCGTGAAGCGGGAAACGCCCCGCTCGCGCAGTTCGGCCACGGCCGCGGAATTGAGGACGTAGAGCGGCCAGTCGGCGGACCAATCGAGATCGTCCGCGCGCGGCACGAATTCCAGCGCGGAGAGGTTCGCGGCTTCCCAGCGGCGGTGGCCCCGGTCGTGGAAATGCCGGATCTGGGCCCCCAGCTCCTCGCGGTCCCACGCGCGCGCGATCATCGGCAGGGCGAACCGCACCGCGATCCGCTCGGGCAGTTGCGCCAGGACGGCTTCGATCTGCGCGACGCTCTCGCGGCCGAGTTCGACGATCAGTTCCGTGACGCGCGGAATCTCGCCGTCGGGGAACGCTTCGAGGACGACGGAGGGTTGGTCGGTCTTCAGCAGGAATGGGGACGTTCCTGCGGAAGGAGACAGGGGACAGGGGGCAGGAGACAGGAGGGAGAGGGAGGAAATCGCCTGTTCGACGTGTCGGTCGCGGGCGTCGCGGAGCTGCTGCTCCAGCGCGGTGGTCAGGTCGCGGCGCAGGGCATTGAGCTGCGAAACGGGAATGAAGATCGCCGGTCCGTTTTGCGCGAGCTTGCGCAGCTCGAAGGGGGTGTCGCCGAGCTTGGAAAACGCGGCTTGGAGCGCGGCGGGCGCGGCGTCCGGATTCTTGGCGGCGGCGAAGGGGCCGGCGAGGGTCGCGCTGGCGGCGAGGTCGTGGCCGTCGGCGCGGGCCGACGCGCGGACTTCGACGCGGTCCGCGGACAGGGACAGTTCGACGTCGAGCGGGAAGCGGCGGCGCAAGTCGCGCGGATTGGGCAGGTCGAAGCGGTAGCGCCGCTTGACGGCCTGCGAGGAGGCGAGAAACAGCTCCGTGCCCTTGGGGATGCGCGGGGCCGCCGGCGGCAACGGGACTTGCAGGAGCGTTTGGGCCGGCGCCTCGAAAACGCGGCGGCCGTTGGAGAGGAGGATTTCCTCGACGGCGAAGCCGAAGGGCCGCGTTTCGCCGGGCAGCTCGACCTGGAGCCCGTCGTGGACTTCGAGAGGCAGGCGCGGGCGGAACTGGATGAAATCGCGCCCGGCGTTTTCCACGCGGCCGACGGGCGTGCCGCGGTGGCCGGTGGCGTCGGGATCGATGACGTCGCGGTTGGCCTTGGATTTCAGGTAGAGGCCGGTCCAGGGCCGCGAGAAGATGGTGCGCAGGTCGTTCGCGCATTGTTCCTGCTCGCCGGCCTTGAACGTGCGGTCGAGGAGCTTGCGGTGGTAGTTCACGGCCGCGGCGACGTAGAGCGGGGATTTCTTGCGGCCTTCGATCTTGAGCGAGGCCACGCCGGCCTGGGCGAGATCGTGGATGGACGCGCCGGCGGCGAGATCCTTCATGGAAAACACGAGGCCGGGGCGGACGGGCGCGGCGCCGGGCGCGCAAACGGCGCAGAAGGCGTCGCGGCAGGGATAGGCGCATGCGCCGCGGTTGCCGGAGCGGTCGCGCAGCAGGGCGGAATAGAGGCACAGGCCGGAGTAGGAGTAGCACAGCGCGCCGTGCAGGAAGGCTTCGATTTCCGCCGGCGCCTGCTTGGCGATGGAGCGGAGTTCGTCGAGGGTGAGCTCGCGCGCGAGCGTGACGCGCTGGAAGCCGAGGCGCGCGGCGGCGCGGACGCCTTCGAGATTGTGCAGCGCCATCTGCGTGGACGCATGCAGGCGCAGGCCGGGAAAATGCTTGCGCGCGAGGCGGGCCACGCCGAAATCCTGCACGATGACCGCGTCCGCGCCGGCCTCGGCGCAGAGCGCGAGGGAGCGGACCAGATCCGGCAGTTCGGCTTCGCGGATCAGCGTGTTGAGCGTGACGTAGACGCGGCGCGGGCGCGGCAGCGCGTGGGCATAGGCGACGATTTCCTCGAGCTCGCGCGGGGCGACGTTGACGGCTTCGGCGCGCGCGGAGAAGCGCGGCAGGCCGGTGTAGACGGCGTCGGCGCCGAACGCGAACGCCGCGTAAGCCGCGGCCTTTTCGCCCGCGGGCGCGAGGAGTTCGGTCTGGAGGGAGGGTTTGCTCATGGGGATTCGAGCCCCCCCACGGCCTTGTGTCGTGGGAGGCAAAGTTGGCTCCCCCACGGCACAAGGCCGTGGGGCCCGCCGAAACGACGTGAAATCCTTTGTTTCACGGATTTTCCTCGGCGTCCGCGGCGAGGGCGGCTTGGACGTCGCGGCCGATCTGGGCGGACGCCGCGGCGGCATCCGTGAAATGCATATGGCCGCGCAGGCGGCGGGTGAAGGCGACTTCGACCTCCCGGCCGTAGAGGTCGCGGGCGAAACCGGGCACGTGGATTTCGACGACCGGGCCGAAATGGGCCTGCGCGGGATCGGCCGGATTCGGCACGAAGGCCGCGCCGGGATGCGCGCCGTCGGTGAGCACCAGGCGCGCGGCGTAGATGCCGGGGGCCGGGCGGATGGGCAGGTCGGGGCGGACGTTGGCGGTGGGGAAGCCGAGGGATCGGCCGACGGCGCGGCCGCGGACGACCGCGCCGGTCAACGCAAACGCGCGGCCGAGCAGGATTTTGGCCAGCGGCAGGTCGCCGGCGGCCACGGCGGCGCGGATGCGCGTGCTGGAAACGGGCGCGCCGCCGTGCTCGACGTGCGCAACGAGGTGCGCGCGCAGGCCCAAGGCCGCCGCCAGGCTCGGCAGCGTGCCGCGGTGGCCCGCGCGGTCCTTGCCGAACGTGAAGTTCTCGCCCACGGCGATTTCGGCGAGGGACGGAAATTCCATTTTCAGCAGCGAGAGGAATTCGGCCGGGCCCATGGCGGCGAATTCGCGGGTGAAGGGGATGACGTGGATCTGCTGGATGCCGCAGGCGGCGATGAGCGCCTCGTTCTGTTCGGGCGTGGCCAGCAGCAGGGGCGCGCCGGCGGGATTCAGCAGTTGCGCCACGTGGGGCCGGAAGGTGAGGCAGGCCGGGATGCCGCCCAGTTGCGCCGCGGATTCGACGGCGGTGCGGAAGACGGCCTGATGGCCGCGGTGCACGCCGTCGAACTGGCCGATGGCCAGGACGAGCGGGGCTTCGTTGGCGGCGGAGAGGGGCATCAAAACCTCAATATCCAATATTCAACGTCCAATATCCAATATTCAAATTCAGCCGACAGCCACCAAACGACGGTCCTCAACCCTCAAGCCAGCAACGGCAAGGCCGCGGCAAGGGGAAGGACCTTGCCGTCGAGGGCCGGGGCTTCGAGGAGTTCGGCGAGGGGGTGGGCGCGGGCGACGTCGATCTGGCCGATCTTCGTGCGGCGGAGCGCGGCGAGATGGGCGCCGACGCCCAGCGCTTGGCCGACGTCGTGCGCCAAGGTCCGCACGTAGGTGCCTTTGGTGCATTCGACGCGGAAGCGGACGTCGGGCGGGGCGAAATCCAGCAGCTCGAACCGGTAGACGTGGATGAACCGGGGCTGGCGTTCGACGGTTTCGCCCTTGCGCGCCAGCTTGTAGAGCGGCACGCCCTTGATCTTGATGGCGGAAACCATCGGCGGCAGCTGCATCTGGTCGCCGAGGCGGGCCTGCATTTGCGCGGCAACCTGTGCCGCGGTGATCGCGGAGGCGTCCTTTTCGGCGACGACCTGGCCATCGGCGTCCTGCGAATCGGTCTCGATGCCGAGGCGGAAGGTGCCTTCGTAGGTCTTGTCGTGGCCCATGACGCGGTCGGAAATCTTGGTGCCCTTGCCCAGCAGGATCACGAGCAAGCCGGTGGCCATGGGATCGAGGGTGCCGCCGTGGCCGACCTTGGGGATGCGGAAACGGCGGCGGATCTGGGCGACGACGTCGTGCGAGGTGGGACCGGACGGCTTGTCGACGAGCAAGAGGCCGTCGAGGGGGCCGAGGGAGGCGAGAGAGGGCGCAACCATGGCGGGCTCAGGCGGGCGGGACGTCGGTGTCGGCGGCGTCTTCGTCGTCCGGCGCACCGTCGCCGGCGTCCGGCGGGTCTTCCGCGGCGTCCGGCGCGATCTCGCCGGCCGTTTCCATCCGGTTGAGGATTTCGAGGACGTGGTCGCCTTGCTCGACGGAATGGTCGAGGACGAAATGGAGCTGCGGGGTGTAGCGCAAAACGACGTTCTTGTGGATGGCTTCCTGGAATTCCACGCGGTGCCGCTTGAGGATGGCGAGCATCCGTTCCTGTTCGGCCGGTTCGCCGCGGATCGAAACGAGTACCCGGCAGCTGCGCAGGTCCACGGACGTGAGCGCGTGGGTGAAGGTGACGGCCGCCGCGTCGAAATCCGGACGGTTCACGACGCGGTAAAGCTGCACGCCCAGTTCGCGGCGGATCAGTTCGTTGACGCGGGTGATGCGGTCGGCTTTCATGGCTGAAAAAGACTATGGACCAGAGACCGGAGCCGGGGGCCGGAGCCTACAGTTCCTGAGCGACCTTTTCGACTTCGTAGGATTCGATGACGTCGCCTTCCGCGAAATTCGCGAAACGGTCGAGGACGATGCCGCATTCCTGGCCTTCGCGGACCTCGTTCGCTTCGTTCTGGAAGCGGCGCAGGGTCTGGATCTTGCCTTCGTAGAGCACTTCGTCCTTGCGCTTGACGCGGACGCGGCCCTTGAGCGTGATCTTGCCCTTCAAGCACATGCAGCCGGCGACCTTGCCGCGCTTGCCCATGTCGAAGATCTGGCGGATCGCGGCCTGGCCGTTGACGTGCTCCTTGACGATCGGCTCGAGCAGGCCCGTCAGCAGGTTCTTCACGTCGTCGAGCATTTCGTAGATGATGGAATAGAGCCGGATTTCGACGCCCTTGCGCTTGGCTTCCGCGCCGGCGCCGTTGTCCTTGGCGACGTGGAAGCCCAGGATGACGGCCTTGGAGGCCGACGCCAGCAGGACGTCGTTGACCGACACGTTGCCCGCGCCGGTTCCGATGATGTCGAGGTCCACCTTCTCGCTATGGATGCCTTCGAGGGATCCGCGGATGGCTTCCAGCGAGCCGAGGACGTCGGTCTTGAGGATGACGTTCAGGGTGCGTTTGTCGCCGCCGGCTTTTTCCTGCAGCAGCTCGTCGAGGGTCATGGCCGTCTTGGGGGCTTCGCCGCCGAGCGACTGGAGCCGCTCGGCCGCGGCGCGTTCATCGGCCACCTGGCGGGCTTCGCGGTCGTTCTTGTAGACGTGGAATTCGCTGCCGGGCGCCGGCACGCTGGTCAGGCCGAGGATCTTGACGGCGGAGGAGGGGGCGGCCGTGCGGACCTTGTTGCCCTGGTCGTTGATCATGGCCTTCACGCGGCCCCAGGTGGAACCGGACACGATGGCGTCGTTGAGCTGGAGGGTGCCGTTGGTGACCAGCACGTTGGCGGTAGGGCCCATGCCGGCTTCGAGACGCGACTCGATGACGTAGCCCTGCGCCTTGCGGCGGGGGTTGGCCTTCAGTTCGAGAACGTCGGCCTGCAGGAGGATCATTTCGAGCAGGTGGTCCATGCCGTCGCCCTTGGCGGCGCTGACGGGGCAGCAGATCAGCTCGCCGCCCCAGTCTTCGGGGGCCAGGCCCATCTGCTGGAGCTGGCGTTTCACGCGGTCGGGATTGGCTGAACGCAGATCGCACTTGTTGATGGCGACGATCATGGCGACCTTGGCGGCCTGGGCGTGCTGGATGGCTTCCTTGGTCTGCGGCATGATGCCGTCGTCGGCGGCGATGACGATCACGGCGATGTCCGTGAGGTTGGCGCCGCGCGCGCGCATGGCGGTGAAGGCTTCGTGGCCGGGAGTGTCGAGGAAGGTGATCAGGCGGCCCTGGTGCTCGACCTGGTAGGCGCCGATGTGCTGCGTGATGCCCCCGTCTTCGCCCGCGGCGACGTGCGCCTTGCGGATGTAGTCGAGCAGGGACGTTTTGCCGTGGTCGACGTGGCCCATGAAGGTGACGACCGGCGGCCGCGGCTGGAGGTCGTCCTTCGCGTCCACCACCGGGCCTTCCGGCTTGGGTTCGGCTTTGGCGGGCGGCGGCGGCGGCGGGGCTTTCTTTTCGTGCTCGAGCACGAAGCCGAGTTCCTTGGCGATGGGCTCGGCCTGCTTGAAATCGATCTTCATGCCGATGGACGCGAAGATGCCCTGCTTCATCAGCTTGGCGATCAGCACGTTGGGCTTGATGCCGAGCAGTTCGGCGTAATCCTTGACGGCGACGTGGCCCTTGATGGCGACGGTTTTCGGCGGCTCCGGTTCGGGGGCGCCCGGGGCGGCGGCGGCGACTTCCGCTTCCGCGGACGGGGCGGGCGCGGCGGTTTCGGCGGCGGCCGCTTCCGCAACGGGCGCGGCCGGTTCCGCGGCGGCCGGCGCGGCGGCTTCGGCCGCCGGGGCGGCGGGGGCGGCGGCGTCGGCCGGCGTTCCCGCGGAGGCGCCGCCATAGTAGATGCGGCGGATTTCGTCGCGCAGATATTGCTCCAGATCGGGCGTCAAATTCGCCTGCGTGCTGCGCGCGGTGCAGCCGCGCGCCTGCAAAAGCCCCAGCAATTCCTTGCCGGTGGTCATCAATTCTTTGGCGAGGTCGCAGATTCTCATGTTATTCGGCTGCCTTTCCGTTTTCGCGCTCGAAGGCGGCTTCGGCCGCGGCGCGCACTTGCTGGGCGCCGTCGGCATCGAAGCCTTCCACGTCGACCAGATCGGCGATTTCCGCCGCGAGAATGCCTTCGAGGGTCAAGAAACCGGACGCGACGAGCTTTTCGGCGCGTTCGCGGCCGATGCCTTCCACCGCGGCCAGCTGGTCGGTGGCGCGCGCGATCTTTTCCTCGAAGGTGATGTCGCCTTCATCCTTCTGGATGTCCACCTTCCAACCCGTCAGCTTGGCGGTCAGCCGGGCGTTCTGGCCTTTCTTGCCGATCGCCAGCGAAAGCTGGTCGGACTCGACGATGACCTTCACGGCGTTTTCGAGTTCGTCCACTTCCAGGCGCAGCAGCTTGGCCGGCGCCAGCGAATTGGTCACGAACGTCTTGATGTCCGTGCTGAACTTGACGATGTCCACCTTCTCGCCCGACAGCTCGCGGACGATGTTCTTCACGCGCTGGCCGCGCAGGCCGACGCACGCGCCGACGGGATCCACCTTCTCGTCGTTGGAGTGCACCGCGATCTTGGTGCGGAAGCCCGCCTCGCGGGCGATGCCCTTGATTTCGACCGTGCCGTCGGCGATTTCGGAGACTTCCAGCTCGAAGAGTTTCTTGATGAATTCGGGGTTGGCGCGCGAGAGCGTGAGCTGCGTGCCCTGCGCCTGCGCGTCGAGATCCAGCAGCAGGAAGCGGATGCGGTCTCCGATCTGGTATTCCTCGCTCGGGACGCGTTCCTTGCCGGGCATGACGCCCTCGGCGTCGCCGAGATCGATGAACACGTCGCTGCGGTCGAACCGCCGGACGGTGCCGGTGACGATGTCGCCGACGTGGTCCTTGTAGATGGCGTAGACCTTGTCCTTTTCCGCCATGCGCAGCTTCTGGATGATGGCCTGCTTGGCCGTCTGGGCCGCGATGCGCCCGAAATTGCGCGGGGTGACCTCGATCTCGATCAGGTCGCCGAGCTTGCAGTTCTTGCCGGGATATTTCGCCTGGGCGGCGTCGAGGGAGATTTCCTCGTCGCGGTTGCGGACGAAATCCACGACCTCGATGCTCGCAAACGCCCTGATGTCCAACGTCTTGCGATCGATCTCCACGCGGAGGTCCCGCACGCGTCCGATGCTCTTGCGCCCGGCCACCTGCAGGGCGGACTCCACCAGTTGGGCGAGCGTTTCGCGGTCCAGCTTGCGCTCCCGCTCCATGTATTCAAATACGGCCAGCAATTCGTTGTTCATATTTCAAACCTCCTCCCCATGCGGGGGAAAAGCACGGTCATCCGTCAACTCCCGATATGCAAAAGAGTGGGGCAAACCCACTCTCACAAAACCGCCAGAGTTGTATCGACGCGGGGAAAACTAGCTGATCCGCCCTTGGCCGTCAATCCGCAATTCTAGGCAAAAGGCTCTGCCAATCCGGCGATGATTAATTAATCATCGCCAAAACACTGCTGGGAAAGGTCCAAATGGCTTCATGGGAGGTCAAAACGGGTCGAACAGGGTATTGTCGTCCGGTCCGAACCAGCCCAGATGCTGGGCGGCCCCCCGCGAGCCGGTGCGATCGAGAATTTCGGCGGTGACGTGGCCGTCGGCCCAGGCCACGTTGGCTTTGCCCCGGTGGCGGAAGTGGATGGTCGGCCACGGCGTACCCCCGCCGGCGAACCGCGGCGGCTCGGCGAAGGAATACTCGATGAGCTTGGCCTTCGCGCCGTTGCCCTGCACGTACGCCGCGTCCGCGAACATCACCGTCTGCGCCGGATGCGCCAGCGCGCCCGGCCGCATGCCGACCGTCTGCCCGCCGCCGGTGGGCAGGCACAGCTCCGAACCCACCCCCAGCGCGTTGTAGCCGTAGCCGCCGCAAGACGCCTCGAAGCCGGGCGCATCGGGCCGGAACCCCGGGCAGCGGCGCACCCAGGCGCTGGCGCCGCCGCCGCCGAGGTACGGCGCGAGCGGCCCCTGCGCGCCGTCGAACGTCCCGCCGGAGCGCACGCCGTGCCAGCGGGTCGAATTGGCGCCCTCGATGTCGGCCGCCGCCGCCACGTAGCGTCCGTGGTCCGCCGCATAGGCCAGGTTCGCCGCCGCCAACTGCCGCAGGTTCGAGCGGCAGACCGCGCCCTCCGCCGCCGCCTTCGCCGCCGGCAGCGCCGGAATCAGGATTGCCGCCAGCAGCGCCGTCGCCGCCACCGCCACCAACAGCTCGATCAGCGAAAACGCGGCGCGCCGGGCCTTTTTACGTCGTACGTAAAAATCCCCCAAAGTTTTTACGTTCCACGTAAAACCGGCCTCAAAGTTTTTACGTTCCACGTAAAAAACGCGGAAAGTTTTTACGTAGTACGTAAAAACCGGGCTGGAGGGGGAGCCGGTCACTTGACCGGCTTCCAGCGGAAGAAGCCGGGCGCGCCCTGCGCGGGCACGGCGTTCGTGCGCCAGGCGGGCGGGGCCAGCGTGGGGGTGTATTCGAGGACGGCTCGCCAGCCCGACAAGGCCGGCTGCGCCGCGGCCGGATCGACGGAGATCACGAAGCCGGCGTTGAGGACGCCGACCGCGTCGAGGTCGAAATCGCCCGGACCCCACTCGGGCGTCGGGTCGTAGATGGGGTTGCCGTAGGAGTCGGGCGTGTCGCCGTCGCCGCGGACGTCG
>RZYG01000225.1 GCA_009930415.1 Spartobacteria bacterium | reverse complement strand
ACGTCGTCGTCCATCTTTTCACGCCCCAGATGCGCGGCTACTACGCCCTTGAACAGCTCTGGAAAGACGCCCCCGTCGTTCCATAACCGCCGGCTTCCGTCATTGACCCCGGCCAGCTGCGCCTCGATCTCCTCCGCGCCCTCTATTTGACCGACGCCCTCCACCAGACGCCGCAGACCGGCTCCGAAGAGCGCCCGTCGCTTCCGCCGCCCCAATATGTTCCGATAATCTCTCCGGCACATCCTCGATAGGCTTAACCCTTCGGCCGGGAATCAGGCTTGCTAATCACCGGGAACCCGGGAAAATCATCTGAAACTGAAAGCCCGTCGAAATTCACCTTTCTGGACCATGAGCATCGTCACCGACATCGCCCGTTCCCGCGAATATGAAATGCGTGTCTATCTGGCCTCGATGAAGGCCATGTATGAAAACGCCCTGGTTCAAAACGGGGAAATCTACGATATCGCCGCCCGATTGACTGCCGACTTTCGCACCATCACGGCGCGCGCGATTTTAGCGGATTCACGGATCATCAAGATCCTGCGCTACGCCATCGCCCCTTCGATCAGCCAAATGAAATTTGGCCAGTTCTTTGGCCTTGCCTCCATCGATGGGCTTGAAAACTATCGGATTTCGGAAGGCACCGCAAAATATCGGCTCCTGAAATCGTTGGCCCCGAAGATTGCTCGCTTCGCCGTCCGAAATCTGGATCGCGAGCGGTTCTTGTGGCTGCACCTCCGTTTCGACGGTGATCTTGCCCTGGCCCAGGCCTACGCCAAAGGCTGGACCTGCTCGATCGCCGCCGATCAAAATGCGCAAACCAAATACCGCAATTGGCGCAAAGAGCAACAGGAACAAGCCATCGCGGCATTCCTCGTCGCGCGCGGTTACGTCAAATCGTCGTTTACCGGCGTCGTTTGCCGGCATACCGACGTCAATCTGGGCGAATACACGCAAGAAATCCGCATCAAAGGCCGGACGCGCCAGAAAGCCGATCTGGCCGTCCGTAGCAAGAAATCAAAGCGCCTGGTGTTGATCGAAGCCAAGG
Organism: Spartobacteria bacterium; assembly: GCA_009930415.1. Taxonomy (GTDB): domain Bacteria; phylum Verrucomicrobiota; class Kiritimatiellia; order CAIQIC01; family Lenti-01; genus Lenti-01. The sequence goes on along the minus strand of RZYG01000225.1, from coordinate 2,844 downwards.
CTGTCGGCGTTGAACTCGACGCGACCAAACGAATCAAGGAGTGTTGCGACAAAGCCGGCGACTGGCAATCGGCCGCATCTTTGAACGTCCCCGACATCGTGGCGGTCGTTGCCGGCTTCTTCAACCCGACCGGCATCGCCAATCTGCGGGCCTCGAACATCCATGTCGTCTGGGAACATCGCCTCGCCGATCTCGGCAAACTGGTTTAATGGACGCCCCTCTCTACGTCAGCCTTTTTTCCGGTGCCGGCGGCTTGGACATCGGCTTGGAGCGTGCCGGCTTTCGCGCCCTTTCCCTATGCGAAATCGAACCGATCTTTTGCGACACGTTGCGCGCCAACCAAGGGCGCGCGTTGGCCGATGGCCAGACCTATCTGGAGAAAGCCCGTATCCTGACTGCCGACGTCCGGGAAATGACCGCCAAGGATCTGGCGGGCGGCGCCCGGATCGATCTCGTGGTCGGCGGCCCGCCATGCCAGTCGTTTTCCAGCTCGGGCAAGCAACTCAGCGTCCTCGATCCCCGCGGGCTTTTGATTCATGAATTCATCCGTTTGATCGATGAAATCCAACCTCGCTGTTTTCTTTTCGAAAACGTCCGCGGCCTGGTGACGGCGCGCGATGCAAGCGGCGAGCCCGGCGGCGTTATCCACAGCTTGTTCGCCCGCTTTCAGGGTCTAGGCTACAGTTGTCGGACATCTTTGCTCAATGCCGCCGATTATGGCGCTCCGCAACGGCGCGTGCGCTGTTTCATCATGGGTTCCCGCCGCGGTACGGCACCCCTGTTTCCGGAGCCGACGCATCAAAAAACAGCGGATATGTTCCACAAGCCTTGGGTCCCCTTGCGTGCTTTTCTCGAAACATGCGCCGATCCAGATTCGGGGAACTACTCATATCCCACCCCTGCGCTGGCCCGCGAACTTCGCCGAATTCCAGGCGGTTCCGGCTTGATCAGTCCGGGGCGCACCGAAACCACCCGGCCCGGCGGACACTGGGGCTATCGTCAAGGCACGTTCATTTCCGACCTCGACCTTCCGGCGCGCACCGTCACGGGCTCAGCCAGCCAAGATTGGATCCGCTGGCAGGGCGTGCTGCGCCGCTTGACCCTGGAAGAAGTCAAATTGCTTCAAGGATTTCCGCGTGATTGGGAAATTCTCGGCACCAAAGCCCAACGATTCAAACAGGTCGGCAATGCGGTGCCCACTGTCTTCGGCGAGTTGCTCGGCGGCGTATTGCGCAAGTTTCTCGCCTCCTACCCTTCTTCGCCGCCCGAAAAACTGGAGATTCCAAACGCCTTCAAAAACTACATTGATTACACCAAAAAAGACCACGAGCGGAATGCCTCTGGTCGCGTTGTGTATCGGACTTTCCCAAGCAAACCTGCCCCCGTCTTGATGGTCCGCGAATCATCTCGGCGACGATTAAAGCCAAAATCCTGAATTTCTTCTTCATGCAGATATGCTGAACGTCGCACTTGATGAAGCCCAGATCGACGCCTTCGCGGAACATCTGAAGAATTCCGCCGACGTCCAACCGTTCGATTTCTGCACCCGCAGCGAAGGCTTCATCTATCCCGAGCGCAATCGCCCGGGCGCGCTGGAGACGTTCTTCTTCGCCTGCGCCCACCAGTTCGGCTTCTGGACGCTCGCCGGCGACCGCTGGGACAAACCCATGGTTGCGCGCCTCGACGGCCGCGACCTGAAAGGCTCCGATTTTCTCTTCCGTGCCTGCACGCGCGCGTGCCAAGCCGATCCGGAGGCGTTTCTTCCGGCCGCGCTGGCCGCCCGCGGCAATGGCCAGCTATCCGATCTCTTCCGCGACGACGCCGGCGCGAATCCGTTGCCCATGTGGCCCGAACATCTCGCGCTGATCCGCGGCTACGCCGAGTGGTTCCGCGCGCGCGGCGAAACGCCCGCCGACGTGCTGCGGCGCGCCCAGGCGGCGCCCAAGCCGCTCTACGCGCTGCTGGAAATCCACGCCGAAATCCCCGGCTACGCCGAAGACCCGCTCCAGAAGAAGGCGATGCTGCTGGCCATCGTGCTCGAAAACCGGCCGGAGCGTTTCTTGCGCGTGACCGACCCGGAGTCGGCCGTGCCGATCATCGACTACCATCTCCAGCGCAGCGCGCTGCGCACCGGCCTCGTGCGCATCGACGATCCGGCCCTCCGGAAAAAACTCGTCGCGCGCGAGTGGCTGTCCTGGACCGAGGAAGAACTGATCCGCGCCGCCACCTACGACGCCGTCGGCCGCCTCATGGCCCGCACCGGGCTTTCCGCCGCCGCCGTGGATTGGTTCTTTTTCCAGAACCGCACGCGTTGTCCCGAAACGACCGAACCCGATTGTCCTTCTTGCCCCGTGCAAGCCATCTGCGCGCGGGAAACCAAGCTGTTCCAGCCGGTGTTCCGCACCACGGCCTACTGATCCGCGCGGTCGCGCCGCTCAAATCGTTTCGTTTTCCGGCCGGTGCGCGCGGAAATTCCGCTCCGCCGCCGCGCGCGAAACGTTCGCGTAGCAATAGGCGCAGCCGTGCGGGCACGTGCCGTAGCGGCCGACGTCCTTGCTGGCCAGGCATCCGCACGCGCGCCGCTGGCCGGGATCTTTCCGCGCCGCGCGCGACCCCAGGAATTCCAGCAGCGCCGCGTCGCCGGATCCCAGCCGCGCCAGCAGCTCGCCGTCCACGCAGCGGTTGTGCGCGATGCCGTGCGCGGCCAGATCGATTTCCTCCGCGCAGGTCGCCAGCGCCAGGCCGTGCGCGCGGTTGAGTGCCGCCAACCCGCGCGCGAATTCCTCCATCTCCGCCGGCGCGAATTCCCGCGCCGCGATGCCCGCGCGCTCCAGATTCCGCCGC
>RZYG01000038.1 GCA_009930415.1 Spartobacteria bacterium | reverse complement strand
CATCGCGCCGTCCAGCAGCCACGGCCCGCCGAACCGTACGGAAACGTCCTGGAGACTCAGCAACGCCATGGCCGAAATGCCCTACCGCAAGCCAACGGCAAAGGGAATGGAATAGTGGAAGGATGGAATCATGGAGACAATCAGGCCGTTGCGGTCGTTCCCGTTGCCTCCCCACCATTCCATGATTCCAGCATTCCATTCCCAGCGACAAGCCGCCCCCTCCGGACGGAAAGGGCGGCGGCGCAGGTCGCTGGAACGCGGGCTCAGCCGAGACCCATCATGCTGAAGACCAGCACGAACAGGGCGACGGTTTCGACGACGCCGAGGGTCATCAGGTAGTTGCCGAAGCCTTGGCCGGTCTCCGCCAGCGCGTCGGCGCCGGCGGCGCCGGCCTTGCCCTGGTACCAGGCCGAGAAGCACATGCCCAGGCCGCCGCAGAGGCCCGCCAGCAGGCTGGCCGCCCAGTTGGCCGTCGCCCAGTCGGCGCCGCCTTCGGCCGTCAGCTTGCCCACGATGGTATTCATCAAGATCATGCCGTAGATCGTCTGCGACAGCGGCGCGCCGATGAAGGTGATCAGGATGAACGGCGCCGCCTTGCTCTGGGCGTAGCACTTCTTCCAGGCACCGATCGCCGCCGAACCCGCCAATCCCGCGCCGATCGCCGAGCCGATCGCCGCGACGCCCAGGGCGGCCAGGCCGCCCGCTTTGGCCAATGCCATCATCATGTTCGCATCCATGTTCTTCTCCTCGATTTCAGGTGCTTGCGCGCCTCTGTTTTTAAAGGGACCCTATGCCGCCGCTTCCGGTTTCGCGAAGGGGCGGTACGGCGAGCCGCTCCACGAGATGCCTTTGTGGTTCGAAAATTCCAAGGTGTTCAAGCGGATGCCGTGCACCAGCACGCCCATCACGCACAGCAGCACGTTCAGCGTGTGCGCCGCGAACGCCAGCGCGGCCCCGATCAGCCCGCCGAGCAGCGTGACCTCGCCGCCGAAAATCATCGAGTTGAAGGCCGACGCCACGGCGAACCCGGCGGTCCCCACCGCGTAGAGGCGCACGTAGGAGACGACGTCGGTGAAGTTGCCGATGAGGTTCAGCGGCAGCAGCGCCAGGTTGAACCAGCCGTCTTTGATCTCGCTCGGCTTCATCATGAACAGGACGATCAACAGGACGCCGACGAGGCAGGCGCCATCCAGCGGCGAGCCCACGAAGGGCTGCAGGGCGGCCGGGCGGCCGAGATATTCCAGCATGTTGCCGCCGATCACCATGCTGTCGGCCACGACGAACATGTACCACGTGGTGATCGTCCAGCCGATTTGCTCGAGGGCCTTGAGGCTTTTCTGCTTCACCAGATCCACCACGTTCCACAAATGGCCGATGGAGAGCTGGACGGCGCCGACCAAGAAGCACATGCCCATGACGTTTTGGGGCGTGCGCTCGCGCAGCGGATGCAGGTAGGGAATCCACAATTTCGCGAAGAACGTGTTTTGCAGGAATTCCTGGTTGATTCCGAAAACGGAACCGGTCACCAGGCCCCAAACGATCGTGCAGGCGCTGGTCGCCAGCAGCAAGTTCGAGGCGTTGCGCGGCATTTTCCGGCGGAACAGCAGCGTCAGGCCCAAAAACAGCGCGCCGTAGCCGGCGTCGCCGATGATCATGGCGAAGAACAGCGAGAAAAAGAGCATGAAGACGACGCTCACGTCCGCCTCGGCATAGCCGGGCAGGACGTTGATGCCGTCGAAAACCGCCTGGATGGGCTTGGCCCACCGGGGCTGGCGCAGCTTGACCGGCACGTCGTCCTGCGGGCCGGGCTCTTCGACGAGCAAGCCCCAGCCGTGCTTCTGCGCCGCCGCCTGCACCGGAGCGACGGCGTCGACCGGGACGAACCCCCGCACGAAAGCGATTTTCTCCGACGTCCCCATCCCGGCGCGGACTTCCTGGAACTTCACGTCGGCCGCCGCCGCCGCCACGGCCCGTTCCAGCAGCGCGCGGTCGCCGGCGGTCCGCTTCAATTCCTCGGCGATGCCGGCCAAGCCGACGTCCAGCCGCTCGGCTTCGAACTGCAATTGGTCCGTCGCGCCATCGGGCAGTTTCTGCTCCTCGGCGCCGGCCCAATCGAACGGCTGGTTCGCGAACAGCGCCCAATAGGCATCCGCCTTGCGGACGTCCACTTTCCGGGCGGTCACGCCCGCGGGCAGCGGCAAAACGGATTTGGCGGGCGCCCGGTACAGCTTGAGGACGACGCCTTTTTTCGCCAGCGCGCGGATTTCGGCGGGATCGAAAGCGCCGAACGGCGCGGTGCGTTCCAGTTCGGTTTTCAGGAACTCGAGCCGTTCCTGCCATTCCTTGCGCTGGTCGAGCAGGTCGCTGACGTCGGCGATCACGGTGGCCAAATCGCGCCCGGTGGGCGGCATTTCCGTCGAGACCGGAACGGCCTCCAGCAGGCGCTGCAGGCCCGCGGCCTTCTCGCGGGCATCTTCGAGCCCGGTGCTCGCGGGCGACGTCACGGGGGTCACGTGCAGGACGCCGAGTTCCCGCAGCTCCTTCAGCGTCGCGGCCCGGTCGTGCGCCACGCACAGCAGCGTCAATTTCTTCATTTGGACGATCATGCCGCCGTCCCCTCCGCCGCCGCCTCCGCGGCCGCGGCCTTCTTGACGCCCTTGCCCTTGGCGATCTTCGAGCGCACCACGGCGCCCGTGTTTTCATCGCCGAGGAAGATGCGGATGCGCCGGATGTTTTCCGCGCATTCCGGAATCTTGACCTTCTCGAACAAATTCACGCGCTGGCTGGTCGTGCGCAGTTCCTCGGCCAGCAGCCGGTGCTGCTCTTCGAGGAGGCGCCGCTCGATCCGCAGGCGGAAGAGCTGCTCCAACGTGGCGAGGCCTTCGTCCAGCCAGACCGGGGTCGCCCACAGGTCCGGGGCCGTCCGCTGGAAGCGGATGGCTTTCAGGGTCCGCACCGCCACGCCGGCGATGTTGCCGGGCTCGACTTCGATGGATTCGACCTTCAGCCACGCGGCATAATCCAGCGGTTCGGAGTACAGCTTGACCCAGTCGGCCAGGGCGCCGCGCGCGGCTTCTTCCTCGGCCTTCTTTTCGGCGACGCGCTGGTCCACCTGCCGGATTTCCATCTGCAGCTGCTGTTTCTTCAGCTGCAGCGTCGGCAAATAGCGGCGATAGCGCTTCAGGGCGTCGCGCTGCGCCTTCAGTTCGGTCTTGGTGTTCTTGACCTTGCCCATCGCCGGTCCGTCCCTACGCGGTCTGTTTCGGCCAGAATTGGTCGGTCAGTTTCGAGGAAATGCCCGTTTCCGCGGGTTCGAAGCAGTCGGCCATGATCTGCCAGCCGAGGTCCAGCGCGGCTTCCAGCGGGATGTTGACGGACAGGTCCATCATTTCCTTCTCGAAGCGCTCGCCGTAGCGCAGCAACTTGTTGTCCCACGCGCTCATGCGGAAGCCCATGGACTGCTTCTCCAGCGTCTCCTTGTAGGACGCGTAGAGCTGGATCATGGTGTTCATGACCGTGCGGTGGTCCTCGCGGGTCTTGCCGTTCACCTGCTGTTTCAGGCGGGAGAGCGAGCCGAACGGCTCGATGCGGCCGTTGCGGAGATAGAACTGGCCTTCGGTGATGTAGCCCGTGTTGTCGGGCACCGGGTGGGTCACGTCGTCGCCGGGCATCGTCGTCACGGCCAGGATCGTGATCGAGCCGGCGCCTTCGAAATCCACCGCCTTCTCGTAGCGGGACGCGAGCTGCGAATAGAGGTCGCCCGGGTAGCCGCGGTTCGCGGGAATCTGCTCCATCGTGATGGCGATTTCCTTCAGCGCGTCGGCGAAGCTCGTCATGTCCGTCAGCAGCACCAGCACGCGCTTGTTCTGCAGCGCGAACTGCTCGGCCACGGCCAGGGCGATGTCCGGCACCATCTGGCATTCCACCGTCGGATCGGCCGCCGTGTGGACGAAGAGGATCGAGCGCGAGAGCGCGCCGTTGGCTTCGAGCGTGTCGCGGAACTGCAGGTAGTCGTCGTGCTTCAGCCCCATGCCGCCCAGGATGATGATGTCCACTTCGGCCTGCAGCGCGATGCGCGCCAGCAGTTCGTTGTAGGGCTCGCCCGCCGCCGCGAAGATCGGCAGCTTCTGCGACTCGACCAGCGAGTTGAAGACGTCGATCATCGGGATGCCCGTGCGGACCATCTTGCGCGGGATGATGCGCTTGGCGGGATTCACCGACGGCCCGCCGATCGCGATGCGGTTCTCGTCCAGCTCCGGCCCGTTGTCGCGCGGCTGGCCCGAGCCGTTGAACACCCGGCCCAGCAGGGCGTCCGTGAACGACACGTCCATCTTGTGCCCGAGGAAACGCACCTGGCCGTCGGTGGAAATGCCGCGGCTGCCGGCGAACACCTGCAGGAAGACCTTGTCCTTCTCCAGGCGGATCACCTGCGCCAGCGAGGTGCTCAGCGTGCCGACCACCTGGGCCAGCTCGCCGTTCATCACGCCCTCGGCGCGGACCGTGATCACGTTGCCCGCGATCTGCTCGATGCGATGGTAGACCTTATGCATGTTCCGAAACCTCCGCCAGCATCGCGTCGATGCGCTGTTCCAGTTGCTTGAATTCCGCCGCGTCCATCGGCACCAGGTTCCAGTCCTTCGTCACCGAAGTGAGCTGCAGGAACCACTTGCGCGCCGCGTCCTTGTCCGGGAAGAAGACCTTCGCCGTCAGGATGCCGTGGATCTTGGCGAACACGTACTTCTGCCGGTCGGCGCCGGTCGCGGCGTCCACGTCGTGGAAGCTGTTCTGCTGCAGGTAGGTCGAATCGAGGAACTCGCTCTTCAGGTAGACCACGAAATCCTCGATGCTCGTGCCTTCCTCGCCGACGACCTTCATCATCTGGCTGACTTCGTTGCCCTGCCGCAACACGCGCCGGGCATCGGCGACCTGCTCGGCGTCCACCACGCCCGGATATTTGCTCCAGCTGTCCAGCGGATGGATGGCGGGATAGCGCCGGGCGTCCGACCGCTCGCGGTTGAGGCCGTGGAACGCGCCCACCACCTTCAGCGTGGCCTGCGTCACCGGTTCGTCGAAGTTGCCGCCCGCGGGCGACACGGTGCCGCCGATCGTCACCGAGCCCGTCGTGCCGTCCTTGAGCCGCACCACGCCGCCGCGCTCGTAGAACGCCGCGATCACGGATTCGAGGTAGGCCGGGAAGGCTTCTTCGCCCGGGATTTCCTCGAGGCGGCCGCTCATTTCGCGCAGCGCCTGCGCCCAGCGGCTGGTCGAGTCCGCCAGCAGCATCACGTTGAGCCCCATCTGCCGGTAGTATTCGCAGATCGTCACCGCCGTGTAGACCGACGCCTCGCGCGCAGCCACCGGCATGGACGAGGTGTTGCAGATGATGAGCGTGCGCTCCATCAGGCTCTTGCCCGTGCGCGGATCGGTCAGCTCGGGGAATTCGCGGAGGGTTTCCACCACTTCGCCGGCGCGTTCGCCGCACGCCGCCACCAGCACGACGTCCACGTCCGCGTGCTTGCTGGTGATCTGCTGCAGCACGGTCTTGCCGGCGCCGAACGGCCCCGGGATGCAGTAGACGCCGCCGCGCGCCACCGGGAAGAACGTGTCGATGATGCGCACCTTCGTCACCAGCGGATCGGTCGGGCGCAGGCGCTCGGCGTAGGCCTTGATCGGCACCTTGACCGGCCATTCCTGCACCATCTTCGCCGCCACTTCGTCGCCGCGCTCGTTGCGCAGCTTGGCGACGACCTGATCCACGTCGTAGGAGCCCGCCGCGACCGTCTCCGTCACCTGCCATTTGCCGGCCAGGCGGAACGGAACCATGATGCGGTGCGTGAAAATGCCTTCGGGGACGGTCCCGAGCGTGTCGCCGGCCGTCACCTCGTCGCCCTTGCGCGCCTTGGGGGTGTAGTCCCACTTCGTCGCGCGGTCCAGCGCCTTGAGATAGGTGCCGCGCTGCAGGAAGAACCCGCACTGCTCGGCCAGCTTGGGCAGCGGGTTCTGCAGGCCGTCGTACACCTGCGCCAGCAGGCCGGGGCCGAGTTCCACCGCCAGCAGGTTGCCGCTGAACGCGACCGGATCGCCCACCCGCAGGCCCGTCGTGTCCTCGAACACCTGCAGCTCGGCGTTGTCGCCGCGGATGCGGATGACTTCCGACTTCAGCGCGACGTCGCCCGTGCGGGCATAGCCCACTTCGCTCTGCGTCACCGGATTGTCGAAATGCACCGTGATCAGGTTGCCGTTGATCCCCACGATTCTGCCGACGTTTTCGCTCATCTTCGACCGCCTTCGCTATTTGAAATCCGCCGCACCGCCCGCGGCCGCGCTTTCTTCCAGTTCGGAAACCAGTTGCTCGAGCCGTTCGCGGCCCGCTTCTTCCCGCAGCGCCGCCCAGCGCGCCGCCAGCATCAATTGAACCGCGAACGCCAGCACCGCCGGCAGGCCGGTCGCGTCTTCCCGCGCCAGATCCTCGACGTACTTCCAGCGCGCCTGGTCCAGCCCCGTTTCCCGGGCCAGCGGGCTCGCCTTGGCCAGCGCGTCGGACGTTTCCTTGTCCAGCCACACGGCGTAGCCGGGATGGCTCTTCAGGAACGGCTTGGCCTCCACGCCCAGCTTCGCCCCGCGCATCTTGGCCGCCGTGTTGCGGATCTGCGCGTCGCCGGCCGCCCAGGCCTGCGCGAACGCCGAATGGCCTTCCGCGGCCTGGCCCGCCAGCACCCGATCCAATTCGGCCAGGTCGGCGTCGCTCAGCACGCCCTGGCACTTGAACCGGAACTCGGCCGGCGCAAACGGCGGCGGCGCCGCCAGCGACAGCGCCGGCAGCGACGAAACGAGATATTCGTAGCCGCCCATCCCCGGCCCTTATTCCGCCGCCTTCTTGACGATCTGCGCCAGCTCCGGCCGCAGGAAATTCGCGAGCGATTCGGCGATCGCTTCCTTGGTGAAATCGTGGAAGACCTGGCCGTCCTTCTTCGCCGCGTGGAAGCCCTTGAAGATCTCCTTGCGGCTCTCGATCTGGATCCCCGCCGCCAGCTTGTTCTGGTATTCCTTGGCGAAGGCCGCCTTCACGGCCGCCGCGTCGGCCTCGCCGAGCATCGCGACCATGCCGCCCGCGCCGCCGTCCCGGGCATAGGCTTCCGCCAGCTTCAGCAGCATCTGCGCCATCAGGTCCGGCGTCAGGGCTTGGTCGAGCTTGGCGTTCGCGATGCCGCCCACCACGTCGCTCACGGAGGAATGGATGCTGATCAGCAAGTCGCGCGCCGCCTGCCGCAGCGTCGCCCGGCCGCGCTCGGCGAACGCCGCCGCATCCGTCTCGGCTTGGGCCACCAGGTCCTTGGCCTGCTTCTGGGCGTCGGCCGCGATCTTCGCCGCCTTCTGCTTCGCCTCGGCCACCAGCGATTCCGCCGCCTTCTCCCCGGATTCGACCCCCTCTTTGCGGATACGCTCGATCAAGTGTTGCAGTTCTTCAGCCATGGCTTTTCCTTTGCTCCATAGAAGTACGAAAACGCCCCGCCACGATACATGCCGGCCCGTTGCCCATCAACCCAAAAATAGAACACCGCCAGAACCGGCTGGTGCCGGGGTTCCTGCCGCCGGGTTTTCTTGCATCGGCGCCGGCAACCCGCTAGGATGCCGCGCAATTCAGCCCCGCGTCTCCGGACGCCAAGTTTGGAAAGGTCGAGCCATGTCCCGCAACGTGTATGTTTCCGCGACGGATGCCAGCAGCGGCAAATCCGCCGTCGCGCTGGGCGTGATGGAAATGATGGTCAAGAAGGTCGGCCACGTCGGTTTTTTCCGGCCGATCATCGCGGGCGACCGGCGCGGGGCGGAGCCGGACAACGATCTCGCCCTCATCACGAGCCATTTCCGGCTCGACCTGCCCTACGAACAGGCGTTCGCCTACACCAGCCGCGAAGCGGCCGAACTGATCCGGGCCGGCAAGACCTCCGCCCTGCTCGACGGCATCCTGGCGAAATACAACGCCGTGGCGGCCCGGTTCGATTTCGTCGTCTGCGAAGGTTCCGATTTCGAAGGCGACACGTCGGCCTTCGAGTTCAACATCAACGCCGAGATCGCGCGCAACATCGACGCGCCGGTGCTGCTGGTGGTGGACGGCCACAAGATCGGCAAGCACGGCCAGATGGCCAACCTCGATTTCGCGGTGCAGAGCTTCCAGGAGGGCGACTGCAAGGTGCTGGCGGCCATCCTGAACCGCTTCCCGGCCGACCGCATCGACGAGCTGCCGGCGTTCCTGCGGACGGCGCGCTATCCGGACCTGCCCGTGTTCGCGATTCCGGAGGATCCGCTGCTGGCCGCGCCGATGATGTCCGAGGTCGCCCAGGCCCTCGGCGCCGAGACGTTCTACCGCCCCGACCTGCTCGACTCCCTCCAGGCCACGTCCTACAGCGTGGCGGATTCCTCGCCGGAAATCTTTTTGTCGCAACTGCGCGACGGCGCGCTGCTGTTCATTTCGGGCGACCGCTTCGGAAACCTGCTGGGCGTCATGCTCAAGCTCAACTCCGCCAAGCCGGTCAACATCGCCGGCATCGTGCTGACGAACGGCTTCAAGCCCTCCGGCGCGGTCGGCGCGCTGCTCAAGGAGGTCAAGAACATGGTGCCGGTCCTGTCGGTGCCGGCCACGACCTTCGAGGCGGTCACGGCGGTGGCCCGGCTGCATTCGCGCATCTATCCCGGCGCGACCCGCAAGATCACCTCCGCGCTGGCGCTGTTCGAGTCCCACGTGGACACGCAGAAGCTCGTCGATCTTCTGAAGACGGCCAAAACGGGCGTGGTCACGCCCAAGATGTTCGAATTCGGCCTCATCCAGCGCGCGCAGTCGCCCCGCCAGCGCATCGTTTTGCCCGAAGGCGAGGAAGACCGCATCCTGTACGCGGCGGAACAGGTGCTGCTGCGCGGCATCGCCGACGTCGTCCTGCTCGGCAACGAGCAGAAGATCCGCAACAAGATCTCGCACCTGGGCCTCAACCTGCCCGGGGTCGACGTGATCCAGCCGGTCCAGTCGCCGCATTTCCGCGATTTCGTGGCGACCTACTTCGAGCTGCGCAAGGACAAGGGCATGACGCCCGACATGGCCGAGACGATCCTGGCCGACGCGTCCTACTTCGGCACGATGATGGTCTACAAGGGGCTGGCCGACGGCATGGTGTCCGGCTCCGTCAACACCACGGCCCACACCGTGCGCCCGGCCCTCCAGTTCATCCGCACCAAGCCGGGTTTTTCGATCGTGTCGTCCGTGTTCCTGATGTGCCTGAAGGACCGCGTGCTGGTCTACGGCGATTGCGCGATCAATCCCAACCCCACGGCCCAGCAGCTCGCCGAAATCGCCGTCACCTCCGCGCGCACGGCGCAGACGTTCGGGGTCGAGCCGCGCGTGGCGATGCTGTCCTACTCCACCGGCGCCTCCGGCGGCGGCGCGGACGTCGAACGCGTGCGCGAAGCCACCGAGATCGCGCGGCGGATGGCGCCGGAGCTGCCGCTCGAAGGACCCATCCAGTACGACGCCGCGGTCGACGCGGGCGTCGCCCGCACCAAGATGCCCGACTCCAAGGTGGCCGGACGCGCGACGGTGTTCATTTTTCCCGACCTCAACACGGGCAACAACACCTACAAGGCCGTGCAGCGCTCCGCCGGCGCCGTGGCCATCGGCCCGGTCATCCAGGGCCTGCGCAAGCCCGTCAACGACCTCTCGCGCGGCTGCACGGTCGTGGACATCGTCAACACCGTGGCCATCACCGCCATCCAAGCGCAGGCGGAGAAATGATTCCGCTGGCGATCAGCACGCGGTGGAACGCCGGACGCCACGCGTCCGGCGAAGCCATGCTCGAGGAAATCCTCGCGCTGGGGCTCGACCGCGCGGAACTGGGCTACGACCTGCGCGCCGAACTCATCCCCGGCGTCAAGGCCATGGTGGCGGCCAAGGCCATCCGCATCGACAGCGTCCACAATTTCTGCCCCGTGCCCATCGGCGCCCCCCGCCCCCATCCCGAGCTCTACACCCCCGCGTCCGTGGATCGCCGCGAACGCGAATACGCCGTCACGCACATTTCCCGCACCCTGCGCTTCGCCGCCGAGGTGGGCGCCCGGGTCGTCGTCTGCCACTCCGGCAACGTGGACATGCCGAAGCATTCCTTCGACCTCGTGCGCATGGCCTCGCGCGGCGAGCAGTTCACCGAAACCTACGAAAACCTCAAGCTCAAGGCCCAGATCGCCCGCGACAAGAAAGCGCCCCGGCAGATCGACTATCTGGCCGAGAGCCTCGAAAAGCTGATCCCCGTCGTCAAGGAAACCGGCGTGCAGCTCGCGCTCGAGAATCTGCCCACCTGGGAGGCCATCCCCACCGAGCTGGAAGCCGAAAAGCTCATGAAGCGCTTCCACGCCGCTGGCATCCGCCTGTGGTGGGACATCGGCCATGCGCAGATCCGCGAAAACCTCGGCTTCATCAACGCCTCGCGCTGGCTGCGGCGCCTCGCCCCTTTCATTGCCGGCATGCACGTCCACGACGTCGTTCCCCCCGGCCAGGACCACGTCATGCCCCCGATCGGCAAAGTCGATTTTCCGGCCTTGGCGGAAATCGCCCGAATGGATATGGTGCGCGTGTTGGAACCGGCGCCGGACACGGCGACCGACCAGATCGTCCGCGCGATCGAGTATCTGCGCGCGACGTGGACTTTGACCGAACCGAAGACCCCGAGCGGAGAAAAGAAATGAAGAAAGCGTTGATTACCGGCATCACGGGCCAGGACGGCTCCTATCTGGCCGAATGGCTCCTGTCCAAAGGCTACCAGGTCACCGGCATGGTGCGCCGCGCCAGCACCGAGACCTTCGATCGCATCGCCCATTTCAAGGACCGGATCGCCCTGCGCCAGGCCGATTTGCTCGACCAGTTCTCGCTGGTGAAGCTGCTCGACGAAGTCCAGCCCGACGAAATCTACAATCTCGCGGCCATGTCCTTCGTGCCCACCTCGTGGAGCCAGCCGGTCCTCACGGGCGAATTCACCGCCCTGGGCGTCACCAAGGTCCTCGAAGCGATGCGCATGGTCTGCCCCAAGGCCCATTTCTACCAGGCTTCGTCCTCCGAGATGTTCGGCAAGGTCATCGAGACCCCCCAGACCGAAACGACCCCCTTCTATCCGCGCAGCCCCTACGGCGTGGCGAAAGCCTACGGCCACTTCATCACGGTCAACTACCGCGAATCCTACAACCTCTTCGCCTGCTCGGGCATTCTGTTCAACCACGAGTCCCCGCGGCGCGGCAAGGAGTTCGTCACCCGCAAGATCACCGACGCCGTCGCCCGCATCAAGCTCGGCACCCAGAAGGAACTGCGCATGGGCAACCTGGACGCCAAGCGCGACTGGGGCTTCGCCGGCGACTACGTCCGCGCGATGTGGATGATGCTCCAGCAGGACCGGGCCGACGACTACGTCGTCGCCACCGGCGAAACCCATTCCGTCCGCAAGTTCCTGGAAATCGCCTTCGCGCACGTCGGCCTCAACTACGAGGACTACGTCGTCATCGATCCGGAATTCATCCGCCCGGCGGAAGTGGAACTCCTGCTCGGCAATCCCGCCAAGGCCCAGGCCCAGCTCGGCTGGAAGCCGGCCGTCAGCTTCGAGCAGCTGGTCACCATGATGGTCGATGCCGACCTGGACCGGCAGATGGGGAAAACCGTCACGGCCTAGGAAACAAACAGGGTTCAGAGGTCAGGGTTCAGGAAAGCCAAGATGTGCGTTCGGGTTCCAGACCTTTTCCGGATTTGCTCCCTGAACCCTGAACCCCGAACCCCGAACCCTCTCCCATGAAAGTCCTCGTCACCGGTTGCAACGGATTCGCGGGACGGCACGTCATGGACGTCCTGCGCGCGACCGGCCACGAGGCCGTCGGCAGCGACGTCGGCAGCCCGGCCGGGGGCCCGACCCGCTATCTGCCCTTGGACGTCCGCGACCCCGATTCCATCGCCTCCGTCCTCGGTGAAGTGAAGCCCGACGCCGTCCTGCACCTGGGCGGCATCGCGTTCGTACCCCTGGCTTGGACCCAGCCGCAGCGCGTGTTCCAGGTCAACACCATCGGCACCCTCAACGTCCTCGACGCCGTCCGGCAGCATCGGCCCGCCGCGCGCGTCCTCGTCGTGACGTCGGCCGAAGTATACGGCTCCCATCCGGCCCCGGCGCCGCTGGCCGAGGATGCGCCTTATCGGCCCGACAACATCTACGGCGTCGCCAAGGCCGCCGCCGACCATGCCGCCCTGCTCTACGCCGCGCACCACCGGCTCGACGCGATGGTTGCCCGCCCCTCCAACCACGTGGGGCCCGGCCAGTCGAAGGAGTTCGTTTCGTCGGCCTTCGCCGGGCAGCTGGCCGCCATCGCCGCGGGCGCCGCGCCGCTCATGCGCGTCGGCAATCTCGACCAGCGGCGCGACTTCACCGACGTGCGCGACGTGGCCCGCGCCTACGTCCGGCTGCTGGAAAGCGGCCGGGCGGGTTTGGCCTACAACATCGCGTCCGGCCGCCTGATCCCCGTGCGCGACCTGCTCGACGGCCTCTGCGACGTCGCCCAAGTGCGTCCGCAAGTCGAGGTGGATCCCGCCCTGTTCCGGCCCAACGAGGACCGGCCCGCCTACGACGTGGCGCGCATCCGCGCCCACGTCGGCTGGCAACCGGAGATTCCCCTGCGCCAGACGCTCGAGGCCATCTACGCCGACGTCGTCGCCCAGCGCCGCGCCGGAGCCTGATCCATGGCCGGCCGGTTCCGCTGGACCCCGCTGCTTCGTCTTGGCCTCGGATTGGCGCTGATCGCCTGGTTGGTGCGCGCCATCGGCCTGGATGCCGTGCGCCAAGCCTGGATTCCCGTGCGCGCGCACCCCGGCTGGATCGCCGCCGCCTTGGCGCTGACCTTCGCGGCGCTCTGCGCGGGCGTCGTCCGCTGGCACGGCTTGATGCACCGGATGGGACTGCCCACGCCGTTTTCGCGGACCTTCCGGGGGTATTTCATCGGGCAGTTCTTCAACGCCTTCCTGTTCGGCGCCTGCGGCGGGGATCTCGCCCGCGCCGTTTTCGCCGCGCACGACCACGCCGCGCGGCGTGCCGAGGCGGTCACCTCCGTGTTTCTCGACCGCGCCATCGGCCTAGCCGTCACGCTGCTGTTCGGCTGCACGCTGCTGGTGCCCCGGCTGCGGTTTTTCGCCGGACATGCGGAAGCCCGCCCGGCGCTGTTTCTGATGGGCGTTTTCCTGTTGGCCACCTTGGCCTTGCTCGCGCTGTTTTTCGGCCGCGGCGGTCTCGAACGGCTTCCGGGAGTGCGACGTCTGGCGGCGCATGGCCGCGTCGGCCCGCTCCTGCGCCGCGGGGTCGAAGCTTTGGACTATTTCCGGCACCACCGCCGGCATCTGCTGGTGCCGACGTTGCTCGCCCTCGCCAACCTGCTTCTGCTGGCGGCCGCTACGGCCGCGTTGGCCCGCGCGTTGGAAATGCCGCTGGCCGTCGCCGATTTGCTCGTCGTGTTTCCGATCCTCACGGTTCTGGCCGCCGTGCCGATCACACCCGGCAGCCTCGGCGTGCGCGAAACCCTCTACGTCCAGCTATTGCACCCTTTCGGCATCCGGCCGGGGCCGGCCTTGATGCTGTCGTTGCTCGGCTATTTGGCCGCGACGGCGTGGTCGCTCTTCGGGGGCCTGCTGTTCCTGCGGAGCAACCGCGGGGGCCCGGGCAAGTAAAGCGTTTTACTTTTCGCTTGCCTTCCCCGCCGGCTCCCGCTACCGTGCGCGGGCGAACCACGTGTTGTGGTCGAAAAGGAGCGCATATGCCGGAGTTCGCTACCCTGCTGATGGCCGTCGCCGTGGGCATGCTCGCCTGGGACTGTCTCGAGGTCGGCAAGAACGACGCCGCCAACCTCATCAACGGCGTGTTCGGGGCGCGCGTCATGTCGCACCGATCCGCGGTCTGGCTCGCGGGCGCCGCCGTGCTCGCCGGCGCGCTGTTCTCCTCCCCCGTCATGGAAACCGCCCGCAAGGGCATTTTCGAGCCCGGCCAGCTCCAACTCCACCAGGCCATGATCGTCTACGTCTCGGCCTATATCGTCGATACCGCCCTCCTCCACGCCTACTCGGCCTACGGCATGCCCGTCAGCACCACGGCCTCGCTCATCTTCGAGCTCGTCGGCGCCGCGCTCGGGGTGTCGCTCTCCCTCGGCCTCGTCCACTGGGGCAAGGTCGGCACCGTCCTCAACGCCATCGGGGTCTCCATCCTGCTCACCGGCATCGCCGGCTTCCTCGTGCAGCGCGTCTTCCGCGCCGCCATCCAGGACGAACACACCGACCACCTGCGCGTGCTGCTGCACGGTCCGTGGATCGCCGGCCTGATGCTCACCTGGCTGTCGTGGTTCATGATCCTCAAGGGCATGAAGGCCGTGCCGTGCATCGCCGCCTTCCGCGAGCACTTCGTCGAGCGCCTCGGCATGGGCGGCTTCCTGCTCGTGGCGTGGGGCGCCGCGACCTTGCTCATCCACGTGCTCGCGACGATCTTCCAGGAGCGCCTCACGAAGCGCCTCTTCGGCATCCTGGCCATCCTCGGCATGCTGTGCCTGGCGTTCGCCTTCGGCCAGAACGATCTCGCCAACGGCGCCTCGCCGGGCCTGTCCGCCTTCTGGCTGTGGAAGCACGCCGACGTCGGCACCGCCGAAGCCACGAAGATGGCCCTGCCGATCTGGCTGCTGGCCGGCTGCGGCCTGTTGCTCGTGCTGGGCATGACGACGAAAAGCGCCCAGCGCGTCACGCGCGCGGCGGTCAACACCGGCAGCCAGTTCGACCACATCGCCCTTTACGCCCCGGGCTGGTGCAAGGCGCTCGCCCGGGCGCTGCTGCGCCTGCGGCCCGCCGGTCCCGATCTCGCTCCGCCCCCGCAGCGCACCGAAGCCGGCAAGCGCGTGCACTTCGATCCCCTGCGCGCGGCGGTCATCATGTCCGTCAGCGCCAGCGTCATCGCCTTCGCGTCCAGCAACGGGTTTCCGGTCTCCACCACCTACGTCACGTTCGCCGCCGTCGTCGCCACGGGCATGGGCGACCGCACGATGGCCCGCGGCGACGCCGACCTCAAGATCGGCCGCGCCATCTGGGTGGTGTTCAGCTGGTTCTTCGGCGGCCTGCTCGCGCTGGTCGCCGCCGCCGCCGTCGCCTGGACGCTGCTGAAAGCGGGCACCGCCGGCCTCGTCGTCGGGCTCGCGGCCAACCTCGCGCTGCGCGTCTTCGTCAAGACCCGCGCCGACCGCCACGAACGGCAATACCATCCCAAGCTGCCGCCCGAGCCGGTGCCTGAAACTCCCGCTTGATGCGGCCGCGGCGGGTTTGGTTAACTCCCGGCCCGAAGGAATCCCCGCCATGGCCCAGGAACACGTCCAGGAAGGTTGCCGCGTCTTTTCGATCGTCTCGTCCGACGGCGCAACCCGCGCGGAAATCGTCCCCGAGCTCGGCGGCATCGTCGCGTCGCTGCGCCTCGACGGCCTCGCCGAAGCCCTCTTCCGCTACCCGTGGTTCTGGGACCGCGCGACGGAGGAACTTCGCGGCGGCCTGCCGCCGCTGTTTCCCGTTTGCGGGCGGCTGCTGCAGGACGGCGTCCGCGGCCAATACCGCGTCGGCGACCGGCCCTACGTCCTGCCCATCCACGGCTTCGCCATGCGCCATCCGTGGGAGGTGGTCGACGCCGCGCGCCCCGACGCCTTGCGGCTGCGGCTGACGGACAACGCCGCGACGCGGGCGAGCTATCCCTTCGCCTTCGAACTGGACTTGCTCTATTCCGTTTCCGCCGCCGGCCTCTCCGGCCGGCTCGCCGTGCGCAACGCGGGCGGCGCTCCGATGCCGTACTACGCCGGCTTCCATCCCTACTTCCTGACGCCGGCCCCGGGCGCAGGCAAAGAGCAAACGCTCTTCGCCGCCCAGCCGGTCAACCGCCACCTCTACAACGCCACCAAGACCGACCTCGTCGCCGATACCCGCCCGCCGGCGTTTCCGATGTCCATCGCCGACGTCGACGTCAACGAACTGCTGCTCGAACTCGGCGACGACCGCGACACCACCTTGCGCTTTCCCGACGGCGTCGCGCTGCGGCAATCCGCTTCGCCGGCGTTCCGCTTCCGCCAGTTCTACACCCTGCCCGACCAGCCGTTTTTCTGCGACGAACCGTGGCAGGCGCCGCCCGGCTCCCTGAACCGTCCCGGCGCCGCCCGCGTCCTCGCGCCGGGAGAAACCGAAATCGGCGAAGTCCTCGTCTCCGCGGCGCGCGCCTGAGCGGCCCGCATCGTTCCTTGTCTTCCCCGCCCGTTGCGCTATCCTGCCGGAGTGCAGTCGAATCCTAGCCATCTGAAGGCGGACGTCCTGATCGTCGGCGCCGGACCGGCGGGGCTGGCGTGCGCCATCCGGCTGGCGCGCGAAGCGAAGGAAGCCCGCCGCATCGTCGTGCTGGAAAAGTCCGCGCACGCCGGCGGCCATCTGCTGTCCGGCGCGGTGATGCGCACCGACGCGCTGCGCCGCCTGCTCACGCCGTCGGAATTCGATTTCCTGCGCCTCGGCCCCATCGTCCGCCACGACTCGTTCCACGCGCTGACGCCGCGCTCGTCCTTCCGCCTGCCCTTCGTGCCGCCCAAGATGCGCATGAAGGGTCTGCCGCTCGTGTCCGTCTCCGCCCTCGGCCACGCGCTGGCCCAAATCGCCGGCGATCTCGGCGTGGACGTCCTGACCGGCCAGACCGCCGATGCCCTCGTCTGGGAGGGCGACCGCGTCGCCGGCGTCGCCACCCACGATGAAACCGTGCTGGCGCCCGCGACGGTCCTGGCCGAAGGCCCCGCCGGATTGCTGACCCGCGAACTTTTCGCGCGGCATCCCGAATTGCGCGGGAAGAATCTCCAGACGCACGGGCTCGGCTTGAAGGAGGTCGTCGAGATTCCCCCGAATCCGGCCGCCGTCGGCACGGTGCTCCACACGTTCGGCTATCCGCTCGGCGCCGACATCTACGGCGGGGGCTTCCTTTACCACGTCGATGCCGCCCACGTGGCCCTCGGCCTTGCGCTGGCGCTCGATTACCGCGAACCCGGCGTCCATCCGCACGAACTGTTCCGCCGCTGGAAGCGGCATCCCCTCGTGCAGCGGCACGTCGCCGGCGGGCGGGCCGTCGAATACGGCGCGCGGCTGGTGCCCGAAGGCGGCTGGCATTCGCTCCCGAATTTCAACGCCCCCGGCGCGTTCGTCGTCGGCGACGCGGCGGGGCTCGTCGACGTCATGGAACTCAAGGGACTGCATCTCGCGATCGAATCCGGCATGGCCGCCGCCGACGCCATCCTGCGCGGCGGGCCGCTCCGCCCGGAAGACGTCCCCTCGCTCGCAGGCCTGCGCCGCACGCCCAACTACCGCGCGGCTTTCCGCGCCGGCCTGCCCGTCGGCATGGCCGCCGCCGGCCTCGCGTGGCTGACCCGCGGATGGCTCCCCGCCGGTCGCCTCCCCCAGCGCGACGAGCGGACCTGCCTGGACCCCATCGGGCCCGCCGCGCCGACCGCCGCCGCGGCCGACCAGGGACCGCTCGATTTCGGGCTCGATTCCGATCTGTATCTCGCGCATCTGCGCACGCGCGTCGCGTCCGAACACATCGAAATCCGCGATCCGGAGAAATGCCGC
>RZYG01000224.1 GCA_009930415.1 Spartobacteria bacterium | reverse complement strand
TGGTGCCGGAGGCGAGACTCGAACTCGCAAGAGGTTGCCCTCGGTGGATTTTGAGTCCACGGTGCCTTTTTGCGTTTGTTTTTTAAAAGTATTTTTATTTCAGGCGATTATTTTATATTCGATGACGGCCTTGGTCCGTATTGCGTCGATTTTGTCCCACTCTGGTCCCACCGTTTGCACGGGATGGAGGCGGGCATGACTCCCAATCCTCCAAAAAAAAATATGGCGGCCATGAATGTGGTGGGCACCATGCCGCCCCATGACATTTCGTCGGAACAGGCCCTGCTCGGGGCAGTCATGGCCAAGGGCGAACGCCTGGACGACGTGCTGCCCATTCTCGCGGCCGATGATTTCTATTCCGGTCAACACCAGATTATTTTTCGCGCAATTTTGCGCCTAGTCGACGACCAAAATATCGTCGACCTGGTGTCGCTGGCGTCGTGGCTCCAGTCGTCCGGGGAACTCGATGCAGCCGGTGGTTCCGGCTATTTGGCCCGGCTCCTGGCTGACGTGCCCGTACCCGCGAACGTGCTCAGGTGGGCCGAGATCGTGCGCGACACGGCTCGCCGGCGAAGGGTGATGCAGTTGGCGACGGAGCTGTTTCAGGCCGCGTCCGACCCTGCCCAAAACGTGGGCGACGTTGCCGCGTCCGCGTCCGACCTGGTGGACGGGGTGCTGGCCGACAAGCTGGATACGGGCCGCCAGACGCCGCAGCAAGTCGTGTCTGATTATTTGTGGTGGCTGGATCAGTCCGTGGACGAGACAGCCGGCGTGCAACTCCCGTTTCCCAGAGCGCAGCAAATGACCGGCGGGTTTTTACCGGGCGAAATGATCGTATTGGCGGGGCGACCCTCAAACGGGAAGACGGCCCTGGCTCTGAACGCGGGTATCTATGCCATCGGCCAGGGCAAGCGGATTGGAATTGTCTCCCTGGAAATGCGGTCACGCGCGTTGATGGGCCGCTTGAGCGCCATGGCTCTGGACATCGACGCCCAGAAGTTCCGCAACCGGACCCTGACCAGCGACGACCGGCGGCGGATCGAGGATTTCTGCAAGCGGTTCGCGGCGCGGCCGATCCGGATGTGGGACGAACCCGAGTTCTCGCCGTCGCGGATGCGGGCCGTGGTCAAGAGCTGGAAACGCCAGATGGGCGGGCTGGATCTACTGATCGTGGATTATCTTCAGCTTATGGGGTCGGACCAGGTCGACGGGCGCATGAGTTTCAACCGGGAACAAGAGGTGGCGCGGATCAGCAAGGCCATCAAACGCCTGGCTCTGGGCGAGGAGGTGCCGGTGATGATCCTGGCCCAGCTCAACCGCGAGGCCGAGAAGTCGGCCAAGCCGATGCTATCTCACCTGCGCGAGTCCGGAAGCCTGGAACAAGACGCAGATTTCGTCCTATTCCTGTCGTTCTGGGATCCGCGCCAGATCGGAGACATCGTCGAGGTGGATCTCGACGTGGCCAAGGGCCGGTCGTCCCAGACGGGAACTATACCACTGAACTATGTGCGGCCGTTTTTGCGTTTTGAAGAACGCGGGGAGGGAATGTGATGGGCG
Organism: Spartobacteria bacterium; assembly: GCA_009930415.1. Lineage (GTDB taxonomy): Bacteria > Verrucomicrobiota > Kiritimatiellia > CAIQIC01 > Lenti-01 > Lenti-01. Next base: position 2,401 of record RZYG01000224.1, on the reverse strand, counting down.
TTCTATTGGCGGTGTGCGGGCTGGCCCTGGGATTATGGGGCGCGGTGGCCGTGTATCGGGTGCAGATTGCGCGCGGCTCGGCCGCGTTGCGTGGGGATTTTGTGGGGCCGGACGGCGAGGCGTCGCGGCGGAAAACGGTGGAACGGATTGGGAGGGCGAGATGATCCTGATTGGTCTGAGCGGAAAAATCGGCGTGGGCAAGACCGCCCTGGCGCGGGAGCTGTGCTCGCGCTCGGAGCAGGCCATGCGGCTGTCGTTCGCGGCGGCGCTGAAGCGGGAGGCTGCCGCGTACTACGGGTACGACCCGCTGCTGAACGAGACGGCCACGGGTAAGGAAACCATGGTCCGGCATCGGGAATTGGTCGGCGGCGCGGCCAGTGTGCGCCAGATTTTGATTGCCATGGGCCAGGAGCGCCGGGCCGAGAATCCGGAGTATTGGTGTGATCGTCTGGCCCATGTGGTTGGCGTGTTACGCGGAGCCGGGGCGCGCATGGCCGTGGTGGACGACATGCGCTTCCCCAACGAGGCCGCCCTGATCCGCCGCCTGGGCGGGATGCTGGTGCGCGTGGAGCCGTATGACGGCTGGAAGCCGGGGCCATGCGCCCAGGATGCGTCCGAAACCGCACTGGACAACGGGCGCGGGTGGGACCTCGTGGCACGGCCCGCGTTCGGCGCCGCCGGATTGCGCCAGGCCGCGAATGAAATTTTGTGGCAATGGTCCGAGGCCCCGGCATCATCGGCGGGTGAAAATTAGGAAATCAGCAGGTCGCGCCATCTGGTGTTCCCGCGCCCCGTGGAATCTGTGCGCCTGGGTCATTGGCGGACAGAATGCGCAACGGGCGGACGGGCCGGCGCGGTGCCGCCGGCCAGGTCAACACCTCCAGCTTCAGGGGCCGACGCGATGCGTCGGTCTCGCACCAGATGGCGCGACGAACGAAAAGGAGGGCGTATGCCATGTTCATGCGGCCGGGCGCTGTTGCCCGGAGAAACACAGTGCGAGCGGTGTCGTCGGCGCGAGTATGAGCGCCGAAGACAACGGGCGAGACATCAATATGAGACGCGGATTTGCGAGGAGTGCGGGGCGCCCTACGAGACCACGAAGACGTCCAATCGACATACCTGTGGCGCGCCGTGCGCCTGGACCGCGCCGCCAGGGCGCAACGCCGGCCGCAAATCGTGCTGACGTGCCCAATATGTGGCCGCAGGGTGCCGCGCAAGAGCGCAAGGCAGAAAACGTGTCTGGCGCCTGAATGCTCGGCGGCATGGAGTCGGCTCGCCCAGAAGCGCACTGGCCGCCAGGCAACGTCTCGCCGGCCCGCCACTCCTGGTCCAGGGTTGGCCGGTCGTGGGCCCTGGGGCCTGGACGTGGACCCATGGGCGTCCGAGACCTTGGACGCGGGCATGCTGCCCCGTGAAATATCATCATACCTGGCGGCGGAGATGCTGCCGCTGTTGTGAGGTGCGAATGAGCTATGATCAGTACATCGGCCGGACGGCCAGGCATCTGGGCGTTGTGGATCGCGACGCGCGGGCCGAGGCGGCGCCGCCGCAGTGTCGCGGATCGTGGGCCGCGTGGAAAAAGGCGGATGAAGCGGCTCGGGAGCGGGCAAAAAAATTCAACACAACGGGGGAGCGCCATGGCTAGAGTGATCAAAATATCAAAATATGTCGGGCAGGCTGTTTGCGCGGCGACGATGTGGCACGTAGCCATGCAGGCGCTTGTCTCCGCTGACGTTTTGTCGCCGACCGCGCGCGAGCAGGCCGCGAAATGCTCGCGGTGGTATCGCGCCGCGCTCCATGTCTCGATACCCGACGAAGGCCTGCCGGAGGTGACGCGCCGCAAGGTTGTGCGCCAGGCAAACGCGGCCCTGGTCCTGGCGGATCGCGTGATGCCTGGCGCGGTGACATACGTGCCGTTTATCGCAGCGCGGATGGAAGCATCGTGGCTGATGTTGGACCATTTGCTCGTGCATCACGGGGATGCGTTCCGCCCACGCCAGCCGTGGATATACCTACGCCAGGTGTCGGCGTCGTTTTTTTCGATGATTTGGCCCGACGTGGGCGAGGAATGGACCGGGCCGGTCTGCGCATTCGCGCGCGAGATGTATACGGAGCTGGCGGCATGACGGCGCTGGTCGTGTATTTATCGGGCGTTGTTTTTTTTGCCTTCCAGTCCGCGACGTATGCGCCGTGATGGTTGCATGGCGTGAGCGAGTTGAATTCGACCAACAATAAAAGGGGGAATAATGACTTGTAACGGCAGTCTTACGTTAGAATGTCCGTGTTGCGGCGCCGTGGTGCACGCCAAAATTCAGACGACGGAGTGCGTCTCCGTTGGCCAAATGACCACGCCGTCGCATCGCCCGGCTCGCGGCGCGCGTGTTGACGACAAAGCCACGAT
>RZYG01000223.1 GCA_009930415.1 Spartobacteria bacterium | reverse complement strand
GAAAGGCAGGCGACCATGGTCACGCAGGCGCAACTGAAGAAACTGGCGAAGGAATACGGCACGCCGCTGTTCGTGGTGGACCACGACCAGTTGCGCAAGAACCTGGCGGAGTTCAAGAAATTCCTGCCGAAGGTGCAGCCCTATTTCGCGGTGAAGTCGAATTCGCTGCCGGAGATCGTGCGGACGCTCTACAAAGCGGGCGCGAGCTTCGACGTGGCCTCCATCGCCGAATTCCGGACGGTCTACGAGAACATCCGGGACCTGCCGCCGAAAGCCCGCCAGGACTTCATCTGGGACAAGATCATCTACGCCCATCCGATCAAGGCCGAGGAAACCCTGCGCGAGCTGGAGCCTTACAAGCCGCTGGTGACCTTCGACAACGAAGAAGAAATCCGCAAGGTGAAAAAATACGCGCCGCACGCGGGCATGGTGCTGCGCATCAAGGTGCCGAACACGGGTGCGATGGTGGAGCTGTCGTCGAAATTCGGGGCCGATCCCGGGCAGGCGGTGGATCTGATCGAACAGACGCATGCGGCGGGGCTGACGGTGGAAGGTTTGAGCTTCCACGTCGGCAGCCAGACGACGAACTTCCAGAACTACGTGCAGGCGCTGAACCTGGCGGCGGGCATCTTCAAGGAAGCGCGGTTGCGCGGATTCAAGGACATGAAGCAGCTCGACATCGGCGGCGGGTTCCCGGCGCCCTACGACGCGAACGTTCAGCCCCTGAAGGCGCTGGCCAAGGTGATCAACGGCGAGTGCAGGCGGCTGTTTCCGAAAGACGTGGCGATTCTGGCCGAGCCGGGGCGCTTCCTGGTGGCGACCGCCTGCACGTCGGTGGCGGAAGTCATCGGCAAGGCCGACCGCGACGGCCGGCGCTGCTACTACGTCAACGACGGCGTGTACCACACCTATTCGGGGATCATCTTCGACCACTGCAAGTATCCGGTGAAGGCGTTCAAGAAGGGCCCGACGCAGCTCTGCGCCGTGTTCGGACCGACCTGCGACGCGCTCGACACCATCGGGCTGACCGAAGAACTGCCGGATCTCGAAATCGGCGATCTGGTCTACAGCGAGAACATCGGCGCCTACAGCCACGCCTCGTCGACCTGGTTCAACGGCTTCCCGCCCGCGACGGTGGTGCATATCAACGAATAGGCTGGAGATGATGGCGGAATGGCTTTGTGGAGGGCCGACCTCCGTGTCGGCCGTTTCGGTCTCGAATCCGGACGGGACAGAGCCCATCTCTCCAGGGCGATGAACCGTGAATGAACGTGTGCATCCGGATCGTCGACATCCCGCGCACCACCCGCCCATCGAGCGCTTCAACGAGCCGGTAATCTTGCTGACAACGGTCTGCGCTCAGAATCGGCAACCGGTTTTGGCCTGCGAGGCGGTGCACCGGATTTGCCGCGAGGTTTGGAAAGCAGCGGATTTCTGGCGCGTAGGGCGCTATGTCATCATGCCGGACCACATCCATCTGTTTTGCGCTCCGGGACGGATTCCGATGCCGAGCATGCGGCAATGGGTCGAGTTTTGGAAAAGCCAGATTGCCCGGCATTTCCCATCGATCCTTGGGGGGCCGACCTCCGTGTCGGCCGTTTCGGTCTCGAATCCGGACGGGACGGAGCCCGTCCCTCCAGAGGGCCGAGAAACTCACAAATTGTGGCAGCGGGACTATTGGGACACGCAGATGCGGTCGCGGGCGCATTACGACGAGAAATGGGTCTATGTGCGGATAAATCCCGTGCGGCAAGGATTGGCCGGAACGCCCGATGAATGGCCGTTCCAAGGCGAGGTGTTTCCGTTGGCGTGGTGTTGAAGTCGGGGGCGGACGACACGGAGGTCGTCCCTCCAGAGAGCCGATCCCCGCAGCGGCCATGAAATGGACGTTCAAGCCGGCTGCAGCAGCTGCAGAACGAGTTCGTTGGCGGGAGTGGGGATGCCGCATTGGCGGCCAAGGCGGCAGACGGTTTCGGCGAAGAGATCGATTTCGGGCGCGCGGCCGGCTTCGACGTCCTGGAGCATGGAGGTGCGGTTGTCGGGCGCGGCGGCGCGGATGACGCCTTCGGCCCAGGCCGGCACGTCGGCCGCGCCGGCGATGCCGAGGGCGGCGCCGACGGCGGCGGCTTCGTCCATCAGCGTGCGGGCGAGCTGCATGGCTTCCGGATTTTGTTGAAGTTCCCGGCAGGGCGCGCGCAGCAGAGCCTGGGCCTGGTTGATGCCGACGTTGAGGATGAATTTCTTCCATTGGGCGGCGCGCATGTCGGCGGGAACGTGGTGGCGGATGCCGAGGCGGTCGAAGCATCCGGCGACGGCCCGTACGCGGGGGGCGGGCGGATCGTTGGTCGCCTCGCCGAAGACGATTTTTTCGCCTCCGCCTTGGATGACGGCGTTCCCGGTGCGCATGGAGCTTTCGCAGTAGACGAAACCGTAGAGCACGCGCGGCCAGCCGAAGGCTTCGGCGAGGACGTCCTGCGCGGTGATGCCGTTGAGCAGCGGCAGGATCTGCGTGTCCGGGCCCAGCAGCGGCGCGAGGACCGGCACGGCCGCGGCAAGCCCCGTGGATTTGACGGCGACGAGCACGAGATCGGCGGGTGGACCGAATTCTTCCGGCGTCGCGTAGTTCAGATCGAGCCGCCGGCCGTTGAGAGCGGGCGGATCGGCGCGATAGCGGGCGAGGCGCGCGGCGTCGGTGACGACGCGCAGGCAACGGGGATCGCGCGCGGAAATCTGGCCCGCGTAGAGGATCCCGATGGCGCCGAGGCCGACCAGGGCGACGTCGCGGACCGGCTTCATGGCTGGCGGGTGGCGAGCAGCCGGACGGGCCCGCTGCCTTCCCGGGCGGGCTGGAGCGTAAACGAGGCGAGCGCGGCGGGCAGCAGGCAAGTGGAGCGGCGTTGCAGGATCATCGCCGGCTGGCCGGGCGTCTTGATGCGCACGTCGCCGTCGATGGGAAACAGGATCCAGAAACTGCGGGCGTCGTGCGCGATCTGGCACGGCGCGGCCACGGTCCATTCCTCGACGTGGAAGTGGGGATCGTCCAGCAGCAGGCGGGTGACGAGTCCGCCGGGCTGCGGCACTTCGGGCAGGATCGGGGCGACGGGGGTGCCGGTGAGGTTCCAGTCGATCACCCGCAGCGCCTGTTCCAGATGCAAGCGCCGGGGCTGGCCGTCCTTGTCGAGCCGGTCCCAGTCGTAGAGGCGGTAGGTCGTGTTGGCGTCCTGCTGGACTTCCAGCAGGAGGCAGCCGGCGCCGATGGCGTGGACGCGGCCGCCGGGCGTGTTGAACACCATGCCGGGGCGCGCCGGAAAGCGCTGGAGCAGGGACGGAATGGTGCCGGCCGCGCGGGCCTGCTCGAATTCGGCGGGCCCAACGCCCGGCTTGAAGCCGGAATAGATGTGGGCATCGGGCGTGGCGGACAGGACGTACCACATTTCGCTCTTGGCCTCGCCGCCGAACCGCGCGGCGGCTTCGTCGTTCGGATGGACCTGCACGGAGAGGGTCTCGCGCGCGTCGATCAGCTTGACCAGCAGCGGAAAGGTTTTGTCCGTGCGCCCCGCGCCAAGCAATTCGGGTCCGCGGTGGGCGATGGCTTCGGCCAGCGTGGCGCCGGCGTCGGGGCCGTTGATGATGCGGGTGCGGCCGTCGGGATGGTCGGCGATCTCCCAGGCCTCGGCGTAGATGCCCGCGTTGAGCCGCCGGTGGAATTCGTGGATCAGCCGGTCGCCGCCCCAGATGTACTCCTTGTACACCGGTTGCAGCAGGATCGGCATGTGGATGGTCGCATCCATGGAAAACCGATTCTGCCTCGCCGTCGGACGCCGGACAAGCAAAAGAACACGCCCAACCGCCTGTCGGGCGCATGACCGGATTCTTCACGATAGATTCGACCCTCGCTTGTAGGGGCTCAGCTTGCTGAGACCGCAGCTGTTCCCAAATTTCTCCAAACCCGGTCCGAG
>RZYG01000222.1 GCA_009930415.1 Spartobacteria bacterium | reverse complement strand
CTTGCGCAACTGGTCGTGGTCCACCACGAACAGCGGCGTGCCGTATTCCTTCGCCAGTTTCTTCAGTTGCGCCTGCGTGACCATGGTCGCCTGCCTTTCCCGTCTCAAGTGAAACGCCGCGCCCAAAGGCGCGGCGTTTCCATCCACCTTAATCCTGGATGAGGAAGTTCTTGAACTGCCAGGGATCCTTCCGGTCGAGATCCGGCCGGTTGTAGCCCGCGAAGTGGTTTTCGTAGTGCTTCAGCGGCGTCCAGTCGGACCGCACCGAGAGATTCTTGCCGAGGTACGGATCGGCGACCTTCAGCACGAACTCGTGCGGCAGGTCTTCCGGCGAGCAGACGCCCTCTGCGGCGTGGTCGAACATCCACATGGACGCCGCCACGACGGAGATGGCCACTTGCAGGGTCGTCGCGTTCTGGTGCGGCACCATCTTGCGGGCGTGCTGAATGCTCAGGTCGCTGCCGGTCCACCACGAATTGAACGCGTGGCCCATGAGCAGCGCGCCAAGGACGTCGCGGCCCTCCGTGATCTCGTCGCCCATGATGCGCAGCTTGGGCTGCAGCTCGTAGTTGCGGCCGCGCAGTTCGTGCAGCGAGATGATCGCCGCGTCGCACGGGCAGTAGGCGTAGTGCATCGTCGGGCGGTAGACCGCCTTGCCGTTCTTCCAAACCGTCAGGAAATCGCTGATCGTGAAGGCCTCGCCGTGGCGCACCACCATGCCTTCCACCGTGTAGTTCGGCACCCAGGTGCGCACGCGCGTGTTCATGCCCATGCGCGCCAGGCAGATCTGGTTTTTCGGCCCGGTCTTGTGCTCGTAGGCCAGCGGCGGCAGCTGCTTCTCGTGCGTGCCCCAGCCCAGTTCTGACGTCGTGATGCCTTCCTCGCGGAAGCCTTCGATGCTCCACGTGTTGACGAACTCGTCCACCGCCTTGGGCACGTCGGTAATCTGCGTGTCGCGCTCGCTGCAATGGATGACCTTCACGCCCAGTTCCATCGCCAGTTCGTTGAACGTCTGCGACTTCGCCAGCGCCGCGATCTTCGCGGCTTTCGCGCCCTTGACCTTCTTTTCGGCCACCGCGGCCGCGGCGACGTCCAGCAGGCCGCGCTTGGTCCAATGCGAGATCAGGCCCGGATTCGCGCCGTGCTCCAGCACCGCCGTCGCGCCCGGCGTCTTCCACTTCGCCAGCATCTTGCGGATCGCCATGCGGCGGAAATACAGCGTCTTTTCCGTGGGGTGCTTGTTCTTCGCTCCGGCGTACGGATCCCACAGTTCGATCGAGGTGTTGATATAGAGCACGCCCGCGTCGTGGCACCATTGCAGGATTTCGCAGCAGTCGATGTTCCAGGCCAGATCGACCAGGAGGTCGCCCGCCTTCAGGTACTTGCCCAGCAGCGCGCCCATGTTTTCCTGCGTCACGCGGTCGCGGACGAATTTCACCCCCTGCGCGAGCCACGGCTTCAGTTCCGGGCGCTTGTTCTCGAAGTCCATCACGGTGATGTTTTTCGCGGGCACCTTCGCCAGCTTGAGCAACAAGGGCAGCGTGCACTGCGCCACCGAACCGTAACCGACCATCAGAACCTTGCCTGAGAATTTCGCCATGATGTTTCCTTTCGTTGAATCCAACGCGGGTTTTTATCGCAGAAGAATTCCAAAGGCACAAGCGGGAATGCCCCCCGGCGGACAACAATTTTCGAACGGCGCAGACGGGTGGCCGTCAATCCGTCACGGCGCCGAACGAGGCGCTGCCGACCTCGCGCGCGTACTTGGCCAGCACGCCGCGGGTTTCGCGGGGTTGCGGCGCTTTCCAGGCCGCGCGTCGCCGCCGGAATTCCGCGGCGGAAATGCCCAGATCGATCCGGCGCGCCGCGGAATCGATGGCGATGGGATCGCCGTTGCGCACCCACGCGATCGGCCCGCCCACGCCGGCTTCCGGCGAGACATGGCCCACCACGAATCCGTGGCTGCCGCCCGAAAACCGGCCGTCGGTGATCAGCGCCACGTCCGCCCCCAGCCCGCGGCCCATGATCGCCGAAGTCGGCGAGAGCATTTCGCGCATGCCCGGCCCGCCGCGCGGGCCTTCGTTGCGGATGACGACGACATGCCCCTTCTTCACCTTCCCCTTCAGGATCGCGGCCAAGGCCGTTTCCTCGGACTCGAAAACGATGGCGCGCCCTTCGAACCGCAGGCCTTCGTGGCCGCTGATCTTCGCCACCGCCCCTTCCGGAGCGAGGTTGCCGCGCAGGACCACGAGATGGCCGTCCTTCTTGATCGGATCGGCCAACGGACGGATGACCGTCTGGCCCTTGGGATAGGGTTTCACGCCACGCAGATTTTCGCGCAGGGTCTTGCCCGTCACGGTCAGCAGGCCGCCGTCCATCAAACCTTCCTCCACCAGCCGCTTCATCAGCGGCGCCGTCCCGCCGATGGCGACCAGATCCGACATGACGTGCCGTCCGCTGGGCTTCAGGTCCGCCAGCACCGGCGTGCGCGCCCCCACGCGGTTGAAATCGTCGAGCTCCAGCTTCACGTTCGCGGCGTGGGCGATCGCCAACAGATGCAGCACCGCGTTGGTCGAGCCGCCCATGGCCATGACCAGGGCGATGGCGTTCAGGAACGCCTCGCGCGACAGGATGTCGGAGGGCCGGATGCCGCGCCGGATCAGGTTCAGCACCGCCCGGCCGGCTTCGCGGCAGTCGCGCGTCTTCGCCGCGGAAACGGCGTTCTGCGCGCCGCTGTTCGTCAGGCTCATGCCCAGCGCCTCGATCGCGGAGGCCATGGTGTTGGCCGTGTACATGCCGCCGCACGAACCCGCCCCCGGAATCGCGCAGGCCTCGATCTGGCGCCGCTCGCGGTCCGTGATCTCCCCGCGCGCCTGCCGGCCCACGGCTTCGAACACGCTGACGATGTCCACTTTCTGGCCGCGGTGGCAGCCCGGCTTGATCGTGCCGCCGTAGACGAACACGGCGGGCCGGTCCAGCCGCGCCATCGCAATCAGGCAGCCCGGCATGTTCTTGTCGCAGCCGCCGATGGCCACCAGGCCGTCGAACGCCTCGCAGCCGGCCACGGCTTCGATCGAGTCCGCGATGATCTCGCGCGAGACGAGCGAATAGCGCATGCCCGGCGTGCCCATCGAAATGCCGTCCGAAATCGTGATCGTGTTGAAGATCACCGGCTTGCCGCCGGCGGCCGCCACGCCTTCCGCCGCCCGCCGCGCCAGGCGGTCGATATGCATGTTGCAGGGCGTGACCTGGCTCCAGGTCGAGGCGATGCCGATCTGCGACTTGCGGAAATCGGCGCAGGTGAAACCGACCGCGTGCAGCATGGCGCGGCTGGCCGCGCGTTCCATTCCGTCCGTGACGGCCTGCGACCAGTGACGTTCCAGCGAGGGTTTGCGGGCGGGATTGCGGACTTTCTTCATGGGCGGGCTCCTTTTCCGTTGCCGGGCAGTCTACTCCGCCGGGAAACGCGGCGCAACCCGGAGCCGTCAGGACTTCAGCGCCTGCGCGATGAAATCGCGCTTCAGCTTCGGGCGCGGCACGGGAACGTCGAACCAGCCGCGCACGTCGGCATCCAGCCCCACGCCGTGCATGAAGTTGTAGAGCGCCTTGCGCAAGCCCCGCCCCAGCATCTCCAGATCTCCGCTCGCCGGATCGACGATCCCCACGTCGTTCCGCGCGAACGGCGCCGGCGGCAGCGGGATCAGCTGCACCCCATATTTTTCCGGATGCCGCCCCACCGGCGAATGCACCGTGCACGCGAACCGGTGGAAATAGCCCGAATGCAGGCAGCCCTCTTCGAAGAGTTGCCGCACCGTTTCCAGCGCGTCCACCGTCTCCCGGATGGTCTGGGTCGGGAATCCGTACATCAGATAGGCGTGCACGAGGATGCCCGCGTCGGCGAACGCCTTGGCCGCCCGCGCGGCTTGCGCCACCGTCACGCCCTTGTTCATCAGCTTGAGCAACCGGTCC